>PAND01000007.1 GCA_002707525.1 Flavobacteriales bacterium
AAAGAAGAAGGTGAACGTCAAGACGAAATCATGGAAAAAATCCTATCTATAGATGACATTGCAGAAAAGTGGAACAGTGATGAGGTTGAGCAAGAGGTACTTAGAAGACTGTAGATACTATCTCATATAGCCCTCCTAACGACTCTCAAGTGGGATAGCCATTACTTATTTTAGACACCGTAACCTTTAAACCTGGATTGCAATTCTCAGCCTTAGCACCATAACCTATAGTTTTTAAGATGCGCAGAGCAAATGGAATTCCTATACCGTGCAAGGTTCCAAGTGTTAGACCATCAATATTCCCAAATCGATCAAGCTCATCCTCATTCAACCCAGGGCCGAAATCAAGAATTTCAATTTGATTTTCACTAAACAATACCTCAACCCTATCTGGAGAAAAACGAAAAGAATTATCCAAGAACACTTCCAAGCTCAGGAGAAAACTCACGCTCTCTTGATAGGTCAAATCTTTAAGTTCACCTTTTAAAATAAGATTTGGATAAGCTTGCATCAATGATTCGGCTATTGTCATTCTGCTCATGTTATCAGTAACAAAAGACGCTTTGAGCAATCGACTGATAATTTTATCTGCCGTTCTTACAGAATTTACTATTTGAAAAACCTCTCCTTGCTCATCCGGGGAGGGGTATTTTACTTCAAGGATTTGTGCATTCCCCAATATATTTGCAAGCGGGGAACGTAAATTGTGAGAAACCAGATTCACCAAAGTGGAGAACCAGTTAATTGTAGATTCTTGTTTTTGAATATTATCTATTATTTCCTTCTGCTCGTTTTCATCCTTTAAAAAAGCCAGTAACAAAAGAAAAATAGCTGAGAATACTGAGAATACTGAGATTATTGGACTTGGAAACAAGTAATCATCTGATTCAAAAGGAAATATTAAGATTAAACCTAAAAAAATAATTATGGAGAATAGGGAAACGCGCACAATCATTTGATACGGTTTGCTCATATTGGGCGTAGAAGTCCTCACCAGAAAAACCTCGAAAAATACTAGTGCTAAAGCTTGAATATCCGCGTCTGAATGACGCTGAAAGATCAGATTGCATAGGGTTCCAACTCCATAAAATGCAGCTAAAACAATAGATGCCTTTTGATACCATGCCTTTTTCACAAGAAATTTTCTTGCGATGACAAAGATGGTCAAAATTAAAGATGTTAATGCCCAATGGAATGAATAGAAACGCCAAATGTGAAGATTACAATTATAAAAGCTGGCGCTGCCAAAAACCAAACTAAGCCTTTAAAACTTGTTGGACTCATCCTATTATTAAGTACATCCATGAAATCCAAAGTTATAGACTTTATAGATTGGAAGGATTTTATAAGAGATTCTATTACCCTCATATTAAAACCCACCCGTGTTTAACCATACTACCTTGCCTTGAGGCGGGTGATTTTTTAGCCAAAACCATAGTTTTGCGTTGTAGTTGCGATCAAGCTGAATCCCAGTTTGAGACTGAAATTTTTCGGATTCCTCAAGTAATTCAGGTGTCGTTTTTCCAAAGCCGCCAAAGGACTCGTTTACCCAGTTCACTGCGATTCCTTTGGCTTCTGCATATGTGCATACTGAATTCATTTCATGCTCTGCTCCACGAACCGCACTGATTACATGTACCTTTGTTTTCTCATTTTGCGACATTGCCGATAAAATGCCAAGAACCGTTGCCCCAGTTCCCGATGAAATGATGAGATGGTCTGGTGAGCATTCTTTTTTGATCTCGTGCCAAATTTCCGCACAGCCTTCAATAGTATGGCCTCCAGCGCCGCCCTCTGGAAGTACAATGGGGTGATTGGGTATGTTTTGGACAAGCTCATCACCAATTTGCCAATTTCTCTCTCTTAACGCGCGATATTCAGAACGAGAAATAAAGTATAGTTCCATACCATGCTCACTGCAGTATTTTAAAAATCTATTACTCTTTGAATTGAGCTCCTCTCCTCTTACTATACCAATGATTTTCATTTCGTGCAACTTGGCAGCAAGGGCCGCTGCTGGAAGGTGATTGCTGTATGCACCACCAAAGGTAATGATGGTTTTGGAACGGTCTATTTCCCTAAAGAAACCTTTGAGTTTACGCCATTTATTTCCTGAAATGATGGGGTGAATTAAATCATCGCGTTTCATCCATAAATCCATGCCTTCTATTGGAAGTTTTTGGAGTGGTGAGGGCAGGTTAGAAGGAAATTGATTCGAATCCATTATTACAAAGGTACGGTGATGTAACTTTGGTACTACCCAAATGCTGTAAAAACGATGTTTAAAAAGGAGTTGAACCCGGAGGATTTTTATAAAACAGAAGAGGGGTATATCGTGTTTACTGAAAAGTACCATCTTAAGCGCGGACATTGCTGCCAAAGTGGGTGCAAACATTGCCCTTATGGCTACGATAAAGGAACTCACAGAGTAAATAAAAAATAACATGACCACTTTTCAAGAAGAGATTGTCGCAGGTATTCCTGCACTATTACCGCCGAAGAGAACAGTAAATAGCGAAGTAAACCGAGCGCCCAAGCGTAAGGATATTTTAAGAGCCTATGAAAAGCGACTTGCCTTGGAAAACGCGCTTCGTTATTTTCCCGAAAAATGGCATCAGGAATTAGCGCCAGAGTTTTTGAGAGAGTTGAAAGATTACGGTCGTATCTACATGTATCGATTCAAGCCTGCGTACCAAATATATGCCCGAAACATTGAAGATTATCCCGCCAAGACAAAACAAGCAGCAGCAATCATGCTCATGATTCAAAACAACCTTGACGCTGCAGTTGCCCAACACCCAGAAGAACTTATTACCTATGGTGGAAACGGGGCCGTGTTCCAAAATTGGGCGCAATACCTTCTCACTATGAAGTACCTCAGTGAAATGACTGAGGAGCAGACTTTACACATGTACAGTGGTCATCCTATGGGCTTATTTCCTTCATCAATAGACGCGCCCCGTGTTGTGGTTACTAATGGAATGGTTATTCCTAACTACAGTAAACCGGACGATTGGGAAAAATTCAATGCTCTTGGGGTCTCTCAATACGGTCAAATGACTGCAGGTTCCTACATGTACATTGGCCCTCAAGGTATAGTTCATGGAACTACCATAACCGTATTGAATGCAGCAAGGATAAAATCTACAGGAGGCCCAGAAGGAAAATTATTCGTTACGGCAGGTTTAGGAGGTATGTCAGGTGCTCAACCAAAGGCAGGAAACATAGCCGGTGTAGTGAGCATCACAGCAGAAATTAATCCAAAAGCTGCTTATAAACGTCACGAACAAGGCTGGGTGGACGAAATAACCACAAAAGCCGATCAAGCGATTGATCTTGCCCTTGAATTTCAATCTGAAAAGCGAGCAAGAAGTATTGCGTATCTGGGAAATATTGTGGATTTATGGGAGCGCATGGTTGAGCGTGACATCCACGTAGACATGGGTTCTGATCAAACGTCTCTCCATAACCCTTGGGCAGGAGGCTATTACCCTCAAGGACTAAGCTATGAGCAAGCCAATAATATGATGGCTAATAACCCTGAAGAGTTTAAAGTCCGTATCCAAGCAACATTAAAGCGGCATGTTAAGGCAGTTAACGCATTAGTTAAAAAAGGCATGTATTTCTTTGATTACGGAAATGCATTTTTACTTGAGAGCTCACGTGCAGGTGCAGAAATCATGGCTGAAGACGGAGAGCACTTCCGCTATCCATCTTATGTTCAGGACATCATGGGCCCCATGTGCTTTGATTATGGGTTTGGCCCATTCCGTTGGGTCTGTGCGAGCGGCAATCCAAGCGACTTAGATAAGACGGACACCATCGCTGAAGAAGTTCTTGAAAGATTAAAGAAAAATGCACCGGAAGAGATTCAACAACAGATGGATGATAATATTCGTTGGATTAAAGGTGCAAAAGAGAATGCATTAGTTGTAGGTTCACAAGCGCGCATTTTATACGCAGATAGCCAAGGCCGTATTGAAATTGCGCGAGCATTTAACAAAGCAATCGCTGACGGTTTAATTGGTCCAGTAATATTGGGGCGTGATCACCACGACGTAAGTGGAACAGACAGTCCATACCGCGAAACATCAAATATATATGACGGATCAAGCTTTACAGCGGATATGGCCATTCAAAACGTTATAGGAGATAGTTTTCGAGGGGCCACTTGGGTAAGTATTCATAACGGCGGCGGCGTTGGCTGGGGTGAAGTCATTAATGGTGGTTTTGGAATGCTCCTAGACGGCACTTCAGAGGCTGAGCGTAAAGTAGAAAATATGCTCTTGTATGATGTAAATAATGGAATCGCGCGAAGATCGTGGGCAAGAAATAAAGAGGCTATATTCGCCATTCAGCGAGAAATGGAGCGCACCCCAAAGTTGAAGGTTACCGTGCCAAGTCTTGTCAATGATAACATTTTAAAGAACCTAGAATATTAATATGAAAAAATTAGCCGTAGCACTCATTGGCCTTGCACTTTTCGCAGGTTGCAACCAAGAAGCAGCAGTAGAAAATACAGAAAGTGGAATTCGCTTGGCCTACATTCGAATAGATTCTTTACAGAGTCAGTACAAGTACTTTGAAGAATTAGCCATGGAGTTAATTGCAGAAGAGAAAGAAATCATTGAAGACCTCCAACGCCGGCAGCAATCCTTACAAGAAAACATTCAACTCTTCCAGCAAGAGGCTCCAAAGATGAACCAGCGTCAGCGAGAGGCAAACGAATCAGATTTAATGCGTGTTCAACAACAGTACATGCAAGTAGAACAAGCCGCGCAGGCACAGTTGATGAAAAAACAACAAGATCTCACTCAAATGATGCGCAAAGACATGGATAAAGCCATTATTGTATTAAAGGATGAATTAAACCTTGATTTTATTCTACTTTACGAAGAAGGTGGTCAAATCATCTATGCAAATGCAGATTTTGACATTACCGAGCGCATGGTTACAATGCTAAACGAAAGCCGAGAAGGGCCTGCAGAAGAAGAAACAACAGAAGCTATAGAATCAATTCCAGACAGCTCAACTGCTAACTAACACATTGCATCTTCAAAAGAAAGCCCTGAAAATATCCGGGCTTTCTTTTGAACCTTATTTCCTAAAGGTAATAGCGGAATCCAACGGCACCGCCTAGACTGTACGGCACTTCACTTAGGCCAATATCTTCTTTATTTATAGGCAATGCAGCTAATCTAAACTCTCCTCGAGCAGTTAAAACTAAATTATTCGCGATTGTGAACTCATTCCCCAAGGCAAAGCCTATGGTGCCATTAAACCCTTTATGATACTTAATAGAAGAACCGCGTTGATACATTGTTCCCAATGCGCCTGTAACATCATCGTTCTGAAAGTCTAAACCTTGAATTAGTGCATCATCCCCTATCCAAGTACGATCAATCTTCTGATAAAACGTTAGGTCATACGATGGAATTACCTGCAATGCCCACGAATCTGTCATCTGAGTGTGAAAAATAATTTGAACAGGAACGGTAATGGCTTGAATATCTGTTCTGGCAGCATAAGACCCTATGGAACTCGGCTGAACAGCTGCATTTTGATTAAAAACTTCAAAACCATCCGTTACATAGCCGCTTTGATCCGTAATAAATCCAATACCAAGATGAAAGATATTTCGTAACTCATAGTAGGCTATTATTCCGTAGCGCTGAGACAAAACACCAGTAGCATCCTCACTGTTAAGTGCGTAAATTTCATTACCATCAGTCTGAGGTTCATACAATGCTAATCTGCGCGAGGAGAATGATGGCGCGTAAATACCGGCGATTGAAAAACGCGTATCGCTTATATCGCTATCTGTAAAATATTCAATGGTGTCCTCCGTCTGACCGTAGGCAAATCCGCTTAGTCCAAGCGTTAAAATGATTATCAACTTATTCATCATACAAAATGGTTCGGCCAATCGGCCAATACTTTATCTATTCCTTCTGGGTTTTTCCCGCCAGCAGTAGCAAATGCAGGTTGTCCCCCCCCTCCTCCTTGAATATGTTTTGCAAGCGCTCTTATGGCATTACCTGCATGCCATTCTTTAGTAGAGACTAGGTCGTCACTTACGCCAATACTAATGGTTACTTTGCCCTCTGAAACATTTCCAAGTATTACAAGTGTATTTGCAACAGCTTTTAATTTGAAAACTACATCTTTTGTGCTTGCGGAATGCAACGCAGTTCGTGCTATAATAGCTCTACTACCCTTATGTTCTATAGCACCATTTTCTAAGTCTCGAACTACACTTAATGCTTTTTCCTTACGCAGCAGGTCTATTTCTTTCTGAGCAGCAACCTCTCTATCCTTCAACATCTGCACAGCACCAGCAAAGTCTTGAGGATTCTTCAGAACTTCTGCTGCTGCACGAAGCTTATCAAGCTCATCATTAACATACGCAAGCGCTGCTTTCCCCGTTACCGCCTCTACTCTTCGTACACCTGCGGCAACAGCTCCTTCTGAAATAAATTTAAATAGACCAATTGATCCAGTAGCCGGTACGTGAATGCCACCACAGAGCTCTATGGAAGATCCAAACTTAATGGCCCTAACCGTATCACCATACTTTTCACCAAACAGGGCCATTGCACCCATTTTCTTTGCCTCCGAAATGGGAATATTACGGTATTCATCAAGGACATAATTTGCTTGGATTCTCTCGTTTACTTTTGCTTCTATTTGACCTAATTCTTTTTGACTCACTTTTTGAAAATGAGAAAAATCAAAACGGAGATCATTAGGACGAACTAAGGAACCCTTCTGCTCCACATGAGCGCCTAAAACTTCGCGAAGCGCCTCATGCATTAGGTGAGTTGCACTGTGATTTTTTGCGGTTTCATTGCGGTCATTCAGATCGACTTTTGCCTTCCAGCTACCACCTAAGTCTATGGGTAGCGTATCTGAAAAATGAACAATCACACCATTCTCTTTCTTCGTATCCGTTACGTTTATAATTTGATTGTCTTGAACAAGAGTACCAGTGTCACCCACCTGACCACCGCCTTCGGGATAGAAAGGAGTCATGGAAAACACTAATTGGTAAAACTCCTTTTTCTTCGAACTCACCTTTCGGTACCTAGTAATACGTACATCTGCCTCTGTATAGTCGTAACCTATAAATTCTTCTTTATCATCTTCTTCCAACTCTATCCAATCCTGGGTACTGATTTTAGTTGCGGCACGAGAACGTTCTTTTTGATTAGACATCTGCTCTGTGAAGCCATTCATATCAACTTTTCGACTATTCTCACGCATGATTAGCGCGGTCAAATCAATTGGAAAACCATAGGTGTCATATAACTCAAAAGCACGTTTACCGTCTAAAACCGATGACGTTGTTGCCAAAAATTCTTCCAACTTGCCTAAACCCTGAGCAAGGGTTTTCAGAAAGCTCTGCTCCTCTTCCTCAATAACCTTCTCCACTAGAGCTTGTTGCGCACTGAGTTCTGGAAAAAATTCTCCCATTTCAGATTCTAATGTTGCCACTAGTTTGAACATGAAAGGAGATTTTAAATTCAAGTATGAAAATCCATAGCGAATGGCTCTTCTGAGGATACGACGAATGACATACCCCGCACCGGAACTTGCAGGAAGTTGCCCATCAGCAATAGAGAAGGCCACTGCACGCAGATGATCAGCTATAACGCGTTGTGCTATATCTGTTCCTTCAGAGGAACCGTATTCAAAACCGGAAAGAGCGGAAATTTCAGAAAGTAATGGTGTAAATACATCTGTATCGTAATTAGACTGTTTGCCTTGCAATGCCATGCAAAGACGTTCAAAGCCCATACCTGTATCAATATGTTGAGCAGGTAAGTTTTCAAGATCGCCGTTGGCTCGCCTATTGAATTGCATAAACACCAAATTCCAAATCTCTACAACTTGAGGATGATCTTCATTTACTAGTGAGGCACCACTGCTCTTTTTGCGCTCATCTTCACTCCTTAAATCAATATGAATCTCCGAGCACGGACCACAAGGACCAACTTCTCCCATTTCCCAAAAGTTATCTGCTTTTGATCCATTGAGAATGCGATCATTAGGCATAAATTTGCCCCACATTTCAGCAGCTTCCTCATCTCTAGCAAGGCCGTCTTTTGCATCTCCTTCAAAAACGGTAACATACAATCGGTCTTTTTCTAATCCGTAAACGTTAGTCAATAAATCCCAGGCCCAATCAATTGCATCTTTTTTAAAGTAATCACCAATGGACCAATTACCCAGCATTTCAAATAATGTGTGGTGATAGGTATCGTGTCCAACCTCATCAAGATCGTTGTGCTTTCCACTCACCCTTAAACACTTTTGTGTATCCGCAATTCTAGTATTACTGGGTACAGCATTTCCCAGAAATAAATCCTTGAACGGATTCATACCCGCATTAATGAACATCAATGAGGGGTCGTCCTTATTGACCACCGGCGCAGAAGGCACAATATCGTGTCCTTTTGATTCGAAGTACTGCAAGAAGGTCCGTCGTATTTCTTTCGAAGTAAGCATATTGTGAATTCTCTTTTGGAGTGCTGTAGTTAAGTGTTTATCTAATTTTGTTTCTTTGTGGCACAATAATGGTGTCAAGTTTGCGTCATAGCAAAAATAACGCACAAAGTATGGCTAAAGTAAAATACACATATGATTCTAAAACACTGTCTTACAAAAAGATAGAAAGGAATTGGAAACAAAGAGCTAAAGAAGTAGGCGTATTTAGCATCGCAGCGGCGGCTTTTGGCTTTGTTTTTTACACGGCAGCGGATCTATGGTTTGAAAGCCCCAAAGAGCGTAAAATGAATCGCGAATTGGATAATATGGTCATTCAATACGATCTCATGAATGGAAAATTAGAGCAATTATCCAACGTACTTCAAGACATTGAAAAGCGTGATGATGAGATTTATCGTACCATTTTTGAAGCCGGTCCCATACCACAAGAGGTTCGCACCGCGGGATTTGGCGGTGCCAATAGGTACAAAAATCTTGAAGGCTTCTCTAACTCTGAGCTCTTGATGGATACGCGTCAAAAATTAGATAAAGTAGCTAAGCGCGCCTATGTTCAAAGTAAAAGTTTTGATGATGTTGTTGAAATGGCACGGAATAAGGAACAGATGTTGGCGTCAATTCCCGCTATTCAACCTGTGGCTAACAAAGACCTGAAGCGAATGGCCTCTGGCTATGGTTATAGAATACATCCCATTTATAAAGTTCGTAAGATGCATTGGGGCACTGACTTTTCAGCACCTAAGGGAACGCCGATTTATGCAACCGGGGACGGTAAAGTAACTACATACAAAAGGAGTCGTTCCGGATATGGACGCCATATTGTTATAGATCATGGCTTTGGTTACCAAACTCTATATGCGCACATGAATGAAATTGAGGCTAGAAGAGGTCAAAAGGTCAAACGTGGTGATTTAATAGGATACGTTGGTTCTTCTGGTTCTTCAACTGCGCCGCACCTCCATTATGAGATTATAAAAGACGGTAGAAAAATTAACCCTATCAATTACTTCTTCAACGATTTAAGTGCTGAACAATATGAAGAAATGCTCAAGATTAGTTCACACTCTAATCAAAGTTTCGATTAATAATCAATAGTTCATACCTTCATAGTATGAATCAACTGCCAGACAAACTGTATTACTCTATCGGGGAAGTTGCTGCTCATTTTGGACTAAATACGTCAAATTTGCGCTATTGGGAGCGTGAATTCAAGGAACTTAGGCCAAAAAAGAACTCCTCTGGCAAGCGCAAATACTCCAAAGAAGATGTAGCAGTGATAAGCGCAATTAATCATTTAGTGAAAGATCGCGGATTCACTATAGATGGTGCCAAAAAACACCTCAAAGAAGAAGGCAAAGCTGCTGTGCAAAAAGTGGAGGCTTTAGAAAAATTGGGCTACATAAAATCAGAATTACAAAAAATCCTGCGCACCATGCAGGCAGATTAAAATCCTAACCTAAAAAAAATAAAAATGAAGAAATCAACTCTCACCCTTCTGCTCGTTGTTGGAATTCTAATAGTAGTCGTTGTATCGGTAATTAAATCCTATAACGGGCTAGTTACATTAGATGAAGAAACCAATGGTAAATGGGCACAAGTGGAAAGTGCTTACCAGCGCCGTGCTGACCTTATTCCAAATCTTGTCAATACAGTTAAAGGATATGCAGATTTTGAAAAAGAAACCCTTACTGGTGTGATTGAAGCGCGTTCGAAAGCAACGGGGATTTCAGTAGACGCAAATAATCTAAGTCCAGAAGCTATAGCCAATTTCCAAGCGGCGCAGGGACAACTAAGTGGAGCACTGTCAAGATTATTAGTCACCGTAGAACGCTATCCAGACTTAAAGGCGAACCAAAACTTCTTAGGGCTTCAAAGTCAACTAGAGGGAACTGAAAACCGTATTAAGATTGAACGCGACAGATTTAATATAAGTATCAAAAACTTCAATTCAACCATTCGTAAGTTTCCTAAAACCCTCATAGCTTCAAGTTTTGGCTTTGAGAAAAAAGGCTATTTCGAAGCTGATCAAGGAACTGAGAATGCTCCAGAAGTGTCCTTCTAATGAGTGATTATATTCGCTCTTTACTCTCGGAAGAACAAGAGCAAAATTTAGTAGAAGCCATTACAGAAGCTGAGCTTCAAACATCGGGTGAAATTCGGATCCATCTTGAAAAATCAACCGGGAAATCCACAGCAGAGAACCGCGCCAAGCATTGGTTCGGAAAATTGCAAATGCACAAAACTGCGGAGAAAAATGGAGTGCTTTTTTATTTAGCAATACAAGATCGTACACTCGCACTTTGGTCAGGCGAAGGGATTAACGAAAAAGTACCTGATAATTTTTGGCAGGAAATTATTGATCTAATGATTGCTGAATTTAAAACAGGACACTTCTCAGAAGGCCTTACTAGCGGTGTACAAAAAACCGGGAAAGCCTTAGGGCAATTCTTCCCCAGAAATAGTGACGATGTTGACGAATTGTCAAATGAAATTTCAAAAGGTTAACCAATGAAATACTGGATAATATTGTTGGTCATGCCTTTTGGACTTTTTGGCCAAAATGCGCAAGACTTATTATACGCCCCAATACCTAATCAATTAGTATCTGATTATAGTGATATTCTCTCAGACCAAGAGGAAGCTTCTTTGGAGAAAATGTTACTTGATTATGCAGATACCACCTCTACACAAATCTCAATAGTTACTGTTGCAACTACAGGCGGTGACAATATCAATCTGATTACCGCGGAAATCGCCGCAAAATGGAAAATTGGACAGGAAGGCAAAGACAACGGATGTCTAATTATGGTAGCCTCCGGTGACAGAGAAATTTCCATTCAAAATGGATACGGTCTTGAACCTTATCTAACAGATTTCACTACCAAACAGATTATTGAAACTGATATTCTACCTTATTTCAAGCAGCAGAATTATTACAATGGACTCCTTGCCGGAGCAAATTCGATTTTTGAGGTTTTACAAGGAACCTATGAAGGTAAAGGCGGCAGAAATTCCCGGACTGGGTCACACAAGAAAAATTTTGGAAGGCTACTTATACTTGTCATTTTCATGCTAATTTACTTAAGCCGGAACAATAAAGGCGGTGGTGGTGGTCGCAACGGAGCCTTTAGAGTTGGACCACTTTGGTGGCTACTGAGCTCTGGCGGCCACACGATGAGCGGCAGAGGTCACTCCACAGGTGGATACGGAAGAGGTGGCGGATTTTCTGGTGGCGGGTTTTCTAGCGGTGGATTCGGCGGTTTTAGCGGCGGCGGTTTTGGCGGCGGCGGCGCATCAGGTTCATGGTAATAGTGAAATAGAACCCCTAGCCANAGAACGGCCAGGGGTTCTATTTTTCAATTCTCTAAAATTCAAAGGTCAGACCGGTCATAATGTTGAAGGTGGCTTGTGCGTAGTAATAGGCAAAGTCTCCCCACATATATCCATTGGCAGCATAAGATGTATTGCCAAGGTTTCTAAACTCAACAAAACCCGTGACTTTTTGTCTATCATCGCAACTCCATGTATAAGAGGATCGAGCATTAATTATATGGTACGCAGGTAGGTTGTGTGCCTGAAGCCCTTCGTTGGACATATACTGCTTACCAACGTATTGATTCCAAAGTGTGGCCTCAAAACCCTTCTTAGCGTAGGTTAGACGGGCACTTACCACTGCACCTGGTGAGAAAGCAATTGGCGTATTCTCCACAAAAGACGATGTAGGATCACTTACCCAGTTCACGTTTTTATTCTGACTTATTGCAACATTGGCCTTAGCTAAAAGCGCCGAGGTTAACTCGAATGCACTGGTAAACTCTAGACCCTGGCGGAAGCTCTGTCCAACGTTCTCACGTATTGGGTAGCCCTGCGCATCAATGGCACCCGTAAGTACCAATTGGTTCTGGTACTGCTGACGGTAAGCGTTAACATCAAAAGCCAACTTCTCTCCTGTGTTGCGGAAATTGAATTCTATATCCAACATACGCTCCGACTGTAATGCATTAGCATCATCTGCATACTGTAAATCTGTACGGTTCGGCTCGCGATGACCTACNCCTGCATACGCCCCGAAAATTTGATTCCCGCCAAGGTTGTAAGTCAACCCTACTTTTGGATTAAAGAAGTTGAACGTACGGTCAAAGTTTGCCGGTCCTGTTGCTGAGCCACCTGTTGAACTATGGTTCACATAACGGTATTGTGCATCTGCGTAGACCAAAAGATTATTATTTGTCAAAGTATATTTAGCATACATATTCGCATCGTCCTTGATGGCGTCACCTGTATAGTAATCATCATCAAGTGTGGTTATGTTTGGATTGTTTGCCCAGATTACACGACCAAAGTGTGCGCCCTCATAACGGTGCACCCCACCGCCAAGCTGCACGCGCTGATCGCCGTTTTCATAAGTCCACGAAGAAGTTGCTCCATAGAAATCGTTGTCCAACCACTTGCGTGTAACCACATCACCAAAGGCGAGAGTATCCATAGCCGAAACGTAATCGGCGATTCCAAAATCAGCAAAAGCGAATCCTTGGTTGTACTCTTCATAATAGCCGGCACCATCAGTATGGTGCAAAGCTGCTGCGAATGTTCCACCAAAGAGGTTTGAATAACGGTAGTGCAGCTGTGTATGCTCCTGGCCGTAGTTATCTACTTGATCGTCATAGGTTCCGTCAACATTCCACATATCGTCATAAATAGCACCTGCAGCATTAGTTCTCGGCGCTGCATCCCAAGCACCGCCGTACATGGTGGTTGAATCGATACCATACCAAGCCTGGTATGTACGTTCACTACCGCCAAATCTTATAGCTTCCACATAATGACCGCCTCCGGCAAAACCCGCGCTCACATAGTACGATTGTAGATCCGAAGAAGCGCGCTCAACATATCCGTCCGAGGTGATTGATGAAACACGGGTATTCATCCAAAAACCATTTGCTGAAACACCCGTGCTTGCTTCCATTGTCGCACGCTGGGTTCCATAGGATCCTGCACCAAGCGTTAACCGTCCGCCTTTTTCACCGGCGCCTAAGGTACTTAGGCCCAAGCTTGCTCCAAAGGCACCTGAACCATTGGTAGAGGTTCCAATTCCTTTTTGCAATTGGATGGCATTGGTAGAAGACATGAGGTCTGGTGTGTTCACCCAGAACACACCGTGGCTTTCGGCATCATTCATTGGAATGCCATTCACAGTAACGTTGATACGGGTGATATCCGAACCACGCACACGCATATTTGTATATCCAACACCATTACCGGCATCGGAGAAACTAACGACGCCTGCGACATCTTGTAAAACGTAAGGAAGATCGCGACCGGTGTTCAGCGCTTCAACGTCCTTTTCCGTTAGGTTGATCTGTGCGATTGGGTCATCTTTTTGAGCCCAAGTACCCAGAACATTCACTTCGTTTAGTTCCACTTTTGGAAGAAGAAGAAGAAGGTCTACTTTGACCGAATCAACTTTTTCTTGTGCAGTAGCTAAAAGCGAAAGTGCTAAGCTCGCTGCAGTAAACATGATTTTTTTCATGATTTTTTGGTTGTTAAACCACGTCAAGGGGCAAAAACGTGTATTACACAATTATTGCTTATTGTTCCTTGGCAGCATTACCTGCCCAGGTTCTATGGGTATAATCTCAGCCTGTAGGTTCGAAAACTTTATAGGCACCCCTTTGAGACAAGGCAAATGTANAGTACCTTTTTTGATAATTAAATAGTATNAGAAAATTTATTGTGATAAGTGGATATATTGGGTTATCCGCGTTGGCGCTTAGCGTAGTTTTTAAGTTTTTACATTGGATAGGGGCACCAACACTTCTTTTAATTGGCACCGTAAGTACTTCGCTCTTTATTGTTCTCTGGACCATAGAGAAAATAAGAAACCATACTTAAGAGTTCTTTACCTCTTCTTTAAGAACNTAATGCCTCATCTTTCACGATACAAACGTTCCGCAATNGACTTTGGCTTAAGTCTAATTTGTTCGCCCTTGTAGGGTTGCTGACCTATTTTAAAATCATTGTATTTGTAAAGCTTCTCCATTGGAACGGCATATTGTTGACTTATCGCTCTCATTGTGGTTCCCTCTAGCGCAACCATAAATTTTTGTTTTACACGGCCTTTTTTGTAATCAATATAAACCGCTTCACCGGCATGAAATACCGTTTGGTATCCNGCATCATTCATATCAAGTAAGACTGCTACGCGCATGTGTAATGAATCTGCAACGGATTCTATGGATTCCCCGTGTTGAAGAATAATGTATGGGGTTTTATTTTCATGTCGTTTTAACCGATGAATCAAAAATTTACTTTTAGATTTTTTGACCACCTTTCCTTTTTCATTGAGTGTAGGACCAGTAACCTTCATGACCACAGTATCTTCTGATACGCGTAATGGAGTGGATAAAGTAAAGTCAAATCTGTGTAGATTTTCATCCTCTATAATCCGTATTAATTTATCTGCATAGTCAGNCGCTGTGGCATACCCAGCCTTTTTTAATCCTTTTGCCCAACCACGATAATCGGTCAATTCTAAGTCAAAAAGAAATTCATACCTAGAACCACGAACTAAGAAATCTGTGTGGTCTTCGTAACTATGACTCGGTTGATCGTAGGCTCGAAAACATTCTCCCTTACTGTCGTCATCATGGTACACCTTCTTTCCTTTCCAAGTACCGTGGCACTTTATACCAAAATGATTGTTTGATTTACGAGCCAATTCACTTTGTCCATTGCCGCTCTCNANAATTCCTTGTGCCAAGGTAATAGAAGCGGGAATCCCTCCTCTATTCATTTCATCTATGGCAATTGATGAAAATTCCAGGATATACTCTTTACGAATATTAGTTTGTGCACCAATGATGCAAGTAAAAAGAAAGGCGATGAGAAGATTGAAGTAACGTTTAGATAACATTGGAAGTGAAATTTGACTACAAATTGCATCTTCCTTTTTAATATTTTTCTTTTTAATGAAGGAGTTATTAAAAAAATGAAGGCTAACTCCCACAAAATCAAAAAATGAAATTGTTAATAACGCTTTTTAGATAAGCCTCTAATGAGCAAATCGATTTGGTAGCTTAGAAATAAGTCTAAACAAAACACATACGCAATGAACACTACTGATTTCGGAATGGACGATTCTTTCGCAAACTTTGTCCAAGAACTAGAGCAAGCAGAGCAACCCAAAGCCTGCAGTATTGACAATCCAGAATGCGAAGCTTGCGGGAGCTGATTCACCGCTAGATAATACATAAGAACCCTGGNAACGCCCTGCGCTCCCNGGGTTCTTAGCTTAAAGCAGATAGGTAAAACCTAGTCCAAAATAGTTGCCCCAACCGTTAATTTCATATTTAAACCCCAAGGCATTTATACTACCGTCCCAGCCGTACCACTGAATATCTAATCCAATTGGAATAGTGAATACATTCACTGGATTCTCGGGATCTAAGAAAAGTAAATCTATAAATCCTGTCTTTTCTGCTTCATCAGCGCCTGTCATATAGCCAAAGCCTACGTTTAGAAAAAAATCTAAAAAGTCACCTTCCCAAAGTTTCCCGAATCGAACTTTTGCAGCAGAAAACTTACCAATATTGTAATTGTATTGCGGCAAACCAATATTGGTTCCAAATGCACCGTTGCGAACATAAGACGTGGAAAATGATATAACCCCACCATTGGTTACATCGTACAAATAGCCACCCAATTCGTATTCTTCGCCCAATATAAATGAGGAAGGATCTGTCAAAAGAGTATGATAACCTGCTAGAATACCCATATCTATCTCATCAAGAACTAGTTTTGCCTGACCCTTTGAAATCATAGGAGTCAAAACAAATAGAAAAGCGAATTTTAAAACACGCATTGAAATAGAATTGGTGAGGTGAATATCTGAAAAACTATGCCAAAAAAGAAGCCACTCTTTTGAAGTGGCCTCTTGTAATACAATATTCTTAGTACCTATAGTGTTCAGGCTTAAAGGGACCTTCTACCGTTACCCCAATATAATCGGCTTGATCTTTTCGTAACGTTTCCAATTCTACACCAATTTTAGCTAGGTGTAAAGCTGCAACCTTTTCGTCTAAATGCTTAGGAAGCGTATATACCTTGTTTTCATACTTTTCAGTATGCAGCCACAACTCTANTTGAGCTAAAGTCTGGTTCGTAAAACTATTAGACATCACAAATGAAGGATGGCCCGTTGCACAACCTAAGTTTACCAAACGGCCCTCTGCTAATACGATAATTTCATTCCCGTCAACATTGTACAAATCAACTTGAGGCTTNATTACTTTCATGGTTTCACCATATGTAGCGTTCAACCATGTCATGTCAATCTCATTATCAAAGTGACCAATATTACACACGATGGTTTTATCATTCATCATACGGAAGTGTTCTTCACCTATAATGTCTTTATTACCCGTAGCCGTAACAACAATTTGAGCGCGAGGTATGGCATTGGCCATACGCTTAACCTCAAAGCCATCCATAGCAGCCTGTAAGGCACAAATTGGATCAATCTCAGTAACAATAACTCGTGCGCCTGCACCTCTCAAAGAAGCAGCTGTTCCTTTTCCTACATCTCCGTAGCCTGCAACTACAGCAACCTTACCAGCAATCATCACATCCGTTGCACGACGAATCGCATCAACAGCTGATTCTTGACAGCCGTATTTATTGTCAAATTTCGATTTCGTTACGGAGTCATTCACATTAATCGCTGGCAATACTAAAGTTCCGTTGATTTCTCTCTCGTATAAGCGGTGAACACCAGTGGTAGTTTCTTCAGACAATCCTTTGATTCCAGCCACTAATTCAGGAAATTCATCAAATACCATATTTGTCAAATCACCACCGTCATCCAATATCATATTTAAAGGCTTGCGGTCTTCACCGAAGAACAATGTCTGTTCAATACACCAATTAAACTCATCTTCGTTCATGCCCTTCCAAGCATATACAGGAATTCCAGCTGCAGCTATTGCTGCTGCNGCATGATCTTGAGTAGAAAAAATATTACACGAAGACCATGTAACATCTGCACCCAGTTCTACTAGTGTTTCTATTAAAACAGCAGTCTGGATAGTCATGTGAAGACATCCTGCAATACGAGACCCCTTCAGCGGCTTGCTTGCCCCATACTCTTCACGAAGCGCCATTAAACCCGGCATTTCAGCTTCAGCTAATTTGATTTCGGTCCGGCCCCATTCGGCCAGTGACATATCCTTAACTTTGTACGGAACGTATTGTGTTGTTGAATTCATAAAGTGATTAAATTTGATGCAAAGATANACAACACAAGCGTCTTACAAACAGTTCAATAAATGTTGAGTTATCCGTTTAAATTCCTGTCAAATACGATACGTGTTTCTATTAACCCCACATTTAAAAAAGAAGACGTCATTGACCAACTAGGTCTTACAGATTCCAACCGCTATTCATCTATCAAAAACGAGAAAAAAAAGAATGAGTTCGTATCTAGTCGTGCTGCACTATCAAAAGCTTGCGGTCAAATTTCAGGACTAAAATACGAGGGTAAAAAACCAGTAATTGATAACGCTTTTATTAGCCTCAGTCATTGTGACAAAGGCGCAGCGGCTTGCTATAGCGAAGAACTTGAGCTAGGTATAGACATCGAGGTCGAGCGTAGAATCATGAAACGTATAAGTTCAAAATTTACGACTCAAAAGGAATTTGAGGTATTCAAATGTTCACAGCAAGATGCACTTCAATTCATCTGGGGAATTAAAGAAAGCCTGTTCAAACTATACGGTTTTGGTGATTTAGATTTTAAAGAACACTTGGAAATTGTTTCTTTTGATTGGGATGAAACAACAAAAAAAGGTTGGGGAATGGCATGGATTCATAAAACGTGTGCCGACCGGCCTTATGAAATACAATGTCTAGTTCAAGTGGCAAAAATGGATAAGTATTATGTCTGCATTGCATCCCACCGCAAAAAAATGGANCATTTCACCTCATCACGCACTCAATTAAGAGAATGGGAACCAAGCGATGCATCATGGCTGTATGAACTCAATTCGAATCCTGAAGTCATACGCTATACAGGAGACGCTGGTTTTACCAATGAGGAAAGTGCCTTAGAAATTATCAAGACCTATCCCAACTATCAACTATACGGATATGGACGCTGGATGGTAATAGACAAAATTTCCAAAATGCCTTTGGGTTGGTGTGGGTTAAAAAACAATAGTTGGGGGATAGATTTAGGTTTTAGGTTTTTTGAACAGCATTGGGGAAAGGGACTTGCCACTGAATGCGCATCTGCGACTATTGAGCAGGCTAGAAAACTTCATTTGAATGGTCTTGTAGGCAGAGCATTATCCCCTAATATTGGAAGCTGGATGGTACTTGAAAAAGTAGGGATGAAGCGTTTAAAAAGCACTCCCATTAAAGAAGCTACTTCAGACTTTTATCTTGCTCCTAAAAACTTGAAGGCATGGCATGGTCAAATGCTGTTTACATACAAGATTGATTTCTGATGCATATTGTTTTTACAGGAACAGAAAGTACGTTTAAGACTGCTATTGCTAAAAGAATAGCAGCACATTTCAATTTATCCTATGTGCCAGAATATTCAAGAACTTACCTTGAAGAAATCGCACCGTATACTAAGATCACCCCGCTATCAAAAGAAGATTACGACCGTATAGAAGAAGGGCAATTAGCGCTCTTGTATTCTCAAGGTTATTATGATTTCCAGCAGCCTAAAATATTTGATACTGATGGAATGGTTTTACATATTTGGAAAGCTGACAAGTTTGACTGCGTTGATGATAAATTACTTGAAATCCCAAGACATATTGTGTATTTCCTGTGCTACCCAAATGTTGCCCCTGTGGAAGATCCCTTAAGAGTAGATATAGAGAGGAGAGACGTACTGCATGAAAAATACATGGATGTCTTAAACCAGCTGCCTAACACAATTATTCACCTTAACCAAGCAACTTTGGAGAATCGCGTATTGTTCGCAACTACTGAGATTCAGCGACTTTTAAACCACTCGATTTAGCTTTTCGTTAATTAGCTGACGTGCACTATTCCACTTTTGAAACTGGACCATATAGTAATCATAGTCTGCACTTTCTATTTTCAGATAATCTTTTAACGCATGAAGCTTGCGCTCAACATGAACATATTTCATTCGCATGGTAGTCTCACTTACTAAAATGAAAATAGTTTTCTTTTCCTCTGGTAAATAGATGTCTTTTGACTTCCAATTGGCCAAGGTGTATTTATCCGTTAATGCGTCTGTAACTTCTTTGACTATTTCCTGATCTTCCTGCCTTACCCACCATTCTATTGAAGGTATGCGTTCTTCTTCAATTTCATTAACCAGTAGGCTNTACATCTTAGCGTAAATAGGATTCAAAAATTCAATGTGGTCATCTTCAAGTTCATCTACAATCCAATTAGCAATTGCCACTGGTACCACCTCTTCTTCATCTACATCCGAATCAAGCATGGTGTTTGTACCTTTTGAAATGAGTAAATGAATTAACTTTTTTTCCTGCTCATAACCATAAATCCTTACGTCTTCAGGATAATCGGTTGCCACCACTTCCATTGGTGGTGATTGAGCTTGGCTCTTTTTTCTTTGCCTTTGCTGAATACCTTGCAATCGGCCCAATTCTTCATAGAGCGCGTTTGATTCAATTTCAAGAATAGATGATGCTTCTTTAATNAAAACCTCTCTTCCAATCTGATCAGGTACTCTACTAATGCTTTCAACTACATTACGAATCATTTCGGCAATCTTCAATGGATCGCCATCTGCATCTTGCTTTAAAACGATTGATTTAAAACTTATAAAGTCTTTCTTGTTATTCTTGAGAAAGTCTTCCAGCTCTTGATTAGATCGCTGCTTCGCAAAGCTATCTGGATCTTCCCCCTCTNGAAAGCTCACGACTCGAACATTTATACCTTGTTCGAGCATCATGTCTAATCCTCTAAAACTCGCTCGTAAACCAGCTGCATCGCCGTCAAACAACAACGTAATATTTGGCGTATACCTTTTTAACATGCCAATCTGGCCTTCTGTAAGGGCCGTTCCAGAGGAACTTACCACATTACAAATACCATTCTGAAAAAAGCTTAAGACGTCTGTATATCCCTCTACTAAAAACGCTTCATCACGCTTTACAATCTCTTGTTTTGCCTGATACAGCCCATAGAGCACCTTACTTTTATGATAGATTGGATTTTCCGGACTATTTAAATATTTGGCAGTATTTGTAGAATTACTCAAAATCCTACCACCAAAACCTAAGACTCGACCGCTAACACTATGAATGGGAAACATGACTCGACTATGAAAACGATCGTACCAACCTCGTTGATTTTTCATGGAGATCCCACTTTCAATCAATGCTTTTTCACTGTATTGATTGGCTAATGCATATTCTGCAAAAGAAGATGATTTTTCAGGACTATAACCCAAATGAAATTTTTCAATCGTCTTGTCTGTATATCCGCGCTCCTTGAAGTAGCTCAACCCTATGGCTTTGCCGTTATCTGTATCGTGCAATTGCTCCTTAAAAAACTTCGATGCCACGTCAGTAACAAGGTAGACGGCNTCACGCATATTGCCTGCCTCAATTTCTTCAGGAGTCTGAGGACGAGCATCGGGAATTTCTATATTGTATTTCTTTGCTATCCAACGTAAGGCCTCAGGATAATTCATTTGCTCTAGCTCCATGAGAAAGGTTACCGCGCTACCGCCTTTATTGGAAGAAAAACATTTAAAAATCTGTTTTGCAGGGCTCACCATGAAGCTTGGAGTTTTCTCATTATTGAATGGACTGAGTCCTTTGAGATTACTTCCGGACTTCTTCAATTGAACGAATTCCCCTATAATCTCCTCTATACGAGAGGTTGTGAAGATTTGTTCAATGATTTCTTGTGGTATCCTAGCCATACATGCAAGATATGTTTTCTAATCAAAAAAGCCACCCCTAAGGGTGGCCATGCAAGCTGAGTTTAGCTTTGTTATTTATGTAAATGTACATCCATTTGTGGATATGGAATAGAAATTCCTCTTGCATTAAATATTTTGTATACATTTTCATTCATTGAATAATGTACAGACCAATAGTCTTCTGACTTCACCCATGCCCTGGTGGTAAGGTTTACAGAAGAATCGGCCATGGCACCTAACTCAACCAAAATAGGTTTATCCTTAAGTACACGTTCGTCAGATTCCAATAATTCCTTGATGGTAGCCTTGGCTGCATCTAGGTCCGCATCATAGCCTATTCCAAAAGTCCAATCCAATCTTCTAAGTTCCTGAGAACTATAATTAATTAACGAACCGTTGCTTAACGGACCGTTGGGTAGAATAATGACCTTATTATCTGGAGTAGTCAATGTGGTTACAAAAATTTGAATACTCTTCACGCTACCCGAATAGCCTTGAGCCTCTATAAAATCGCCAACTTTAAACGGCTTAAACATCAAGATCATAGCTCCTCCGGCAAAATTTTGTAAGGTACCGCTCAAAGCCAAACCTACTGCTAATCCCGCAGCTCCAAGCACCGCTACTATACTAGTAGTAGCAACTCCCAACTGATTGATGGCAGCAATCAAAACAAAGGCTTGAAGAGCTATCTTTAGCAGCGACTCCAAGAATGTGGTAAGACTAGGATCCATACTTCTTAAAGTCATTGCCTTATTAAACCCGCGAATCATAAGCTTAGCTACCCTCATTCCTATCCATAAAATAAGAAGGGCTGCCACCAGCTGTTTAGCCCATGACAAAGCATTATTGGTGATGGTCTCTATAGAAACGCCTAAAATATCCTCCATACATGTTCAGGTTTCANATTACTTCTTTCTTGCACCGGTATACGCAATTACCTCATTGAGTGCATTTCGCTCCTCACTAGGTGGAAATTTAGAAAGAATTTCCGTAGCATTCTCTAAATGCTTTTCCATTTTCATTCTAGCATAGTCTAGTCCCCCAGAATTTCGAACAAAGTCTACCACTTCTGCCACTTTTTTTGGCCGATTGTGGTGTTTTTTAATTATTCTGATTATTGACTTTCGTTTGACCGGTGCTGCATTCTGAAGAGCATTGATCAACGGAAGCGTCATCTTTTGTTCCTTAATATCAATCCCTGAAGGCTTGCCGGTAAAATTCACCTTTTCGAAGTCGAATAAATCATCTTTAATTTGAAAGGCAAGACCTAACTCTCTGCCGAATCTTTGCATTTTCTCTTGCATCTCTTGAGATGCATCCGCACTTTGTGCTCCAACCATGCAACACGTTTCTATGAGTACCGCAGTCTTTTGCTGAATAATCTGATAGTAGATATCCTCTGTAATATCTAATTTACGCGCTTTTTCTATTTGCAACAGCTCGCCTTCACTCATGCTTTTTACGGCAGTACTAACCGTCCCAAGAAGCTCATATTCACTTTGATCAACTGCAAGAAGAAGTACCTTAGATAACAGATAATCTCCTATTAATACGGCAACTTTATTTTTCCAAAGTGCATTAATGGAGAAAAAGCCTCTGCGCATATCGGCATCATCCACTACATCGTCATGTACGAGCGTAGCAGTATGCATTAATTCTATCAAAGAAGCACCTATGTAGGTTCTGTCCTGNACTTTTCCTAGCATTTTTGCCGTTAGAAAAACAAGAATGGGACGCAGCTGCTTTCCTTTGCGCCTAACCATATAATTCATGACTCGATCTACAATAGGTGCATTTGAGCGCAGGTTCAACTTAAACCTTTTGTCAAACTCCTTCATTTCATTAGCAATAGGAGCTTTAATAGCAGAAAGTTTAGACATTAGCTCCAGCCCTTAATAGTTCGAATGTGCTCATAGGCCTTTTGTGCATTTAAAAATGTTTCCTTGGCGGATTCTTGTGCTTCTGGACCTGCATCAATAGTACGATCTGGGTGAAATTTCAATGCCATTTTCCTGTACGCCTTCTTGACTTCACTTTCGGATGCATTTGTATTTACTTCAAGGACTTTATATGCCCAATCCGTATCTGTTTCCTTNGCAAACATTGCTCGGATGGATTCAAAATCATACGGACTGATTCTTAGATTGCGAGCGATTCGCCTTATTTCTTCTATCTCGTTTTGATGAAGATGCCCATCTGCTAGGCCCAATTTAAAAAGAAAATGAAGCAACTGTAATCTAGTGCTATGATTGGTGAAACCGTTAATTTGATTACAAACCTTTGTTATGGGAATGTTTTGATCAACTATTTTTCTAAAAACCTGAAAGCTTTCATTGGCACGTTCTCTGCCAAACATACTCACAAACTGTGCTCTTACGAAATCCAACTCCTGTTGATCCACCTTACCGTCTGCCTTGATAACGCGCGCTGCAAGCACTAATAAGGCAATATGAAAATCACTCGGTGATGCAGAACTGCCCTTATGTGATGCGAATGAAGCCTGAGGACGATTTGTATTTTTACCGTCCATACGATCATGGAGGCTATTCGCAAAGGCAACCCCAAGGATTGCGCCTATTGGTCCACCAAGCGACCAACCTAAACCTCCACCAAAAATCTGAAATAGTCTTTTCATACCGAATCAAAGATACTCGGCTTAACCCTAAAAAACTACAATGTAGTCTTTCGATTATGTAACGAAGTAGGCGAAAGTTGCAATACCTCCAATAATGACTATTACTAATATAATTTGAGCGTAAAGCTGTGCCGTGGACATCTTGGTTTTACTAGCGTGTCCCCGTCTTTTTTTAGTTGATACTTGTGCTGACATGGTATAGTGTGTTAAAGCGTGTAGTATTAAATTATAAAAAAAATCTTTTTTTTCAAAACAACCACAACCGCATTTAACTTATAACCAATCGCTTATACATGAATAACACTAGTAAAAATCACGTGTTAATAAAAAAAGCCCCCAGTTTTTGGAGGCTTTTTAAAGATGTTTAGTTCGTTGTATTATGATCCGCAAGAGCTACAATCCTCTTCATTCTCAATAGAACAAGCAATTTTCTCCTCGGTGCTAGTCTTCTCGCTAATGTCAGCTAAAGCCTTCTTTTGAACTTTTACTCTAGCTTCAACCTCAACTTGAGATGGAACAGCAGCAGCAGGAGACAACTCTTCATTATCAGAAGTAACATTCGTACTTACACCTGGACTCATATCCGTCTGTGCATTTTTCTTTACCGTAAATTTAATGGCACTAGACGCAGGTTTGGACCTTAGATAGTACATCCCTGTTTTCAAACCTTTCTTCCAAGCATAAAAATGCATAGAAGTTAATTTTCCCATATTGGGACTTTCCATAAAGAGATTCAAGCTTTGACTCTGATCAATGAATAGTCCTCGGTCGGCAGCCATATCAAGAATGTCTCTCATTGAAATTTCCCAAACCGTCTTGTAGATAGCTTTTAGGTTTTCTGGTACACCGTCAATATTTTGAACAGATCCATTGGTTGACATCAATGCATTCTTCATGTCATCATTCCATAGACCCAACTCAATAAGGTCGTTAAGCAAGTGCTTATTCACTACAATGAATTCACCTGATAAAACTCTACGGGTGTATACATTAGAGGTGTATGGTTCAAAACATTCATTATTTCCTAAAATCTGTGAAGTGGAAGCTGTTGGCATCGGTGCCATTAAGAGGCTATTCCTTACCCCGTGTTTCTCTATTTCCTCACGTAATTCTTGCCAGTTCCATCTTCCGCTTAACTCTCCGTCTTCTACTCCCCAAAGGTTATGTTGGAATTGTCCTTTAGATATTGGCGAGCCCTCATAGGATTCGTATGTGCCGTCCTTAATGGCCTGGTCCTTTGAAGACGAAACGGCAGCAAAATACATGGTTTCAAAAATCTCCTTATTCAATGCCTTTGCTTCTTCCGAATCAAAGGGCATACGCAACTGAATAAACGTATCTGCTAATCCTTGAACGCCCAAACCAACTGGACGATGACGCATATTTGAATTACGAGCTTCTACAACTGGATAGTAATTACGGTCAATCACTTGATTCAAATTGTAGGTTACCTTGTACGTAACGTCATATAATTTTTGATGATCAAACTTTCCGTCCACTACAAACATGGAAAGTGCAATAGACGCAAGGTTACAAACGGCTACCTCATCTGGAGAAGTGTATTCTAAAATTTCNGTACAAAGGTTGGAAGAACGAATGGTNCCAAGATTCTGTTGATTTGACTTCAGGTTCGCTGCATCTTTGTAAAGCATATATGGTGTGCCTGTTTCTATTTGGCTTTCCATAATCTTTGCCCAAACCTCTCGGGCTTTCACTGTCCGGCGGCCTTTGCCCTCACTTTCGTATTTCGTATATAGATTTACAAAATCTTGGCCATGGCAGTCGAACAAACCTGGACATTCGTTTGGACACATGAGGGTCCAATTTTCATTCTTTTCAACCCGCTCCATGAATAAATCAGGTATCCACATTGCATAGAAAAGATCNCGTGCGCGCATTTCTTCTTTTCCATGGTTCTTTTTCAAATCCAAAAACTCATAGATATCTGCATGCCACGGTTCCACATAAATGGCAAAAGAACCTTTACGTTTACCTCCACCTTGATCTACATAACGAGCGGTATCGTTATATACTCTGAGCATTGGGACAATTCCATTTGACGTACCATTAGTTCCTCCAATGTATGAGCCTGTTGCACGAACGTTGTGAATGCTTAGCCCAATTCCGCCTGCGCTCTGAGAGATCTTTGCCGTTTGCTTTAAGGTGTCATAAATGCCATCAATACTATCATCTTGCATGGTTAATAGGAAGCAAGAACTCATTTGTGGCTTCGGGGTACCCGCATTGAACAATGTTGGCGTTGCATGCGTCATGTACTTCTTGCTCATTAGCTCGTACGTTTCCATGGCACCTTCCAAATCATCTTTATGAATACCAATACTCACACGCATCAACATGTGCTGTGGACGCTCAACTATTTGTCCATGCATTCTCAATAAATAAGAACGCTCCAGTGTTTTAAAACCAAAATAATCGTAAGAAAAATCTCTATCGTATATCAATTGAGAATCTAGATATTCGGCATTNTCTTTAATGATCTCATAGACATCATCTGCGATTAAAGGAGCTTTCTTTCCCGTTTCAGGATTGATGTATTCATAGAGATCTTGTACCGTTTCGGAAAAACTCTTTTTGGTGCTCTTGTGCAAGTTACTCACTGCTATTCTTGCTGCAAGATTGGCGTAGTCCGGATGCTTAATGGTCATTGAGGCGGCAGTCTCCGCAGCCAAATTATCAAGCTCAGAAGTAGTCACGCCGTCATATACGCCGTCAACTACGCGCTTAGCAACAGCTACTGGATCCACGTATTCACTTAATCCGTAGCATAGTTTTTCAATGCGTGCTGTAATCTTATCGAATTTTACTGCTTCTTTTCTTCCGTCTCTTTTCAGTACGCGCATCATAGCTTTGTATGTCTTGTGTGTGTTTGTATCGTGTTTTCTTAGAAACTCGTATCGTCCCCAAAGGCATTGTCAAAATTGTGGTCATCTTGGCTCTCCCCAACTCCGGCCTTTTTATATTCTGAAACTCTTTTTTCAAAAAAGTTCGTCTTTCCCTCTAGGGAAATCATATCCATAAAATCNAATGGATTGGCTGTACCATAAGACTTTGGACAATTAAGCGTTTCCAATAAGTGATCGGTAACAAACTCCAAGTATTCTGACATTAACTTGGCATTCATACCTATCAGATTCACCGGTAATGATTCCGTAATAAATTCTCGCTCAATTTCTAACGCTTCCTCAATAATCTGGCTAATTCTCTCTACTGGTACTTTATTTACCAAATGTTGATTATGTAAATGACAGGCAAAGTCTCTGTGCAGACCTTCATCACGCGAAATGAATTCGTTAGACGTAGCCAAACCAGGAAGTAAGCCGCGCTTCTTCATCCAAAATATGCTGCAAAACGCACCAGAAAAAAAGATGCCTTCAACCGCTGCAAAGGCGATTAAGCGTTCAGCAAAGGAATCGGACTCTATCCAGCGCAAGGCCCAATCTGCTTTTTTCTTGATTGCAGGAAAACGCTCAATTGCGTTGAACAATTCGTCTTTCTCTGCATCATTATCCACTAAAGTATCTATAAGCAGAGAATACATCTCGCTGTGGATGTTCTCCATCATTATTTGAAAGCCGTAGAAGAATTTTGCTTCTGAGTATTGAACTTCATTGACAAAATTTTCTGCGAGGTTTTCATTGACGATTCCATCCGAAGCAGCAAAGAATGCTAAGATGTGTTTTAGGAAGTATCGCTCGTCGTCGTTGAGCTTCTTCCAGTCCACCACATCTTGATGCAAATCAATTTCTTCTGCTGTCCAAAATGATGCCTCTTGCTTTTTATACCAATCCCAAATATCACTGTGCTGTATTGGGAAAATCACAAACCTGTTTTTATTCTGTTGTAAAATTGGTTCTTGTTGCATGTTGCAAAAAAGTTTAAGGCTGAAACCCTACATTAATAAACGTTAATGTTNTGTTTTTCAGCTAATTGTGTTTTCGGTTAGTCAGCGGATTAGGATTCGTGTTGCGAGTCACTGCTTAACGAGCTATACAAACATGGCTATGATTTCAGCCAATACCAAGCAGGAACATTTGGGTTTTTCCCACAGTTATTAACAACCAAATTTGAGATATTTTAACCTGCACTAAAGGCCACTATTGAGAGAGCAAATTTTACCCTGGGACGGAGCTCACGATAACGAATTATTCTAGTTGTTTTTTGTAATCAAATCTGCGGCAATTTCTATTTTTTCATAGAATTCCGTTCCATATTTACGAATCAATGGTTCGCGGAGAAATCTATACACAGGCACTTTTAATTCTTCACCAAGAGTGCACGCTGGAGAACAAATGGACCATTTGTCATAATTGAGCGCATCAAATGATGCGTATTTGGCGATGCGAATCGGATATAAATGACAGGACATTGGCTTTCTCCAATCTACAACACCGTCAATATAGGCTTGCTCGATTCCGCATTTTGCCGTACCGTTTTTTTCGAAAACCGTATACGCACATTCCTTTCCATCAATAATGGGCGTTTCCTTTTCGCCTATGCCGTCTACAGATGTTCCTACCCTTTCGATCTCACAAATTCCCTTTTCGCTCAAATACGGTTTTATCTGGGGGAAAATAGACTGTAAAATCTCAACTTCATCCTCTGCGACCGGAGCTCCAGCATTACCTTCCACACAACAAGCCCCTTTGCAAGCGCTCAAATTACAGACGAATTCTTTGTTGAAGAGGTCCGTAGAAAGTAATTTGTTTTCGATTTCAATCATTGAACAAAACTAACGAAGAGAACAGGGACAATTCGTCTTGATGTAGCTAATTTTGGCAAAAAAAAATAAACGTCATGGGATTTAATGTGAACGACGCCCTCAGCGCATTCTTGATTTTATTCGCCGTAATTGATATTCCAGGAAGCATACCCATCATAGTAAGTCTTCGTAAGAAAGTTGGACATGTACAAAGCGAAAAAGCAACGGTAGTTGCAGGAATCATTATGATTGTATTTCTGTTTCTAGGTGAAAGTATTCTAAATCTATTGGGCGTAGACGTTCAAAGTTTTGCAATCGCTGGTAGTTTCGTGATTTTTTTCCTTGCACTAGAAATGATCCTAGGTATAACACTGTATAAAGAGGAAAGCCCAAGTACAGCCTCAATCGTACCCATAGCATTTCCCTTAATTGCAGGCGCAGGAACAATGACTTCGCTTGTTTCTTTGCAGGCAGAATTTGCCATGATAAACATCATCATTGCCATAGTCCTCAATATGATTGTAGTTTATGTGGTTTTAAAAAATACAGAAAGGCTGGAGCGCTTGTTAGGTCCTGGAGGTTTAAGTGTGCTGCGCAAAGTTTTCGGTATTATCTTGCTCGCGATTGCGGTGAAATTATTTTTCACCAATCTCATTCCACTGTTGCAAACGGTTTAAGATCATAAATAATGGCCGAAGATTTATTCAAGAATGTTATTTCCCATGCGAAAGAATATGGGTTTATTTTTCAAAGCAGCGAAATTTATGACGGCTTGAGTGCCGTTTACGACTACGGTCAAAATGGAGCCTTGCTTAAAAACAATATCAAAGCGTATTGGTGGGGCTCAATGGTCCAAATGCATGAAAACATTGTAGGAATTGATTCTGCAATATTCATGCATCCAACCACCTGGAAGGCGTCTGGTCACGTGGATGCTTTTAACGACCCCCTCATTGACAATAAAGACAGCAAAAAACGCTATCGCGCAGACGTTTTAATTGAAGACCATGTTGAGAAAATCCGTCTAAAGATTGAAAAAGAGATAAAAAAAGCGGCTAAACGCTTTGGTGAAAGTTTTGATAGAGATCAATTTTTAGCTACCAATGCCCGTGTATTAGGGTACCAAGAAAAAATAAAAGCCATCATGGACCGCTTTGTGGAAGCCATGAATGCAGAAAATTTAGCAGACGTCAAACAACTCATAGAGGACGAAGAAATCAAATGCCCAGTGAGTGGTTCTATGAATTGGACGGATGTGCGTCAATTCAATTTGATGTTTGGAACACAGATGGGCTCGGTGGCTGAAGGAGCATCTACCCTTTATTTGAGACCAGAAACTGCACAGGGTATCTTTTTAAATTACCTCAACGTACAAAAAACAGGGCGCATGAAAGTGCCGTTCGGTATCGCGCAAATGGGAAAAGCGTTTCGAAATGAAATTGTTGCAAGACAATTTATCTTCAGGATGCGCGAATTTGAACAAATGGAAATGCAATTCTTCGTTCGCCCCGGTACCGAAATGGAGTGGTATGAGAAGTGGAAAGAAAAACGACTCGCTTGGCATAAAAGCCTTGGATTCGATCAAAGTAATTACAGATTCCATGATCATGAAAAACTCGCCCATTACGCGAATGCTGCCGCTGATATAGAATTCAATTTCCCTTTTGGCTTTAAAGAACTCGAAGGCATTCATTCTCGAACCGATTTTGATTTGAAACAGCACGAAGAATTTAGCGGGAAGAAATTGCAGTATTTTGATCCTGAGCTTGGTGAAAATTATGTGCCCTACGTAGTTGAAACCTCCATTGGTTTGGACCGTATGTTTCTTGCTATTCTTTCCAAGAGCCTTGTGAATGAAACTCTAGAAGACGGCAGTCAGCGAACAGTATTAAAACTCCCGGCTTTCTTGGCTCCCAATAAGGTTGCCATCTTACCGCTTTTAAAAAAAGACGGACTTCCGGAAAAAGCACGCGAAGTACTGGATTTACTCAAATTTGAGCACATGGTTCAATACGACGAAAAAGATGCTATTGGAAAACGATACAGAAGACAAGATGCAGCCGGTACGCCGTTATGCGTTACCGTAGACCATAAAAGTCTCGAAGACAATACAGTAACGGCTAGGTTTCGAGATTCCATGGAGCAGATTCGTATTCCTATAAGCGAACTAAAAGCCTTAACCAATGAAAAGGTTTCTATAAATACACAGTTTGAAAAACTTTCGTAGTTTATTCATATTTAAGGACTTGATATTGATTATCTTGGCCTTTGAATCAACCAAAAATCATTCGCGAGATGAAAAAGTTTAATATTTTTGCTTCAGCAGTAGTAGCATTAGCTATGGTAGCATGTGCTGCACCAGCTGAAGAAGCGCCGGCTGAAGAGCCCATGACGGAAACACCAGCTGAAGAGCCAATGGAAGAAGCTGTAGACACCACAGCTGCAGCAACTGATTCTACTATGGAAGAAGCTCCAATGGAAGAGGAAATGCACGAGGACCATGATGGTCACGACCACTAGACTCTTCTATTTCTAGCATTAAAGACCCCGAACGCCACGCGTTCGGGGTCTTTTAATTAAAAGGCCATTTGAATCTGTGCTTTTACTTTGTTTAGAATAGGATCCTCCAAAAGGATGACTTTTCTATAGGCATCAAAACCCCATAAATTTTTTGCTATACCTGCCTTCAGGAGCAGCTCCAATTCCTGCCTGTCCGAAGAACCTAAATCTTCAATAGATATGCCATAACCGCCGTATTCAAGAAAAGTCAACAGTACGTTTTCTGAAACCTCAAATTGTGAAAGGAATTCAGGAATGTTCAAGTTTTCATAGGACTCTCTTGTAGAATCAATGAATTCAAACCCAAACGCATCAATAGTTCCAAAAGAAAATGTCCAAAAGTATGATGCGCTATCATTTTGTATTTCCAGATCTGGTTCTATTCCTCCTTCAGAATACAAAACCCTTCCCGTATCACTTAAAAACACTCCTTCATTAATGATTTGATCTTGCTTGTATGGCTTTTGAATAGACCTGCCACTAGGCGTATAATAGTATGCTACTGTCAATCGGACTTTTGAACCGTCGTCTAGTAATTTATCTTCCTGCACTAAACCTTTACCAAATGATGTTTTTCCATACACTGTTGCACGATCATGGTCTTGAAGAGCACCTGTGAATACCTCTGAAGCACTGGCGGAATTTTCATTTATGATAATGTGAACGGGTAAAGGCTCGTAACGATTACCTGACTTTGCTTCTGCAGTTCTAAACGAGCCATTTCGGTAACGTGTAGTCACTATTACCCTGCCCTCTCCAAGGAATTCGTCTGCCATTGCTACCGCCTCGTGGAGATATCCGCCAGGGTTATCCCTTAGGTCAACAATCAATTGATTCATACCTGTTGCAGATAAATCATCCAAATGAGCTAAAAACTCATCGTGCGTGGTCTCTGCAAACCTATCCACTTTTACATAGCCAATTCCATCTTCTGTGTCTAAGTGAAGAACACTTTCTATTGGCACTAGATCACGAATTACCTCAATATTCAATAACTCGCCTTTTCTTTTAAGGCCTAAACGAACCGTTGTCCCTCTTTTACCTTTTATTTTTGAAGTGACTACCTCATTATTCAATCCTCTTCCTACAATAGTATCCCCGTCAATTGCAAAGACCCGGTCACCCGATTGAACTCCTGCTTTGAACGCAGGGCCCTGAGCCATCACATTTAGAAATATTAAAGTGTCTTTTTTAATCGCGAACTCGACACCAATTCCTGAAAAACCGCCTTCCATTCGCTCTGCCATGGCAGCTCCTTGTTCAGCCGGAATATATGCGCTGTGCGGATCCAAAGAAGAAAGGATATAATCCATCGCCTGATTTTGTAACGAATCTAAGTCAAGGTCTTCCACGTATTCATTTTGAAGGTACTTGAAGAATTGACCCATCTTATCTCTTTCAGGTCCAGTTTGATCAAACTTGCTTCCTATCCAAACTCCAATGAGTAGAAAAACCCCTACCCAAATGATGATGTTTTCTCTTTTCAACCGATATCCATTTGTACGACCTCAACACCCGCTTTAATCAAAAAGTCTAAACCGCTTCGGTCTTTATATTCAGTGATATAAATGAGCTTCTCAATACCTACTTGGTGAATGAGCTTACTACACTCTCTGCATGGGCTCATTGTAATATAAAGTGTTGCTCCTTGTGCACTAGCTGTGCTACTAGCAACTTTTGTAATTGCATTCGCCTCTGCATGCAACACATACCATTTAGTATAGTTCTCATCGTCTTCACATGGATTTTCAAAACCGGTTGGTGTACCGTTGAAACCATCGGAAATTATCATTCGATTTTTAACTATTAAAGCGCCTACTTTTTTTCTTTCGCAGTGACTGAGTTGGGCCCATTCTCGGGCCATCTTTAGATACGCTTTATCGTATTTTGCTTGTTTGTTCATAGCTGAACAAATATAGATTTCTATTTCAGATTAACTATGCATATACCTGCATCTTAATGTCAAGATCTTCAAAATGAGACAAACGCTGTAATTGATTTTACTACCTTTATTTTCATTAGAATCGCCCAATGAAATACGCAGCTCTTCTTACATTCATCTTGTTTTCAAGCTTTGCACGAGGTCAAGTAATCAATGTAGTAGAAAACAAATCAGATGCAGATGTGATCGTTTTTTTTACTTCNTTTGAATGGAATGCAGACGCGGTAGTGTATCATACTAGATCCGTTCATCATGCTAGAAACATGGAAGGTCACTGGTATATTATTTCTAGCCTAAGAAGGAGACCTGATTGCATCAACATCTTTGTAGTGGATCACGCTGCAGACGCAAATCTCAATATTTTTCTTTCCGATGATGAGCGCAAAGTCAAATTAAATCAACGGTATAAAAACGGCGCTTGGAAGGGCAAGAAATTAAGTCCACTATAGGAACACTGGTTCTCTGATTGTTGGCACTCATATGTTCAAAGAGTGCAGATTTGGACAACTTGCAATTGTGGGTCAAAATGAAACCTCTTTCATCTTTCAAAGCACTACATTTAAACCTAAATAAAACACTTCCTATGAAACGNGCACTCCATGTTCTCTTATTTTTATCTGTTACTCTTTTGACAGCAACTAGTTGTGAGGAATCTAGTTCATCAAATTATAATAATCTAGACTCGGAACTTTTTGGGGAATGGCGTCAGGACACCTCAAATGATTTAAGAGATGTACTGACATTTGATGTTCAAGGGCGGTGCGCATATTTCCAATTAAACGTGTCAACTGGCGAAATCACTGATTTATACCAACCCATGGAATGGTATACAATCAATAATTATCTTCATCAAGTCACACAGACTGCCGGAGTATTTGTGAGTGAGTATAGTGTCACCGACAGTGTTTTAACACTAGATTCAGGCACTCCAGTTTCTTTCATTAAGCAATAACAAAAAGCCCCGTTCTTTCGAACGAGGCTCTTAGTACCTGGAGCGGGAATCGAACCCGCACTCCCGAGGGAACTGGATTTTGAATCCAGCGCGTCTACCAATTCCGCCACCCAGGCTTTGTAGGAATTGGAGGGCAAAAATAAGTACGATTTCGCATTCTCCTAAGATTTTGCCGATTAAATTAAATGCAGGTCCTTATTAAAGCCGTTTTTAATGTTCTTTTACTTACATTTGCACCCCTCTACGGAGGCGCTTAAATTGCGTTAATAACGCTGATACACAGTACGGATGCTACCTGAAGCTAAAATATTTGCTGGACGTAATACCATGGAGCTCGCCAAGAACATTGCGGGTATTTACGGTATTCGGCAAGGTGATGTTAAAATCACTGAGTTTAGCGATGGTGAATTTTGTCCTTCATTTGAAGAAACTGTGCGTGGTAATCGAGTATTTCTGATTCAGAGTACTAATCCTCCTGCGGACAATTTAATGGAACTCTTATTGTTATGTGATGCTGCAAAACGCGCATCTGCGAAACATATTACTGCTGTAATTCCTTACTTTGGTCTAGCGCGACAAGATAGAAAAGACAAACCGAGAGTTCCAATAGGCGCAAAACTAGCGGCTAAAATGCTCATGGCTGCGGGTGCTACTCGCGTGATGACCATGGACTTGCATGCCGATCAAATTCAAGGGTTCTTTGAAGTTCCTGTGGATCACCTTTATTCATCGGCATTATTTATCAAAGACGTGGAAACCTTGCATCTAGAAAATCTTTGTGTTGCATCTCCTGACATGGGCGGTGCTAAAAGGGCTCACGCGTACGGTTCAAAATTAGAGGCAGATGTAGTAATTTGCTACAAGGAGCGTAAAAAAGCAAACGTCATTGATAAGATGACAGTCATTGGCGATGTTGCTGGAAAGAATGTTGTTTTAATTGACGATATGGTAGATACAGGTGGCACGCTATGCAAAGCTGCGCACATGTTAAAAGAAAAAGGCGCTGTATCTGTTCGGGCATACTGCACGCATGGAATTCTGAGTGGATCAGCTCACGAAAATATTGCAAAAAGCGCATTGGAAGAATTGGTGATTACCAATAGCATTCCACAAACACAAAATAACCCCAAGATCCGTGTGATCTCAGTTGCTGAAATGTTCGCTCAGGTGATGAAAAATGTTCATCATCATGAAAGCATTTCAGGACACTTCATAATGTAATATCAGAATAAACAAAATCGGAGATGAAGTCTGTTGAAATTAAAGGAAATGTAAGAACTGATGTAGGTTCTAAATACGCAAAAGCAGAGCGTAAAGCAGGAAATGTACCGTGTGTAATCTATGGTGGTGAATCGCCAATGCACTTTTCGGCGCCAGTACTTGCTTTTAAAGGACTCGTTTATACTGCGGAAGCCAAAACTGCTGCAATTACAATCGGTGACACTTCCGTAGAAGCTGTTATTCAGGATATCCAATTCCATCCAGTAACGGATCAGCTGATGCATATTGACTTCATTGAGTTGATAGAAGGCAAGGCTGTTACAATGAATATTCCTGTTGTTCTAAGCGGGCAAGCCAGAGGTGTGTTAAATGGTGGTAAACTTAAAACTATTTTACGCGAGCTTTCCATTCGTGCTATTCCTGGTCATTTTCCAGATAGTATTGAACTAAACATAGCTGATTTGACTATTGGTAAATCAATTCGCGTAAGTGACGTAACTCCTAGTGATTACGAAATCCTCAACGCGGATACTGCAGTAATTGTTACTGTCAAGAAAGCACGTGGCGCTGTTGATGAAGATGAGGACGAAGAAAGTGCTGAAGAAGGTGCTGAAGCGCCAGCTGAAGCAGCTGCTGAAGAATAAATTGTACCTTCAAGGGTATGAAGAAGATTCTCATTGTCGGTTTGGGAAATCCCGGGTCCGAGTATGAAAATACCCGTCATAATATTGGATTTTTAACATTGGACGCCTTAGCTAAGGCGTCCAATGTTGTTTTTGAACCAGGGCGATACGCCATGACTGCCCAAGCAAAAATTAAGGGAAAAACCTTAATTCTCATTAAGCCAACTACCTTCATGAACTTGAGTGGTAAAGCCGTCAGGTATTGGATGCAAGAAGAAAATATTCCCCTTGAGAATATTATGGTAGTCGTTGATGATATTGCCCTTCCCTTTGGTGCCATACGTATCCGTGGTAAAGGATCTAACGCAGGTCATAATGGCTTAAAGGATATACAAGAAAAACTTGGGCATGGAAATTATCCAAGGCTGAAATTCGGCATAGGCAATGAATTTCCTAAAGGCCGTCAGGTGGATTATGTCCTTGGCCAGTGGAATAATGATGAACAGCTTGAACTTCCCGCACTCATAGAACATTGTGTGAAAGCGTTTCAGAATTTCGCACTTGCCGGTCTCAGCCTAACCATGAGTGAATTCAACAAAAAATGACCAAGGCTAATCAGATATTAGCCTTTTATGAAGCCCTTAGCTTTGACCGTAAATATCTGGATGCTGACTTAAATGTACTCAACCCTTTTGAAGGAGCAAGTCAAGAACAAAATAATGCTCTAGAAGGATTTTACGGCAAATTTTATAGTGACAACAAACCAAGAAACCTCATTCTAGGCATAAATCCAGGACGTTTGGGAGCCGGTGCAACAGGAATTCCCTTTACAGATACAAAACGACTTCTAAAATGCGGCATACCTTTCAACAGCTTCTCCACCCATGAGCCCAGCTCAGTATTTGTGTACGAGGCTATAGATGCTTACGGCGGGGCTGAAAAATTCTACGATCAATTCTTTATTGGCTCCGTGTGCCCCTTAGGTTTTGTGATACGCAAAAACGGGAATTGGATCAACTTCAACTATTACGACCGCACGAGTTTTGCCAATGCACTTGCCCCGTATTTGCTGGAGCAGATTGAGAAGCAAATTGAATTGGCTGGGAAAAATGAACGTATCATTGTCTTCGGCACAGGGAAAAACCTAAAGTTCCTCGATAAACTCAACAAGGAGTACAACTTCACTCCTGAGCTCGTGGCCCTTGAGCACCCACGTTATGTGATGCAATACAAGTACAAGCACCGCGAACAATACATCGCGAAATATTTGGAAGCGTTATCGCTATAAATTAGAACTAATATTGAAAATCAATTGCAGTAACATAGTGAACAGAAAAGCAGAGCGTCTTGCTGTTTTTTCATGAATTGAATAATATAATTAGGTAATCCTGGGCAAAAAAAAGCCACCCCGCAGGGTGGCTTTCCATTACAAATTAAAGACTGAGAATTACATCATTCCCATTCCGCCGCCCATTCCTGGAGCTGGCATAGCCGGCTCCTCTTTCGGAATCTCAGTAATCGTTGCCTCTGTGGTCAACAATAGACCTGCAACAGAAGCAGCATTTTCTAAGGCCACACGAGTCACTTTCGTAGGGTCAATTACACCCGCTTCATACATGTTTTCATAGGTATCCGTCTTAGCGTTGAAGCCAAAGTCATCTTTACCTTCTTTCACTTTACTCACAACCACAGATCCTTCAAGGCCTGCATTGTGAACAATCTGGCGCAGTGGCTCTTCAATAGCTTTTGCAACTATTTGAATACCTGTAGTCTGATCATCATTCTCTCCTTGTAAGCCTTCGAGAACCGAACAAACACGAACAAAAGCGACACCACCACCAGGAACAAACCCTTCTTCCACGGCTGCCTTGGTTGCTGCCAACGCATCGTCTACGCGGTCTTTCTTCTCTTTCATTTCAACTTCAGAAGCTGCACCCACATAAAGAACTGCAACACCGCCTGCAAGCTTCGCTAAACGCTCTTGCAATTTCTCTCGGTCGTAATCTGAAGTTGTATTTTCTATCTGCGCTTTGATTTGTGCAACACGTCCAGCGATTGCATCTGCCTCTCCAGCACCATTTACTATGGTTGTATTGTCTTTGTCGATCGTCACCTTCTCAGCCGTACCTAGCATCTCTAGCGTTGCACCTTCAAGGGTCATTCCGCGTTCCTCGCTAATAACTTGTCCGCCGGTGAGAATTGCTATATCCTCTAACATTGCTTTACGACGGTCCCCAAAACCAGGCGCTTTAACAGCAGCTATTTTCAGCGAACCACGAATTCTGTTAACCACTAAAGTAGCTAACGCTTCTCCATCTACATCTTCAGCAATGATTAATAGTGGGCGAGCGCTTTGGGCCGCAGGCTCAAGAATTGGAAGCAATTCCTTCATTGAGCTTACCTTCTTGTCATAAATCAAGATGTGCGGATTCTCAAGTTCCGCAACCATTTTCTCTGTATTCGTAGTAAAGTAAGGGCTTAAATAACCGCGATCAAATTGCATACCTTCAACCACGTCAACATAAGTCTCTGTTCCTTTTGCTTCTTCTACGGTAATTACTCCTTCATTTTTAACTTTGGCCATGGCCTTAGCTATTAATGAGCCAATAGAACTATCGTTATTTGCAGAAACGGAAGCAACTTGTTCAATTTTACTATTATCATCTCCAACCTCTTGGCTCAAGTTGTTCAGCTCACCTACCAAAGCTTTGACAGCTTTATCAATTCCGCGCTTTAAATCCATTGGATTCGCGCCGGCAGCAACATTCTTTAAACCGTGATTGTAAATAGCCTGCGCTAAAACGGTAGCTGTAGTAGTTCCATCTCCTGCTATATCAGCAGTCTTGGATGCAACTTCTTTTACCATTTGTGCACCTAAGTTTTCAAGCCTGTCCTCCAGCTCAATTTCTTTTGCTACTGATACCCCATCTTTTGTAACATGTGGAGCGCCAAATGCTTTTTCAATAATCACATTGCGACCCTTTGGTCCCAATGTTACTTTTACTGCATCTGCCAATGCATCTACACCAGCCTTCAAGCTATTTCTAGCATTTAAGTCAAATGAAATTTCTTTTGCCATGTCTATACGTTTTTATCAGTTAGAATTAAACAATTGCCATTATATCAGCTTCACGCATGATAAGGTAATCACCGCCTTCAAACTTGAATTCAGTTCCACTGTATTTTCCATACAGTACTTCATCACCTACGCTTACTGTGATTGGCTCATCTTTCTTACCTTGGCCAACGGCAATTACCTTGCCTCTTTGAGGTTTTTCTTGAGCAGTATCTGGAATAATGATTCCCGATACAGTCGTGGTTTCAGCGGCTGCCGGTTCAACTATTACTCGGTCAGCCAATGGACGAATGTTCAAATCTGCCATCTGTTGAATTTTTAGAATTATTTGTTATTGTATCGAAATTTTATGCCAATTCTTTTTTAATGCCACTCTGACACCACTTTAATATATATTAAAGAAGTACTGTCAGTTTAGAGCATAAAAAAGCCTGAATGACAGTTCATTCAGGCTTTCAAAATTTATGCTATCCTTATTATTCTTCTACACTTTCAGGAAGTCCCTCAACTGAAACATCCTCTGAAGGAACACTGGTTGAAACCGGTGCGGGAGCAGGTTGAAACGGAACCGCACCTTCAACTTGATCACGCAATAGCGTGTCTCTTTCCTCCACTGCATCGCCGCCGCTCATATTCATCGCAAGAACGAGCGCAAATAAGCCAATGACTAATCCCCAAGTTGCTTTATCTAAAAAATCTGTTGTCTTCTTCACTCCACCTAACATTTGAGGACTATCGCCACCAAAAGCTGAGCTCAAGCCACCGCCTTTCGGGTTTTGAACTAGTATTACTAGGACTAGTAATACAGAAATTACTACGATTAGGATTGAGAATAATGCTGTCATGAGTTCTTTTCTTTCTTAATTGCTCTTATTCGGTCGGCAAAGAAACTACTTTTTTCCGGGTATTTCAAACTTAAAACCTCGTAGGCTTTTATTGCCTTATCAAATACGCGTTGATTGAAATAGATCTCTGCTAATGTTTCGGTTACAAATCTTCCTTCTTTATCAGCCTCTAGGTTAAAGACATTGATTTTTCCGTCAAGATTGGATTCAAATTTTGGCAACTGCTGGATAATTTTTCGTATCTCACCATCTGCAGCTTGTTCATGGTCTTCAACAACCTCAATTTTAGCAAATTCTTGAGTTGCATCAATCTTTTTAACTTCTACATAGTGATCAGCATTCAACCACTGCAGGAAAGAAGCTTTCTCACTGAATGGCATGATACGAATATCCTCGCTTTCTTGGATATCTTGCGCCGGATTGACCATCTCTGCTAATTCTAAATCTTTTGGCTTCTCCCTTTTCTGCTGAGTAGATCCCTCTTTTTTCGTTTGCTCTACCGGAACTACTTTCTTTGATTTTTGCTGCGCTTCAATGTCGTTTTCTGTAGCGGGTACCTTAGCCGTCTCATAAGACTTTTTTAAAGACGAACTATTCAATTCCCTAGACCTTGTAATAGCATTTCTAACCTTCTCAGGTAAGTGATCTAAACTTCCTGTTTCACTTTTAGGAGCGACCGACTTAGCAACTTGATTCTTTGAAGACTCAACTTTTTCTTCTTTTGTGACAAGGCTTTTTGAAGCCTTCTTCACTTCTTCTCTCTTCGAAGAAATCTTCTTTTTAGAATTTTCTGATTGTAACTTTTTCTTTTTTTCTTTTGGTTTTGCCTGAGCCTTCAAAGCGTCAACGTCAAATGTAATCGTAGGTAATTCTTCTTTATTCGAAGAATCATAAAAATGTTTTAGCAGAGCAGGATCAGGGACTGAAATAGCAGCTCTCTTAACCTGCGAGGGTAACTGATAACTNTCTTCACTTTTAAGAACCTTCATGTACAACATCTGCAGCGCAGAAGCATACGGGAAATCTTGAACCGCCTGCTGCAAAGAAATCAATGCTGCCGCATCCATCTTTTCTGGGTTTTCAAAATATTCTTTGATTTGCTTCGCGTTCATACTACCAATTGGCAATGGCCTTATTAAGAATATCCTCTGTTAATTCCTTTATAATCTCTTCTGACAGTTCTGTTTCAATATCTGAAAAATTCAAATCAGAATTGTAATCCCTGTATCTCGAAAATCGTTGTGAAAAATCATTTTCTGATTCTAATCGATTTTCAAATTCTATTTTAAGGGCAATGGTAAATCGCATTTGCGCTACCTCTGAAGGTCCTCTTGCCGCTTGAGGTTTCAAACTGTACTCTACAATCTCGCCATTAAACTCCATGTCGGAAGGACCGTCATTTAATTCAAGTGACGTCTGCTGAACAAAAATATCCTTGATTGCCTCGGTTACCAACTGAGACATTTCAGGGTTCACGATTTGAGCATTATTATCAAAGAAACCAACATAAAGTGACTTTGCTTCGCCAATATTTCCTCCGGTAAAGCTATATCCTCCTTTACATGAACTTAATACCAACACGACAAGAAGACGGAGTAAGATTCTCATTCTAAATTATATTGTTTGATCTTCCGGTACAAAGTACGCTCAGAAATTCCCAATTCTTTGGCCGCGTGTTTTCTTTTGCCACCAGATTTTTCTAATGCTTTTTTGATGAGCTCTATTTCCTTATCTACAAGACTTAAGTTTTCAATCTCAATGGTATGATTGTCCTCAAATTGCTCTCGTTCCTCATCAGAAATAATGGTGACTTCTTGATTTGCAGAAGGGGTAGGTCGCGCTAATTCATGACTGAGTATTGGATAGTCACTTTGAATCTTTTCTAATAGTCCTTTTTCGTCAGTTACTGCTTCCTTCAATGCGTTGATTTCTGCTCTCATTTCGAATAGNAACTTATACAATGCCTCACGCTCTTGNCTAAAACTGTGTTCGCTACTATCAGATATTCTTGCGCCACTTAATGCCGGAAGGTTTGAGGCATCCACCTGAGGTAAGTAGGTTTTAAGTAACACTTTACCTACCAAACGAGTAGTCTCAATAACGCTCATTTGTTCGGCTAAGTTTCGTAATTGACGAATATTTCCTGGCCAACGATACTTTTCAAGTAATCGTACTGCCTCGTCGTCAAGACGAAGAGGCGGTAAGTGGTATTTTGAGGCAAAATCTGCGGCAAATTTTCTGAATAACAAATGAATATCTANAGGGCGCTCTCGTAGCGGTGGCAACTGGATTTCAACAGTATTCAAACGATAATATAAATCCTCTCGAAATTTACCCTTTTTTATGGCGTTAAGCATTCCGACATTGGTTGCACCCACCACGCGCACGTCAATCTTTTGAGCACGTGAAGCACCCACTCGAATAAATTCACCGGTCTCGAGGACTCTTAAAAGTCGAACCTGAGAAGGCAAGGGTAACTCTCCTACCTCATCTAAGAAAATTGTTCCCCCATCTGCCTCTTCAAAATATCCTTTTCGTGCACCCGTGGCACCGGTAAATGCCCCTTTCTCATGACCAAAAAGTTCAGAATCTATAGTGCCTTCTGGAATGGCACCGCAGTTCACTGCGATATATGGCTTGTGTTTACGATGACTAAGATTATGTATGATTTTTGGAATACTTTCTTTACCAACACCACTTTCGCCTGTGACCAAGACGCTAATGTCTGTTGGGGCTACTTGTACCGCCTTACTCAACGCCCTATCCAAAAGGGAGCTTGTACCAATAATTCCAAAACGCTGCTTAATACTCTTTACCTCTGCCATGGTTAGTATATTATTGTGCACGGTCAACGACTGTACCAATTAATGTTGCAGCAGTACATCTCTCAATTTTCACATGACAGAAATCACCAGGTTTCAAATTTCCTNTGTCAAAAACTACAACACTGTTGGAATCGGTTCTACCAAACAATTGTTGATCACTTTTCTTGGATGTACCCTCAACAAGTACCTCATAAGTGCCACCAATCATAGCCTCATGCCTAACGAGGCTATGTACTTTCTGCAGGTTGATAATTTCATTTAATCTTCGCTTTTTAACTTCCAATGGAATATCGTCCTCCATTTTTCTTGCTGCATAGGTATTGGGACGTTCACTATAAAAGAACATGTACCCAAAATCATATTTTACATTATCCATCAGGCTCAAAGTATCTAAGTGATCTTCCTCTGTTTCCGTGGGAAAACCTGATATCATATCATGAGAAATAGCACAACTCGGTATAATACGCCTGATACGTTCTATTAAAGCAATGTATTCTTCACGGTTATGACCCCGATTCATGAGGTCTAAAATTCTTGAAGAACCACTTTGGACAGGGAGATGAATGTAATTACAAATATTCTTGTAATTCGCGATTGTCTTTAAAACTGAATCCTGCATATCCTGTGGATTCGAGGTAGAGAAGCGAATACGCATGTTTGGAACCGCTTCCGCAATCATTGCCATTAAATCAGCAAAGTGAACGGCGCTTGCCTTTGCAAGTTCGGAAGCCTTTTCAAAATCTTTTTTAAGTCCTCCTCCATACCATAGATAACTATCTACGTTTTGTCCAAGTAAGGTAATCTCTTTATATCCTCGCTTTTGAAGATCCAAAGCTTCATCTACTATAGTCTGCGGATTTCTGGAACGCTCCCTTCCACGCGTAAAAGGAACCACACAAAAGGTACACATATTATCACAGCCCCTTGTAATTGAAACAAAAGCACTGACTCCATTTCCACCAAGTCTAACAGGCTCTATGTCATCATAGGTCTCTTCTTTACTGAGTATGACATTAACGGCCTTTCTTCCTCCATCTAATTCTTGAAGAAGGTTGGGCAAGTCCCTGTATGCATCTGGGCCAACCACGAGATCAACCAGTTTTTCTTCATCAAGTAATTTACCCTTGACGCGTTCCGCCATGCAACCCAACACCCCAATCTTCATTTCGGGTTTATTTCGCTTATGACTGTTAAAATGGTTCAGCCTATTTCTAACTGTTTGCTCTGCTTTATCCCGAATGGAACATGTGTTTAACAACACCAAGTCTGCCTCCTCTGCGTTTTGTGTTGTACTGTATCCCTCTTTCCCTAAAACAGACGCTACTATTTCACTGTCCGAAAAATTCATCTGACAGCCATAAGACTCTATATAGAGCTTCTTGGTCCCGAGAGGATTTTTCGTTTCATGAACAGTCCCGTCGTGCTCGTGAGGATTCTTATCGCCCTCGGCATAAAGACCTCTTCCGCTTGCGCGTTTAGTTTTTCCTTCCATAATTTTTTCCGCTCAAAACTTTACTTTCTGTTGCGTTTGGGCAAAGATACATTCAAAACTGACAATTTGTCTGCTTATAACATTCCTATTACGTAGTAATACTCAAAGGGTTAAACACTTTTACCAAAAAAGATGTTGCGTTATATATCTATTTCACCATTACTTTGTGCTTTCAAANTTCTAACTGAATCAATTTTTATGGCAAGTAATTTAGTCATCGTTGAGTCCCCAGCAAAAGCAAAAACTATCCAGAAATATCTGGGAAAAGATTTCTCAGTTATGTCTTCATACGGTCACATTCGTGATTTATGCGACAAAGGAATGGCTATTGACATTGAGAATAATTTTACTCCAGAATATTGTGTCTCCAAAGACAAGGCTGCCTTGGTTAAGGATTTAAAAAAAGCNGCAAAAGCCGCTGATAAAGTTTGGCTAGCGTCTGATGAGGATCGAGAGGGAGAAGCTATCGCATGGCACTTGTTTGAAAGTCTTAATCTAACCGAAGAAAAAACAGAACGAATAGTATTCAATGAGGTCACTAAAAGTGCCATCCTGCGGGCCGTGGAAAATCCAAGAAAGATCAACAAAGAATTAGTTGATGCTCAGCAAGCTAGACGAGTTCTAGATAGATTGGTTGGTTATGAATTGAGTCCGGTTTTATGGAAAAGTATCCAACGAGGATTGAGTGCAGGGAGAGTGCAAAGTGTTGCTGTTCGTCTCATTGTAGAAAAAGAGCGTGAAATAGAAGCACACGTCCCAACAACAAGTTTCAAAGTCAGCGGATTATTTTCAGATGATAAAATCAGTTTCAAAGCAGAACTTGCAAAAAACTTGCAAGAAGAGGAATCACAAAAATTTCTTGAACAATGCGTTGGAGCGGAATACAAAGTTGAATCGGTTGAAAAGCGTCCAGGAAAACGTTCACCTGCCGCACCATTTACAACGTCTACACTCCAACAAGAGGCAAGTCGTAAACTTGGATTTAGCGTAAGTCAAACTATGACTCTAGCACAGCGATTGTACGAGGCTGGACACATCACCTATATGAGAACAGATAGCTTCAATCTAAGCAATGACGCTCTATCAGGAATAGCCGCACACGTTGAATCTCAATATGGGGAAAATTACCATCAAGCACGTAAGTTTAACTTGAAAAGTAAAGGCGCTCAAGAAGCACATGAGGCCATAAGACCAACTAATTTTGCCATGGCTGGTGCTGGTGCAGACGATCGTCAGAAGAAATTGTATGATTTAATATACAAACGCACAATTGCCTCTCAGATGGCAGAAGCTAAACTTGAAAATACAACCATTAAGATTTCTAATACAAAAGCGCCAGACGCTCAAATGTTCACTGCGAGGGGCCAAGTAATAACATTTGATGGGTTCATTCGTGTTTATCAAGAAGGATCAGACGAAGAAAACTCAGAACAAATTGATGGTCAATTACCTGCGGTAGTTGAAGGAGATTTACTTAGGTCAGATGAAATCACGGCTACCGAACGCTTTACCAAACACGCTCCAAGATATACGGAAGCATCATTGGTCAAAAAGTTAGAAGAATTAGGAATTGGTAGACCTTCTACCTATGCGCCAACAATCTCTACGGTTCAAAAAAGAAAATATGTCATCAAAGAAAGTTTGGAGGGAAATTCTCGTGAATACAAGGTTTATAGTGCCACAAACAAGGGTGTAGCTAAGAAAATAGATACCGAGAATTATGGTGCGGATAAAAATAAATTATTCCCAACTGATATCGGCAAGGTAGTAACAGACTTCCTGACTGAGCATTATGGCTTAATTATGGATTACCAATTTACTGCCAAGGCAGAACAAAACTTTGACACTGTTGCTGTAGGACAAATAGGTTGGCAAGACAGTATAAAAGAATTCTACAGTGAATTTCACCCTTTGATTGAAAACGCCCCTCAGAATGCTCGAGCGAGCCGTCTTTTGGGAGAAGAACCAGATACAGGTGAACCCATTTACGTCAAACTTGCACGGTACGGTTTTGTCTTTCAATTTGGAGATGGGGATGAAGAAACTAAGCCTCGATTCAAAAAGTTACCTCATGGAGTTGGTTTCTATGATGCTACTTTGGAAATGGCACTGCGAAAAGAAGTGTTGCCTAGAACCGTAGGTAGTTATCAAGACATGGAAGTGAAGGCAAACATAGGCAGGTATGGGCCTTACGTAATGTGGAATAAGAAATTCTTTAGTTTGACTGAAGATACCCCCGAAGAAGTGAGTATTGAGCAGGCTGTTGCAATTATTGAAACAAAACTCAAAGAAGATTCAAATAATATCATTGCTGAATTCACCGAGGAGCCTGTCATACAGATACTAAAAGGTCGCTATGGGCCGTATATTAAAAGTGACGGTAAAAACTTTAAAATACCCAAAGACAAGGAGCCTGAGAGCCTGGATAGAGGTGCTTGTGAAGAACTTATCGCTGCGGGGCCTTCAAAAAGAAGGGCAAAGCGCAAATAAGAGGCTAAATTAACCACGAGAAAAACATAACTCGTGGAATATCTAAGTCCTGTACCTGAAAGTGTCCTTTCTAAGCTGCCCGTATTAGAGCCTGGCCAACTAGGTAATAGAATTAAACGCCATTCTGAATTAGACGGGATTCCCTCTTTAGACGGTGTTAAAATTGTAATCATCGGAGTCCAAGAAGATAGGCGTGCTTATCGTAATGCCGGTTGTGCTAACGCCGCTGATCACATTAGACCGCATCTTTACCAATTGTACGAAGGAACGTGGGATTTTGAAATTGCTGATCTGGGAAACATCTACAGCGGCGAGCGCCACGTAGATAGCATTCAATTGCTCACAGACTTCTGCGAAAACATGCTAAGAAAAGGCATCATCACCATTACCATAGGCGGTTCTCAAGATTTAACTTACGGCAACTACAGGGCTTATGACCATTTCGAAAAAATGGTCAATGTAGTTTCGCTGGATTCAAGACTTGATGTTGGGAGCGAAGGAAGGGATCTAGACCACCAAAGCTACGTGAGTCACCTGGTGCTTCAAGAACCTCACAATCTATATAATTTCACTAACATTGGTTACCAAACTTACTTCAATAGTCCAGACGAAATTGGTCTCATTGACAAATTGTTTTTCGAAGCCCTAAGACTAGGTGAAGCTCAAGGGAACATAAATAATACAGAACCCTTACTGCGTGAAGCGGATTTAGTGAGTGTAGATGTGAATTCTGTGAGACAAAGTTATAATCCAGGTACTTTTTATACCTCTCCTCATGGATTTTCGGGTAATGAACTTTGTGCTATGATTCGATATGCCGGAATGAGCGATACAGTAAGTCAATTGGGTATATTTGAGTACAATCCCAAGTACGACCAAAGAGGACAAAGTGCCCATTTGTGTGCGCATGCCCTTTGGTATTTTTTAGAAGGCGTTTCGTTGAGATTTGGAGACTTTCCCATTGGTTCTAGAGCTAATTACGAGAAATACAGCGTACTTATTGATGATGAAGACACTTTAGAATTTTACAAGAGTCCTAACAGCGGGCGGTGGTGGATTGAGATTCCCAAAGGAGAGTTTAAATCAGACAGGTTCTCCTTAGTTCCCTGCAGCTATGAAGATTATGAAGAAGCTTTGCAAGGAAAAATCCCAAAAAGGTGGTGGAAAGCACAGCAGAAAGCTTGATAACTCTAAGAAAAAAGTGTTGTTGGCAAAGGAATTTTTCTATCTTTAGCGACGACCAAAAGTAATTAGCGTTTTAATACATGAGAAAAACCCGCCTTGCCTTATTTGCAATGCTTTGTACATCAGCTATTTGGGCTCAACAAGATGTGCAATTCACCCAATTTGCGAATAATAAGATTTTCTATAACCCGGGAGTTATTGGCTCGGGAGATGCCATTTGCCTGTCCGCTGCTCATCGTTCGCAATGGGTTGGTTTTGAAAACGCTCCTACTACTCAGAATTTTTCAGCCAATGTGCCATTAGATGTTATTGGTGGTGGATTATCTGTGAATTTCACCAACGATATGATTGGATTCTTTCAAGACATTACTGCAGGAGTAGGTTACGGTTATCAAGCTTCCCTTGCAGGTGGATCATTGGGCATAGGTATGCGGGTAGATTTTAGAAATAAAAATGTAACCTCCGGAGTATGGGCTCCACCTCAAACTATGAATGACCCTTCTCTAGTTCAACTTGGCGCTACCTCTATGGCAACCGACCTAAGTTTTGGCAGCTATTACCAAAGAGATAATTGGTACGCTGGCCTGAGCAGCACAAGACTCCTAGAAACTAAAGACATTCTGACCGCTAATGGGGGTTCAGGTAATGCTCAAATACGTGGCCAACGTCACTACTACCTCATGGGAGGATATGATATAGACCTACAGAATGGTTTTGTTTTGCAACCCGCAATGATGGTCAAAACAGATTTAGTGACCACTCAATTAGACATAAATGCAGCGGCAACATACAATAATCAGATCTGGGGCGGCGTTACTTACAGGGTATATGACGCATTATCAGTGATGGCTGGGTATCAAATTACAAAGGACTTAAGAGCAACCTATTCTTATGACTTGACCACTTCGAGCCTGAGAAATTCGAGCAGCGGCTCTCATGAAATTATGATGAGTTACTGCTTTACTATTGAAATACCACCTAAAGAAAAAGGGAGTTACAGAAATCCGATATTTTTGTAATATAGCCCCTTCGTATAAATGAGAACACAGTTGAAATCAAATATAATTATGAAAAAGTTTTTCTTTGGATTAATATCAGTTGCCTTTTTGGCTTCATGTGGAACTAATGACCATGGTGAATTGGTCGGAGTTCAAAACCGTCCAACTTGGTATCCGAGTGAGCCATACGGCATGGTTTATATCCCTCAAGGTAGCTTCACAATGGGCAACCATGACGAAGATGTGCCCTATGCATACACGGCTCCTGCGAAAACAGTGAGTATCCCGGCATTCTACATGGATCAAACTGAAATCACGAATAATGAATACCGCCAATTCGTAGGTTGGGTTCGAGATTCAATTGCCAGAACAAGGTTAGCCGAAGGATTGGTTGAAGAATTTGAATACATTGATCTTGCTGAGATGGAAGACCCTACTTCTTTTCAAGAATACGTTGCATTAAATTACCCAGATAGTATGATGCGACGCCTTGATTGGGATCCATACTTAGAGTGGGATAAAAATAGATACCCTTCGCAAGAATATACAGAGGTGGTTGAAAGCATGTACCTTGCCCCTGAGGAGCAATGGTTGGGATATCGCCACTTGGATACGCGTCAGTTGAACTATACCTACTATTGGATTAACAAGCAGAAAGCAGCTTCTAAATTGAATCGTGTTGACTTTGATTACAAAGATGAAGACGGCGACGGTGAACTGTTCAGCTACCGCGACTATATAAAAGATACCCAAGCAGAAAGCGATCGCGCTTCATTCTTTGAAAAAGAAACTATAAACGTATATCCGGACACATTGGTTTGGATTCATGACTTTACCTACTCCTTTAATGAGCCTATGCACGACAAATACTTCTGGCATCCAGCGTACGACGATTACCCCGTTGTTGGTGTAAGTTGGAGACAAGCGCGTGCTTTCGCAAATTGGAGAAGTAAGTACCGTCGTGACTTCCTGAAGCTTTCAGGAGAATTGATTGAGCATGATTTCCGCCTACCAACAGAGGCAGAATGGGAATATGCCGCTCGCGGTGGAGAAGAATTAACCACCTACCCGTGGGGAGGTCCATACGCAACAAATAGTGCTGGTTGTTACCTAGCTAACTTTAAACCGCGTCGTGGTAATCTAACTGCAGATGGTGCATTTTATCCTGTGAAAACCACCGCTTATTCTCCTAATGGATACAATCTATATTGTATGTCTGGAAACGTAAGTGAATGGACTTCAACCGCATTTGACGTGCAGTCTTATGCATTTGGTAGTGATATAGCCGCAGAATTTCAATACAACGCGTTTGAAGAGGAAAGTGAAACAATGAAGCGTAAAGTTATACGTGGCGGTTCATGGAAAGACGTTGCTTATTTCCTTCAACTAGGTGCTCGTGATTACGAATACCAAGACACTGCAAAGAGCTACATTGGATTCAGAACAGTACAAAGTTTCTTGGGTAGAGATCTCAAAGACTTTTAATAAACCCTAATAACAAATTAAGATTAAAGATTATGGCATTAATTGATGTAAACGGAAAACGCTTCAAGAACTTTATGGCGAAGCTCTATGGTATTGGTGCAGCAGTAGTAATTACTGGTGCAATGTTTAAAATCATGCACTGGGAAGGAGCGAATATTATGCTCGTTCTTGGTTTATCCACAGAGGCCGTAATCTTCATGTTTTCAGCATTTGAAAAGCCAGCTGCAGATTATGATTGGAGCCTCGTTTATCCTGAATTAGCTTCTGCTGAGGGAGACCGAGCTCTAAGTGTAACGGAACAATTAGACAATGCACTCGAACAAGGAGGAGTTGATGCCGCATTAATTGAACGATTAGGTGAAGGAATGCGTTCGCTTAGCGAAACTGCAGGTAGTCTAAATGGTGCAGTAGATGCAGCAGGTGCAACTGCTGCATATTCGGAACAATTAAGCACGGCTGCCACACACATGGAGAGTCTTAATGCACTTTACTCTGTTCAATTAGAAAACACGACTGCCCAAGTTGAGCGTCAGAATGACGTTATGGAGAAACTATCAGAAGCATCCGGAAATGCTACCGATTTGGCATCTGAATTAGCGTCTTTGAAAGGTAACTTGGAATCTTTGAATAACGTTTACGGCGGAATGTTAACAGCTATGGGCAAATAATTGTCTTTTTAACTTACTCTATAACCGGATAACACAATATAAATGGCAGGAGGAAAATTATCACCGCGTCAAAAAATGATCAACATGATGTATCTCGTGTTGACTGCACTACTTGCATTAAACGTGAGTCGTGAGGTAATGGACGCTTTCTATGAAGTAATGGTGAGCCAAGAAGCGTCCATTGAAACCGTAGAAAAGCAAAATGAAAGTATTTATAGTGCGTTTGAAGCTGCCTATGCTGCTAATCCTGTAAAAACAAAGGAGTGGAGAGAAAAAGCAAATGAGGTTCAAGTACGATCTGAAGATTTATACGCTCAAATAGAAAACTTCAAAAGAGGTGTAATTGAAGCTTCAGGGGGTGCAGATGAGGAAAGTGACGACCCTAATAAGCCCGCGAAAATGGATGATTTAGAAAGTTCGCCGAATTACTTTTTAATTCAAGGCAATGGTGCTACGTTAAAGTCATCCTTGGCAGATTACCGCGAGTTCATGAAAAGTAATACTGTAGAAAGTCCTCTATTATCCTCTTCAATTGAGAATACATTTGATTTAAGCGACCACAAAGAGGACGGCAGCACTATTAGCTGGGAAGAACATAAATTTGAACACTTTCCCTTGATCTCTGTGTTGACATTTCTTACCAAAATGCAAAGTGATGTCCGTACCACTGAGGCCAATGTGATTGATTATCTCCAAAAAAATATTAGTGCCCGAGATATTAAGGTAACTGGGGTTAAACCAATCGTCATTCCTAAAAGTACATATGTAACTAAAGGAGATAAATATGAAGCTCAAGTTCTTTTGGCGGCCTTTGATGATACTCAGGACCCAACATTTATCATCAACGGTGAAGAAATTGCAGCAGAAAATATTGTTGGCGGGGTAGCAAATATTTCATTCCCAACATCCCGAACAGGTACGCAAAAATGGAACGGCGAAATTCGTCTGATTACAAATGGAGAGACAGTACCCTATATTATTGGAGAACAGACGTTTAATGTTGCACCACCAAACGTTGTGATTGCGGCCACTAAAATGAACGTACTATACCGAGGCGTAGACAATCCTTTAGAAATTTCGGTTCCAGGATACGATCCAGAAAACATTAAAGTAGGTAACGCTGAAATTAAAAAAGACGGAAAAGGCAATTATACAGCTGATGTCACTAAATACCGCGGTGGCGAAATTGACGTTAAAGTAAGCGTTAAAGACGGTGATTCATGGAAATCCATGGGTTCAAAAAAATACCGTATCAAATCATTGCCGGATGCAGCCGGTTCTATTTTTGGAAAAACGGATGGTTTAATGTCAGCTAACCTTATTAAGAAGGCTAAGGTTGAAGCAAAATTCAATAATTTTGATTTTGAACTTCCCTTAAAGGTTACAAGTTTTCAAATTATTGTTCCTCCATTTGCACCTATCGATTGTAAAGGAAATACGCTTAATTCGAACGCAAGAGCTGCCTTGGAGAAAGCTAAGCCAGGAACGCCTGTAATTATAAGAAACATTAAAGCAGCCACTAAAAAGGGTATCAAACCAAAAGTGGCGCCGATTACTATAGACTTGAACTAAGATGTTGAAATTAAAAACCTTTTTATTTGCAGCATGTGCAGTAGCGTTGTCTTTCAGTGCAGCTCATGCTCAGATTTTAGATCCTTCAGATGATGGTGTTGTTCCTGAGGCAACTAAACACTATAGAAACAATCGCGTTGTTCCCTATCCATTCCTTCGCCAAGATGATATGTTATGGTCCGAGCGTCAATGGGAAAGAATTGATCTCAGGGAGAAAATCAACCTTTCTTTGTACTATCCAATAAAACCAATGCCGGACCGAAAATCTTTGTGGGACGTTTTAGTTGACGGAATTATTACTGAGAATACTATTACTGAAATTTTTCTTGATGATAAATTTGAATTACCACTAACCGTTGAAGAGGTACGACAAAAAATAGAGTCATACGATACAATTCTAGATCCTGATGATCCTTTTGGCCCACCGTTAGCAATAGATACACTAACAATTAAATCCAATAATGTAGTTGCCTATCATTTGAAGAGTGATTGGTATTTTGACAAACAGAGAGGTGAATTAAAGAATAGAATTATAGGTATTGCACCCGAAGTTCGCGATCCTAGAAACAAATCTTTGACGTATAATCCATTTTGGATTTGGTTCCCAGACGCTCGTTATGCAATGGCTACGGCCGTGGCATACAATGAGAAAAACAATAATCAAAGGTTAACTTTTGATCAAATAATGCACTTTAGGAAATTCAACTCAGTGGTCACTAAAGAAGACAACGTCTACGATAGAACCATATCGGATTATAAGAGAAATAGTGCTATGTCACAATTGCTTGAAGCAGCCGCAATAAAAGAAGACTTGCGGAACAAAGAGCACGATATGTGGACGTATTAACTCACATTACCAATATCAATTTAAAAAACTCCTGTTACCTTTGGTAACAGGAGTTTTTTTATGTCTAAGTATGTAGATTACATCATTGTTGGAGGAGGTGTTTCAGGATGCGTACTCAGCTATATGCTCATGAAGCATGGAGCAGACGTCGTGCTCTATGACTTACCCAATGAAAATATAAGTTCTTCTGTAGCTACTGGTCTTTGGAATCCCATTGTCCTTAAAAGGATGAGAAAAGTATGGAAGGCTGAAGCTATGATGGATGAGTTACATAACGTATACGGAGACATGGAAAAATGGACGAATAGTCAATTCTTTGATCCGATTCCTATAAGGAGAGTCTTTCATGATGTAAGTGAACAGAATACCTGGACAGAGTTGTGCGATTCGCCAAGTTTCAAAGAATATCTGGATGACAAAATCGTTCCGCTTCCCAATGGTATTAGAGGAGATTTTAAAAGCGGAAAAATGAAAGGAACTGGCAGACTTAAGGTCGTTCACTTCATGAATGCTGTTCACGTGGCTTTGAAAGAAACAGATTCTTTTAGAGAAAAACGCTTTAACTGGGAAAAAGTACATCGCAATAGCGAAGGAGTATCCTATGGAGACATTAAAGCGCATGGCATAATAAGTTGTGAAGGCGCTCAGATGGCGCTCAACATGCAATCTATTGACCAAAAGGGGTTTTCTCCCGTTAAAGGAGAATTACTGCGTGTAAAACTTGATAAGTCATTGCACAATGAATGTATTCATCAAAAGTATTTTATGCTAAGCGAAGGCGAGGACAAGATTTCCGTTGGAGCGACCTTTGCATGGGACGGGTTTCTTAAAGGCCCCACAAGAGAAAAGCGAAATGAGCTTGAACAACATTTGAATACTGTGTGGAAAGGATCATTTGAAACGGAAGAACATTTAAGCGGGATACGACCCGCTACCAAAGATCGAAAGCCTATCATTGGACCACATGAACTTCCTCATACGTGGATTTTTGGAGGTATGGGCTCAAGAGCAATTTTAATGGCTCCATACCTTGCCAAGGTCTTCGTTGAACATTTAATGTATGGCGCAGATTTATTAAAAGAGTGCTTACCTTCAAGGTTCTAGGCGCTTCTTTGATTCTTCTCTGTCAAATTTGACAAAGAACGATAACCACGTAGTTCTTGATATTCTAAAAATCAGGGGTGCCAATAAAACTAGAACTACCGCTAATGCAGTAATAGTAGACCACATATTCCAATCTAATAAAACTCCAAAAAAGACATATACCAACACAAAAATAGCAACGGTATAGGCGTAACTTATGTACATAGCACCATAGTAAAAATTTGGTTCTGGTTCAAAATTCTGCGCACACTTGGAACATCGCCGATTAAAATGGGTTAACGTTTTTAATCGATACGGATTTTTATCTGGGTATATATTGCCTTCCATACAGCGGGGACACTTGCCCCTTGAAATACTATAGAACTTGGTTCCTTTCAGCATAAAATAAGGTTCTTGGTATTGCTGCAAATTTAAGGCTACATGGCGCTTTGATTTGCTACTTTTGTCACGATGATTTTAGCACTTAGCAAAGCCTCTTTATTTTTTGGTGGTCAAGCGATATTTGATGATATAGGATTTCAGATTAATCCTGGAGACCGCATTGGCCTAGTAGGTCGTAATGGCGCCGGTAAATCCACATTACTAAAGTTGATAGCCGGGGATTACCGCCTTGATTCTGGAACAATAAGTAAAGCCAAAGAAGTCCGAGTTGGTTTTCTTAGGCAAGACCTGCAGCTAGATATGGACAAAAGTATTGTGGAAATTGCCCGCAGTGCCTTTGACGAATTAACAAAGATCAATGCTCGAATCGAACAAATCAATCTAGAATTTGAGACTCGAACTGACTATGAAAGCAACAGTTATAGTGCGCTTATAGACGAACTAAGTGAATTGAGTGAGCGCTTTGGATTACTTGGCGGTGACAGCGTTGATGCAGATGTTGAGCTCGTGTTAAAAGGCTTAGGATTTACGCAACAGACCTTTCACAATACTTTAAACACCTTTTCCGGTGGATGGCAAATGCGCGCTGAATTGGCACGATTACTTCTGCAGAAACCAGAACTGCTATTACTTGATGAGCCTACAAATCACCTTGATATAGAGAGTATCATGTGGCTAGAAAAACATCTAAGCGAGAGTAACCAAACACTGATGGTGGTTAGTCATGACCGTACTTTTTTAGACAATGTAACTACACGAACCATAGAAATATCCCTTGGAAAGGCGTATGATTTCAATGCTCCCTATTCACGTTACACCGAATTACGAGCCGATTTAAGAGAAAAACAACTGGCTACGGCAAAGAATCAAGAGAAAGAAATCAAACAAACAGAGGAACTTATAGAGCGTTTCCGAGCTAAAGCATCTAAAGCATCTTTTGCGCAAAGTCTGATCAAAAAGCTGGATCGTATGGATAGGATTGAAGTAGATCAAGAAGATACTTCTACCATGCATTTTAAGTTTCAACCGGCACCACGCTCAGGAAAAGTAGTGGCCAAAGCGGAAAGTGTACGAAAAGCATACGGGGATAACCTTGTACTCAATAAAGTTGATTTAGAGGTTGAGAGGGGAGATCGAGTCGCATTTGTAGGACAAAATGGTCAAGGAAAATCAACCCTGGTTAAAGCATTATTAAAAGAAATAAGTGCGGAGGGAATTCTTACCCTTGGGCACAATGTTCAAGTGGGTTATTTTGCCCAGGATCAAGCGGACGAATTGAACGGGAGCCTGACGGCACTTCAAACTATTGAAAATGCTGCTCCCGAAAATATGCGCAAACATGCCCGGAGTTTACTAGGATCCTTCATGTTCCGTGGTGAAGATGTTGAGAAAAAAGTAAAGGTACTTAGCGGCGGCGAACGCGGTAGACTGGCACTTTGTAAACTGCTCTTAAAACCTATCAACTTCTTGGTAATGGATGAACCTACAAACCACCTTGATATGAATAGTAAGGATGTGCTAAAAAAGAGCTTATTAGCCTTTGACGGCACATTATTAGTAGTTAGTCACGATCGTGAATTTCTGGAGGGCTTAGTGACCAAAACTGTGGAGTTTAGAGATCAGCAAGTCAAAACACTTTTAGGGGGTATAGATTACTATCTAGAACAACGTAAGTTGAAAAACATGAGAGCCGTAGAGGCGAAATCGGCTGCTATCAAAAAAACTAAAGAAACAGCAAAAAGTGAGGACAAAAACCTTGGTTATAAAGAACGCAAGCAACTTGAAAAAGACTTGAGAAGTTTAATACGTAAATTGGAGAGTGTTGAGCAAGAAATTGAGAACTTAGAGGCTCGTATAGAAGATTGGGATAGAAAGTTGGCTGATAGTACTACCTATTTGGAACTTATGAAAGATCCAAGTTTCTACCCGGAATACGAGAAGCAAAAAGAACAGCTCAGCTCTAAAATGAACCTATGGGAAGAAATTCAAATCAAAAAAGACCAATTGGAGCATTCGTTGCCCTCCTAATAGCATTAGGGGTTCACGCTCAACCAAAGCTTGTGGTTCAAGTAGTAGTAGATCAAATGCGCGCTGAGTATTTGCAAAGATTTAGTCATCAATTTTCTGAAGACGGAGGCTTTCAAATTATGCTCGATCAGGGAATGGTATTCAGAAATACACATTACAACTACATACCAACATATACAGGTCCTGGGCACGCATCTATTTCAACAGGTACCACGCCTAAATACCATGGAATTGTGGCTAATGATTGGTGGGTGCGTGAGTTCAATTATGAAATGTATTGCGCCGAAGATACGATGGTAAGTCCAATTGGAACGATTGAGAGTGCATCGAGACGCTCTCCAAAAAACTTGAAGGCTCTTACATTTTCAGATGGCATCAAGTTATTTACAAATAATCGTGGTAAAAGCTATGGGGTCAGCGTCAAAGACAGAGGTGCCATTTTCCCTGCTGGACATTTTGCAGATGGAGCGCTATGGTTAGACAATAAGCTACATTTTGTATCCAGTAGTTATTATGGAGATGAACTTCCTGATTATGTGGAGAAGTTTAACGAACGCGAGTACGCCATGGATATGTCGAAAAAAGACTGGAAACTAGAAATGGCCGAAAGAAAATATGACGAGAGTTTACCGGATGAAAACCCGTATGAACCCAAGCTAAATAACGGAACCTCAAGCTTTCCATATGACTTAAAAAAGCTGATTGAAACACGAGGTCTTGGTGCCTTAAAAAACACACCTGTGGGTAATGAACTCGTGTTAGATATGGCTCTTAAAGTTTTACAGAAAGAAGAATTAGGTAAAGATAAATACACGGATTTCTTAGGAATTAGCTTCTCCTCCACCGATTACGCAGGACATACATTTGGTGTTCGTTCAAGGGAGGTTCATGATATGTATCTAAAATTAGACCGTCAACTTGGCAAGCTCATCAAAGAATTAGATGATGAAATCGGCCGAGATGATTATATCCTTTATTTAACTGCAGATCACGGTGCCAGCGAAAACCCTAATCACCTGGCATTTAATGGATTAAATGTGCGTAATTATCAAAACGCCGATGTGATTGGAGATTTAAATCTGCGCATCAAAAGTCAGTTAGGTATAGAGAATGCAGTATTTAAAATTTTCAATCATCATATTCATTTGAATAATTGGGCCATAGAACACGCATCTGAAATTGCTTTAGTTGTGGAAGGTAGCGATCCATTTATGCGAGTATATACTGCTTCAGAGGTTAGAAGTAGCGGAAATGATGACTTATTGAGACTACTGCATGAAGGATACCAAAGCAGGTATGGTGGTGAGCTTATCTTTTCCTTACAACCCAATTGTATTTTCTATGGTCCATATGGGTCAACACACGGCTCTGGGTTTTTATATGACACTCACGTACCTTTCCTTGTAATGGGATTAGAGCTAGAAAGTGGCGAAAGCTTTGAAAAAATACCTGTTAGCGCCATTGTAGATAAAGTAGCTGAAATGTCTGGGCTTCCTTACGCGCCTAACAGCCTAATAAATTAGGAAGCGTAAGTTGGCCAAACTTTAGTATTTTCATTTCTCAGAAAACAAAACATCATTCATTATGAAGAAAATTGCACTATTTGCATTTACAAGTTGTCTGTTCCTTGCATCATGCACTGGAACATGCGATTGCGATTACTTGGTAGACAGCTACACGAGTACACCCATAGACGGCTATGTTTTAAACAGCTCCGCAACAATTGCAGAAGATACTTGTCTAGATGCTGGTATTATAGATACCTCGTATTCTGGAGGTGGCGCATTTATGACAGTGGGTCGCGTTGAATGTCCTTGATTCTCTGCTAAATATTGAAAACGAAAAAGCCCGGATGCATAGCATCCGGGCTTTTTTATTTCTTTCGGATTAAATTACTTCAACCCGTCCTCAATCATTTTATTGAATTCATCAAGCTTTGGAAGAACCACAATGCGCGTACGGCGATTGGCTGCACGACCTTCACGAGTATCGTTGGATGCAACAGGAACATGCTCTGCACGACCAGCTGCAGTCATGCGCTCTGGTGAAATTCCAAAGTCATTTTGGAGAGCGCGTACAATATTAGCTGCACGAAGTGCACTCAATTCCCAGTTATCCTTGATACAATCTGTAGCAATGGGATCTGTATCTGTGTGACCTTCTACTAAAATTTCTAGAGTAGGTTTAGCCGACATTATTTTGGCAACCTTCCCTAAAACTGATTTTGCATCCTTGCTTACATAAGCCGAACCTGGACGGAACATTAACTTATCTGACAAGTTCACGTAAACAACACCCTTCTCAACACTGATTTGAACGTCTTCGTCATTCATATCACCAAGCGCTCCTTTCAGAGAAGTTACCAATGCAAAGGTCACGCTGTCTTTGCGATTCATTGCATCTTGAAGGTTAGTAATTGTTGATTCTTTTTCATTGATGCTTTCAAGAGTCTTCTCCATATTCTGAGCGTTTGTAGCACTCATACGGGTTAGATCACCAACCTGATTCATCAAATCTGAAGATTGTGCACGTAATGAAGCTAATATTTCAGCTTGTGCATTCTTCTTTGCGGTGGTCTCCGCCAATTCCATTTTTGTGTTGCTCAATTTATCAGAAGTTGCTTTCTGCATTTCTTCCAATTCAACATATTTCTGCTTACTTACACAGCTTGACAATGTCAACGCAACTGCAGCAGCTAAAACGAATACCTTTTTCATTTTTTATATTTTAGGTTTTCTAATAGCGCAAAAATAACAAACTAATTGAGCCCTCAAACTTAGATTAAGGAAGATTTTATTAGTTTTCAGGTGTCTAAAAGTAAAAAACCATGAAAAAATTCATACTCACCCTGAGTTTAGTTGTATTTGGTGCTGGTGTATCTGCACAAGAAAAGCCATCAAATGATACCAATCCTTCCAAAGAAGTTGTAGCAACAGCGAATAAAAAAGCATGTTGTAGTGATACTAAAACAAAAACAAGTTGCTCCAAAGTTGATAATACGGCCTCTACCATAACAGCTTCTACAGAAACAGCTGTTGCAGAAGTGGTTAAGTCTGAGAAATCTTGTTGTACTGAATC
>PAND01000008.1 GCA_002707525.1 Flavobacteriales bacterium
CAACAGGTACTATTCTATTGCGTTTGCCTTTGTTTTGATTTCCAGCCAATGAAATCTGACTAAAGTCCTCAGATATGTCTCTCCAAGTAAGAAGTCTTATCTCTCTATGAGGTCTTAATAGACAACCATATGATAGTAAACAGCAAAGGTGCAAAGCTTTATTAAACTCTATAATTTCATTAAGAATATCTTGAACATCACGATATGGTTTGTGAATGTGTTGAGGAACTTTTGGCAGTTTTATTCTACTGAACTTAAGAATAACTCCATTCGACTCTAATTCATCTTTTAGAAGTGCTGAAATATTCCTTTTGACGTTTGCCATACTTGAAAGGGATGGGGCATAATCATATATAAAATCTCTAATCATATCCACCTTTAATTCCTTTATAGGTTTGTTAGATAATCTCTTAGATTTAAGAAACTCGGACCATAGTCTGTGAGTGTATATTAAGTCCTTCTTATAAGAAGAGGAAAACTCTAACGAACATTTTCTTTTAAGAGTTTTATTAGCAATAGAATCAATGGTTACTATTTGCTCTTTAAGCACAGATGGTCTCCAACCATCTCTTATTGCGATAGTGTATGCCGAGCATAATACCTCCGCTTGTCTTAATCTATCCTTTAATGGATATACGTTGGGACTGAGGTCAAGGTCAATGGGTTGACCATTGCTAAACCTATATCTTTTGTTTTCATACCAGAAAGAGATGAGATATTTTGTTTTACTCTTATTAGTTATTTGTGGAACCAACTCCTGTTTTACACGCATTGTGTCACTTATTGTGTCACTTTATTTAATTAATGTAGCTCAATCCTTCTTTAGAAGGGTGTGAACTAAGCCTTTGGCGTGTGAGCAGTATGGTTAGAGCATCTGACTGTTAATCAGAGGGTCCTTGGTTCGAGCCCAAGAGGAGGAGCAACTAAAACGATAAAACCGTTATACTTTTATAGTGTAGCGGTTTTTTTTATCATTAATTTATTTTGTAAATAAAACTTGACATTTTGAATAAAAGTCCTATTTTTGTCAAACAAACTTTACAAATAATGAAAGAAGAAAGAAAAAAACATCTCTTACACTTAGGATTATGGACATGGTCATGGGTTGCCACTTTGGCAATTGCCACTTTTGGACCAAAATTTATTTGGGATGACCATACCGCACTAACAACCTTTGCAATACTTACAAACCTTGTTAATGGTGTACTCATGATCTTGGCAAATAGAAAGTTATTTAACCATTATGATGAATTGGAGCGGAAGATTCATTTGGAGTCTTTGGCATTAACACTTGGATTGACTGTTATAGTAGGACTCACCTATTCATTATTGGACCAAGTCAATCTTATACCATTTGATGCAGAAATAGGAATTCTTGTTGGATTTGTTGGACTAACCTATATGACAACTTTATTGATTAATAGAAAAAGGTATTTATGAAGAATCGGGTTAGGGAATTAAGAAAACTGAAAGGCCTAACGCAAGAACAATTGGCTGAAGTGATTGGTGTTTCGAGACAAACCATAAATGCTATCGAAAAGGAAAAGTTCGACCCAAGCTTACCTACGGCATTTAAAATGGCACAACTTTTTGATTTACCGATTGAAGCATTCTTTCTTTTTAATGAAGTAGAATAGATTTTGTGCTGCAACTTTGAATAATAGGGGGAGCACTGAAAAGCACTTGTTAGCAATAGCAGGTGCTTTTTTTATGCCGTATTCATCCTGTTTGTTTGCACGCATATGTGAAGCAACGATAGCTTAACGCGACAACGGTTTCTCTAAGTGCTTTTTCTCAATCAGATGAAATTTTTGTCCTGAGCACTTCATCACAAGTGAACTTCCAGCACCCAAAAAGGATATTTCCCCCTCTTGCCGGTCAAAATTTTCGCAATTGGATCTCACGTGCATTTTAACCGCTTTATCAGGAATTATGTATTCGAATTTAGCACTATAGAAATAACCCTCCATTTCAAAGTCAATAACATTGAACTCATCTTTGAAAAACAACTTGGCTTCTCCTAATTTTATTCTCTGCAACTGCCCATGTGTTGTCTCATAAACATCAAATAAAAGCACATCATTTTCCGATTGAAGTAAAAGATTGTTGCACAATGGTGAGGGCACCCACGCTTTAGTTCCCATGCTGTTTTTTGGTGAGCCATTTATCCCTTGAGCAATAACTAACAGCAACAAGGATACTATTTTAAGCAGATTTTTCATTGAACAGTTTTTTGGTTATTTAAATGTCTCATTTTAAGAGGCAAATGATTGTTTCATTTTGACCTTAAACGAAATTGAATATATGAAAAAAACGAGGTGTTGCATTAAACCCAGCCCTTTATTAGAGATGTTTGTTTAAGCTGGAATTCTCAAAAAGGGATGCGTATTACGTCTACCAGAGAAGATCATTCTAGCAAAACCTTTTTTAGTTCCACAGAGAACATCATAGGACAATTTCCTTGGGGTTTTTAAGGTGGATTCCATCTGAAAACACGCTGTCTTCTAAAAAGGTCATTTCTTCAAAATAATTGACAAGAAGGGGTTCTATGTTTGAAAATCTATCATAGTCCACCATAGTTAAAGCGTTTTTGCACTTTATTCGCAACGAGTCTGTAACTGGACCGGGAAGCATTGAAAAATCAATTCCTTGCGATTCGCATAACGTCTGAATGTTGTTAAGGTATTCTATGCTGATTTCTGAGACTTCTATATGATCCCCTTTCTTGTTCCATTCTTCTCCGTAATCTGGCGCCCATTTGGAGGCTTTAACACTAGGTATTTGAGACAAATTCTTGAATGGCACTTTGTCTATTTCATTTAACACTTGGTCCGAAAAGAACCTCATGTTTTGTTGCGTGTAAAAAGGCTTTAGGAAGTAATGAAATGTAAACACTTGATTTAAATCATTTCTCAACGACGTTGGTGTTAGTAGCAATGTAACGCTATCCGGATGGTTGCCTGCTTGAAGATAATTTTGTAGTAAAAGGTATTGTCCACAAAGGCTTACTGCCTGATTACAGGCCAAGCTAACTGTGCTTGAGCTTATGACGCCCGGTTCGTAAAATTGCCTTGCAACACTGTCGCCAAGAATGAGTTTTTTTGCTTTGCTCTTTTTCTTGCTGACAGATAACGCCTTGTAAGTAACAGCGCCAGGGTAACCGTAATACAATTTAAATTCGGACTTAACTATAATAAGAGAAACCCCTTGCAAAAGGGTGGCGGAAGCTACTGCAAAGACAAACATATGTTGAACGAACCTCTTCATCTTAAAACTGAAAATATATGAATGTTTGTGAACTATTGTTAAAGAAGTAAATAAGGCAAATAATCGCTACATACAGCAGTAAGTCTAAAGGTTTGTGATTAAGCAAAGAGTCCCGTTCAAGCGGGTGTCTTCTGGTTCTATTTCCCCACTCCAGCGCCAACATAAACAGCACTAATATCATGACCTTTAAAGACATTGCAAAACCTTCGTATTTAGGTGTCATAAACAATGACTTGGTACCAACCTTTGCTAAAAACTCTAGAGAAGAAGCAATTGAGTCAGACCTAAAGAAAACCCAAGCTAGAACGGTTAGCAGAAATGTAGACAACATTCCGGAGAGCTCCCTCAAGCTTGGAAACTTTTTTCCTTCCCCAACCACACCAAGGTTTGCTCTATTTCTCTTAAGTAATAGAAGCGGCAAAAAATAAATTGCGTTTAATCCCCCCCACACAATGAAGGTCCAGTTAGCTCCGTGCCAAAAACCACTCACCAGGAAAATAATGAAGGTGTTTCGAACCTTCGTCCATAAACCGCCTCTACTTCCCCCCAAAGGAATGTATAGATAATCTCTAAACCAGGTGCTTAGTGAAATGTGCCACCTTCTCCAAAACTCTGCTATATCTCTGCTAAAGTATGGTGTGGCAAAGTTTTGCATCAAACTAAACCCAAATAAACGAGAGGTGCCAATTGCTATATCGGAGTAACCTGAAAAATCTCCGTAAATCTGAAACGTAAAAAATATAGCGCCAAGCAGTAAGGTGCTCCCGTTGTAGTCTTGGTAATTATTAAAAATTAGATTAGCGTATTCTGCACAGTTATCCGCAATCACTATTTTCTTAAATAATCCCCATAAAATTTGACGCATACCGTCAATGGCCTTGTGGTACTCAAACGTTCTTTTCTTGTAGAACTGTGGCAATAAGTTGGTCGCTCGTTCAATCGGGCCAGCAACAAGTTGGGGAAAGAAGCATACGAAAGCCGAAAAGGCCACAAAATCTTCTGTGGGTTCTAGCCTTCGTTTATAAACATCTATGGTATAACTCAACGTCTGAAAGGTGTAGAAACTTATACCGACTGGCAAGATGATGTTTAAACTATTTGCTTGGATCTCTTGACCAAATAAAGAAAAGGCATCAATGAAGTTGTCTAAAAAGAAATTATAGTATTTAAAGACGCCCAAGAAGCCAAGGTTAACAATGACACTAGCCCACAAAAGCACCTTCCTATTCGACTGCTTTTCCTCTGTTTTTAGCCTTCGTCCAATACTATAGTCAACCAGAGTGCTAAAGAGAATTAGACTTAAGAAACGCCAGTCCCACCAACCGTAAAACACATAGCTCGATGCAACAATTAGCGCGTTCTGAAGACGAAGACTTCTGTTAGCTAAAAACCAATAAAGCAAAAAGACAATTGGCAGAAAAACAGCAAAGTCTAATGAGTTAAATAACATATGCTAACCACATAACTAATAGATTGGCAATTTAGACATCATTTATATCATTAGCATTAGCGTTCAAAAATTATCCCCCCGCATTGTTTTTTCACTCTAGTGAGAGGCAACACGCATGATAATCTTTAATTGAACATTTCTTTACTCGCTATTCTATGATTATTACATAATTCACGCCAAGAGGTGAATAGTATTGAATTAATTATGGTAGTTTGTAATTGTACTCACACACTCTTCTAATACCTCTCCGCAATGTCTAACGCCAATCGTCTTGCTGTTTTCTTAATAACCCTGTTGCCTTTTTTCGGTACTGCTCAAATTGACTCCTTAAGAACGGTTTGGACCAATAGCGAATCAAGCGATACTTCAAGACTCAAAGCAATAGAAGAATATCATATTCTAACACAAAGAGTTCTTCCTGATTCAGCTCTCAAGGCTCTTGATGTATACCTAAGTTTAACAAAGCAAAACGGCTTGGTTAGAAAAGAGGCTGGTGCCTATGTGAATAAGGCAAATATTTTTCGAGACAAAGGTGATTTTGATCAAGCTTTAACCCTTTATAATAAGGCGATTGAAAAATCTAAAGGAATTGATGATGAGGTTTTTACAGGAATTATTACTGCCAATAAGGGCAACATCTATCTTGAAGAACTTATGTACTTTGAGGCTTTTCAAGCTTACACTGCTGCGCTCAAAATATTTGAATCGGAAAATCATAACGAATTCGCAGCAGCGATGCACAATAGCATAGGCAATGTGTACTTACAGATAGAAAATTTCAAGTTGGCTGAAAGCTACTTGAAAACCGCACAAAACCTCTACAAACAGTTAGAACAAACCACTCATAATCAGGTAATTATAATCATGAATTTGGCCTTAATTGACTTTGAAACAGGGGACTATTTGAATTCTGATTCATTGTTTACACAAGCCTTAGACTCCCTAGAGCTAAAGGAAGACATTATCCTTAGAGCGGGATGTTATGCCTATCTCGCAAGGACTAACTTGGCCTTGCAAAACTATCAACAGGCATCTTCTTTTGCTGAAGAAAACCTATCTCTTTGTGAGAAAATAGGAAACTCATCTTTGCTTCTTGAGGCAAGAGTAATTAGCCTTTTGTCCATAGGAGAGCGCAACGCAAGCGTTGTTGCACGTGAGTTTGTTTCTATGGTAGAAAACCAATCTGCAGAGCTTAGCAATGACTTAAGAGAAGATGTGTTTGGTTTCTTATTGGAGTATTATAAAGACAACAACTCGTGGCAAGAAGCGTTGCGCATTAATGAAAAACTAGTCGATACTCAGAAAAAAACACAACAAGAAAAAAACGATCTTGCTTTGATCCGGGGAACAATCAAATATGAGATTGATCTAGAAAACGAAAAAACGAACTCCAAGCTTGTACTTAAAAACTTAAGGGCTTCATTTTTAGCATACTCCTTGTTAGGTATTGCGGTATTTACTTTCATCATAGTAATTCTTTACCAAAAGCATATCAACATTGAAAAACGAACCAGCCTGTTGAGTGAAATCGACAAGCTTAGGGCAGCAAAGAGCGGTGCGCAGTGGGTTAATCCTGTAGACTTCGAATTATCCCGTTCTAAAATTGAGGACGCAATAGGAAGAGGTTTAAACGATACTGATTGGAAGGTGCTTCAAACAATTCAAGCAGATCCTGTAATTTCTAATGCAAAAATAGCCGAACGTGTCTTTTTAAGTGTTGACGGAATTGGCTCCTCGCTTCGCAGGATGTATGATTATTTTGGCATTAAAGATTCTAATTACAAGAAGATATCATTGGTAATGAAATCCATTGAATACTCAAATAAATAGTAGAAGAATCGCAATGGCTTTTTAAGCATTACCAAAGAAAAACCTTCTACATAAAAAAAGCCTGTCGCATAAGCGACAGGCTTTTGAATTGTTAACTATCTAGGTTACTCTTTTATAAGTTTTATGTGCCTAGACTCTTCCGCGGTTTGTAGTAATAAAATATACACACCGCTTTTATAATTCGTAAGGTCATATGCTTTTTGAATAGTGCCCTTTTCTAATACTTGACCAAGTTCGTTAATCAACTGAAACGTTCCTTCCATCAACGGCTCAATGTTTACTATGTCCATTGTGGGGTTCGGGAACACCTCAAAGTCCACTTTTGTTTCTTCCAAAGTTGACATCTGATCTGGCGCATAAACAGTGACGCTTACATTAACTCCCTTGAAGCTCACGTTACCCGCGGTATCAATATAAAGAGAGTCACAGAAGAGATCACTGCACAAGAGGTTTCCTTGATTGTCAAAAATCTTTTGTTCTAAACATATGTAAATTGGACCGCTAGAAGTATATTGATAGGAAGGAAGAGGTCCTAAGCTTGATGATCCATTACCCCAGAACCACTCGTACATGACGAATGGAGAATTCAAAACACTATTTGCGTTTACTTTAGAGGTATTATAAAGTACAATTTGTCCACTGCCCGTAAGAGACGTGTCAATAACAAATTCAGCCATACAATTCACGCCTGTGCCAGAACCGCCACCGCCAGAATTGAATCCACAAATGTTAAATGATGCTGTATAAGAAATGATTGACGGGGTATTAGATCCAAAAGAATACGAATAAACCAATGGTTGGGAAATTGCATTGGGAGAACAGGTGTCATCTGCAAATACAATAACTAAGCCTGATGAATCGTACAGGTGCAATGTGTCTAGATAGTTTCCGTTTGCATCCGTCCATGAAATTATGCCTAGGCCAGAGATTGCACTAATTGAATCTGTTATATAAACCGGCCAATTGGGGATTGGGTTTCCAGAGGCTGAATCGACTACAGTTCCAGAGACAATAACAGAACCGACTAATTGACCAGAACCTGTTCCGCCGCCATTGCCGCCGCCGGAGTTAAATCCACAAATATTGAATGATGCTACATGGGAAACAAATGATGGTGTATTAGGTCCAAAAGAATACGAATACACCGATGGGGGGGTTATGTAGTTTAAGGAACATGTATCATCTGCAAAAACAAATACTAGGCCTGCGGAATCATTCAAATGCAGTGTGTCTAAATAATTCCCGTTTGCATCTGTCCATGAAATTATGCCTAGACCTGAGATTGCACCTACTGAGTCTGTTATGTAAACAGGCCAATTGGGGACCGGATTTCCTGAAGCGGAGTCCGTCACCGACCCAGAAACAATAACCGAACCCACGGACTGACCCCATCCTAATGTGGAAGTTAGCAGTGTCAACAATAGGATACGAAAGGTTGTTTTTTTCATTTTATTTTTTGCTTTAGATTAATACATTGTCAAAGAACAACAAATGTGTTGTTTAGCTTTTTCCTTTAAACATTCAACGAACGTATGTTTTAAAATTGAAAACGGCTTTAACATAAGTTAAACAAGGTTGGTTCGTTGAGTTTGCGTTGCGATTAGTTTATTTATTGAAGGTATGCGCCTTTTGTATTGTAAATTTGAAAGGCTTCTTTAACAAGTCCCGCTTAACTCAACCCTTGATGCGAAACCTATTACTGGTAACATTCTGTTTTTTGAGCACCCTTTCTCACGCTCAAAATTCCGCCAAAAATAAATCATCACCTCTTGCTCGCTATTTTGAAAAGACCCTTGGGTATCAAAAAGATCCTGCCGCACCGCGGCTTATTAATTACCCAACGCTTGCTTATTCTCCAGAAACTAGATGGGAGTTTGGCGTAAGTAGCCTCTATGTATACTCTGCAAATAAGGATTTAAGTAATCGTTTAAGCGAGGTTAAAGCATTCACATTTTATACCCTAGAAAATCAATACGGTATCTGGCTAGACCATGCTGTGTACACCGACAAAAACAAATGGTTTGTATATGGAAGAGCACGTTATCAAAGTTTTCCGTTATTCTACTTTGGAATTGGTCCCGAATCGCCCTCCGAGTTTACCGCTCTAATTAATGGGGACTATACGCTTCTTCGAGAGCGTTTCCTCCGTGAAATTAAGCCCTCCCTTTATTTTGGACTCGAACTCGATTACCAAAGGTTAGCCAATGTTGCATATCTTGAGACGTCCGCACAGTATGTTGCGCCAGAAACAGGTGTTAACGGCTCTACTAACCTTGGCCTTGGAGCAGGGGTGCTTTATGATAACATTCATAACGCAATGAATCCTAGAGAAGGGCTCTACAGCGAATGGGCTTTTTTGGGTTACCGCGGACAAGCAGGGAGTGATTTTAACTTTACCACATATATCTCTGACAGCAGAATCTATAGGCCTCTCAAGGAAAACACTGTCCTTGCTGCGCAAATTTATGGGCAATTCACAACTGGAAACGCTCCATTTAACATGCTATCCCTCATGGGAGGAGAGAGTTTAATGCGCGGCTATTACTTAGGGCGGTATAGAGACAATAATCTAATTGCGGGTCAAGTTGAATACCGCATATTGCCCTTTGAGTTTTCAAAAAAATGGGGCGCAAGCGTATTCCTTGCAGCGGGTCAGGTATATGGTAATAATCATGATTTCCAATGGAACAACTTTCTTCCAACGGGTGGAGCTGGAATTAGATATTTAATCTTTCCAGATAAAGACATCTATACACGAATAGACGTCTCTTTCACTCGAGAAGGTAGCGGAGTATACTTTTTTATTGGAGAAGCGTTTTAACTATCAGCAAATGAAACCTTTATTCATTCTTCTAACCGTCTTCTTCAATCATGCAGCAATAGCACAAGAGTTGATTGTTTTAGGCACGCTTCAGGACGGCGGTTCCCCTCATATGAATTGCGAAAGGACTTGTTGTGCTCATCCAAAAGAGAATGAATTTGTAGCAAGCTTGGCCGTGGCTGATTCTTCGTTATCCATCATTATAGATGCAACACCCGATTTTGTGATACAAACCAACTACCTGCGCAAGCAATTTGGACATAATAATCTAGCTATCTTTTTAACTCATGCCCATGTGGGTCATTATAGCGGTCTTATACACCTTGGTCGCGAAGCTGCCAATACCCAAAAAGTACCCGTTTATGCTATGAGGCGAATGATTAATTTTCTATTAAACAACGGTCCTTGGAATCAACTGATTGAATTAGACAATATTGAACCAAGAAGCATTCAAGAGAGTCTGCCAATAACCCTTGGAAACGGAGTCATAATGGAACCAATACTAGTGCCTCACCGCGATGAATATTCAGAAACGGTAGGATACTACATCAAAGGACAAAGTAAAACAGCACTTTACATTCCTGATATAGATAAATGGTCTGCTTGGGACCAAAATATACTCAGTATAATTCCTACCGTAGACTATGCCTTCATAGACGGGACTTTCTACGAAGGCGGTGAAGTGCCTCGACCTATGTCTGAAGTACCGCACCCCTTTATTTCAGAGAGCATACAGCTCTTACAGCACCTAACTATAGAAGATCGCAATAAAGTGTATTTCATTCACCTCAACCACAGCAACCCTACAAGAAACAAAACATTTGAAGGACGCAAGTCAATTGAAGCTAGTGGTTTTAGGTTCGCGGAATTTGGTCAACGTTTTACGCTTTAACAAGCTATTAGCCTTTTAGCTCTACTAATCATAATACTTTGCGCCAAATCTAAAATCGTCTAATGAAAACACTAAATGAAAATTGGTTCGCCTTCTCCCTAATTGCTGTAATATTTGGACTACTTGGGTTCCTGTTGGGACGCTCCTCTGGACACTCAGCCGTGGGACAGCATCCTTTTATTAAAGGCAACACGCATGTTGTCACAGAAACAGATAGTTGGATCACAAATGATGCAGACCAGCTAGAAATACTCAAAAGCATGAATATAGATGTTATTCACAATGAGGAAGGCAAGGTTATTATTTCCGTTGATAGTCTTGACAAGGCCTCGGGTGTTGAAGGAACGGTTAAAATGATTAAGATCATAAAAGATTAAAGAGCGCGACGCTTTTTACGTCTTATCCTAAGGACTATTCGCAGCAATTTATTTAAAAGCGCGTCTCCTCCTACATATATCATTACCGAGCCTAATGGAGGGTTTGTTGTGTGAAATGCAAGATGGTCTCTTTCCCATGCCCAATTCCCTAAGTACGTTCCTGAAACCTCTAGGTAAAGAACTACCCATCCAATGATTAGATAAATACTATGATTACGTTTTTTAATAAGCATCCAAAACAATAGTGCCCCCATGATTGCGCTGAGCGTGTCCTCAAAAACAAGCAAAACCATTAAAAACAGCAGCGCATAAATACCCATGATTGCGTTTCTTCTTTTCTGTACCCAGTGTCGGATAGACGACTCAAGAAAGATTTCATACGCCGAGGCGTAAACCACAGCGTGACCTATGGGAATGTATATTGGAACTGTACCCAATCTATACGCGTATAATCCTAATAGTTCGGTAGATATTAGCTCTCCAGCATAGGACAGCGGTACAATCATAATCATCAAAAGACGCAGTCGTAGAGTCGCTTTTTTGTATTGAAATACAAATAAGCCTGATGTTAAAAGAAAGGTGATCCAAACTCCCCAATCTATATTGGAGTAAGCTGAATCAAAATAAAGCACAGGAATCCAGCAGGCTAAAAAACCAATCTTTATTAAAACAGTTTTATTAAAAGGTTTTCGGAGGCTATTCATTTCTCAGCGGCATGCACGGCAAGATATTGAAAGTTCTAGCTTTCCTCTTGAATTAAGTTAACTTCACCTCAATTAATAAAATCAAAACGTGTTAAGCTACTGGGAAAAAACTACGTTACGCCATTTTGATTTAGTGGTGATAGGGGGTGGCATTGTTGGCCTTTTTACAGCGTTGTTGTATTCAAAAAAACACACCCAACATAGAATCGCTATTCTAGAACGAGGGCTGTTTCCAGATGGGGCATCAACTAAAAATGCTGGATTCACTTGTTTTGGCTCCATCTCAGAGCTGGAAAATGACCTTCAAAATATAGGCCGTTCTGGAGCCGCCTCTTTGGTGATGAATCGGTATCGTGGATTACAATTATTGCGTGAGGAGCTTGGTGATAAACCAATACAATATGAAGAAGTTGGCGGTTATGAGGTTTGCTTTGATTCGCCGAGTTTAAACCGTATTGAATTCTTTAATGATCTCGTTGAGCCCTTCCTGGGGCAAAGGCCGTATTCGGTTGTTGCGAGAGACGGTTTTGGGTTTACAACCAAGGTACATGCTCTAATTAAAAATAAACTTGAAGGAACCGTTAATACTGGTAAAATGATTGCTGCATTACAAGACAAAGTGTCGAGAGCAGGAGTCATTACCTATACACAATCTGATGTGTTACAAATTGACGACTACCACGAAGGCAAGAAAGTTTTAGTACAAACGCTCGACGGATCAATTGAATTGATTGCAACGCAAGTTGCTCTATGTACCAATGCCTTCAGCAGGAGGTTTTTACCTCAGGCAGACATATCACCTGGGCGAGGAATGATCATGATTAGCAAGCCCCACAGAGCCTTCAGTTGGAAAGGTTCGTTTCATTATCACGAAGGGTACAATTACTTTAGGACAATAGATAATCGGCTTTTGATAGGCGGGGGCAGACACTTAGACGAAAAAGAAGAAGCTACTCTTGAACACGGAGTTAACAAGAAAATAGAAGCCTCCTTAATATCAGACCTTAACACACTGTTTGGGGCTGAAGCTAACATAGAAATAGATCATGCTTGGTCGGGAATAATGGCCTTTGGTAAAAACAAAACGCCTTTAGTACAAAGAATCGATCCGCATCTTGTGGCAGGAATGCGTTTGGGAGGAATGGGTGTTGCTATTGGAGCCAATGTTGGAGATGCACTTGCTGAACTGCTTGACTCTTAGTTTACTTTTTTAAGACACCACATTTTGGCTGTCTACGAGAAAGGAAGGCTTGCGGCTGTTGTATATCAGAATCTATAGCCTACAGATATTGTGTTGTAATGACCGTATAAATCCTTGAAGTTGTGTTGGTAGAAATAGCCTACGCTTACCTTGCCTCCAATCACCTTGTTGTCTGTCTCAACACCCAAACGAAGGCGGCTACTTTGCTTGTTGGGGTTTTCAGAATAAAATGACCCTATGTACTCTGAATACACCGTGGGGTCCCATTCCCAATTCTTAAACGCCTTGGTGTAGCTTCCGCGAAACCTCAAGTCTGCCCTAGCTGAGCCACCGCCAGAAATAATCTCTCTATGCTGAGCTCCAAAACGAAAGGAAATATCATCCTTGCCTATGTTGTAGGATTTTGTGGCAGAAACCCTAGCTCTCCATCTTTGATTAAGGCCATTTACATCAAAAATTGAATAATGCCTGAATTCTGTGGCAATGCTTACTGTTTTGCTTTGCTCAAAATTGAATTGGACTTCCGAAATGAATCTGTTTTTTCCTTCCTCACCGCCAACACTTCTATACAGGCCGCTCAAGTCTATATTCAATTTCTTCGTTGGCTTAAATCGGTAAGTTGCTTTAGTCCATAGCCTAGGGTTAGTTGTAGAAACCGTGTCGCCTGACTGAGCCAAAAGGATAGAACCCCAAAATGTAAAAAACGCGACTACAAGAAATTTAGACTTCATAAACCACATTTATCTGAGCGGTTCCTTCTGCGTGATCCACTTTTGAAATATGGGATTTCACAACAGTCACACCAATGGTTTCTGCAAGTTCTTGAACTCTATTTTCTACATATTCCTTTGTTAAGTCTTTTGTAGATACAACCACGGTAACTTTTTTTGTGGTGATTTTTTCTTCTTCGGGTTTATCTAACATAAATTTTTCGAGCACATATATACAAGCCAATACGGTTGCGTTGATTAAAATCAGCTCCGTAAAACTTATGGCATCTGAGCTCAATGCGTTAATCACCGCGATTCCAAGAGAGGCAAACAAATAGGTCATTTCTTGAGGCCTTAGGGTCTCTGTCCGGTAGCGAATAATACCAAAAATGGCAAACATTCCTATGGCAAGGCCTATTTGCATTTCAAAGGTACTCAACACATAAGACAGGAAAAACACCACAACAGCGATAATGAAAAAACTACTCACGTTAGTTCGTGTCGTTCTATTGTGACGACTCACAATACCCAATTGGACAAGGTTATAAACCACCATCAAAGCGAACTTGAAAAACATTGTGGAGGATATATAAATTATTTCAGACATATTATTCAATTAACTTGAACGAATATATAGCATAAATTTTCACAAAAATCGCCATTTTTTAATCTTATGCATTCACAATGTTTATTGTCATTAAAAGCGCATGTATAAGGCATCTAGATGAATAGCGTTTAACGTTGGGAATTCAATCCATAAACGGTGAGATTGAGCAAAGTTTTTTTGTTCTGTCTGATAAAAAACCTTTGCTTTATGCACAAGGACGATTTCTCGGTTATAGAAGCAGCGTAATTAGCGATAAGTAGCCTATTTTGCAGGTTCAAATACAGCGTTTTTGTCAAGCATGTTTTTTTATATTGGACCAGGTCTTGGTGTTGGTGCGGCCGCATTGATTGTGCTCATTTTAGTGTTAATTATATTCTCCTTTGGCTACCGTTTGTGGTACAGTTTGGTTAAAACTCCGAAATTTGTAGACTTAGAATCCAAAAACAAGCCTTCAAACGCCTCTTTTTCATGGAGGTTTTACGCCCCTCTTTTTACAGCAATCGGGATCATAACTGTATTTAATCCCTTTCTTTTTGGCGCCAAGGGCACCAGCAAATACACGAGTATACAAGGGTTACCGCTTTGGGTCACTGTCCTTGTAGTCTTTTTAATAGCGAATTCTCTCTTTTTAGTGTTGCGCAGAAAAAGGAGAGGCTACGGTTTAAAGCCCACGTTCTTCTACATAAAAAGAACACTGCTGTCCATTTCCCTGAGTCCGCTCAACGCGTTTTTGCTTTTTTCGATTTTAGCCTTCGGTACTGTCCCATTATTTTATACTACCTCATTTGAAATTGTATCAAAACTCAAGGGGAACTTAGTTATTGCTTATGCTTTTTCAACTGTCGCGGGGTTGCTGTTAGGTCAAAGCATCTTATGGATGAAGAACGTCTTCTTTGAAACCGCGATCTCGAGCGTGGCTTTGCTCAATGTATTAGTCGCACCTTCCAACGATATGACCAAAATGACGGCAATAAATGCGGCAACAAGTAAAACAACCGTAACACTAATGCGGCTTTTAGGATGTTTAGCCATTGTGCTTTTAGACGTTTATTTCCTTGGTTGGAGCCTACCTAATCTGCTACTTGAAAAAGGGTTCAGCCCGAATTGGAGCATAATTACCATAAGCGCAGGATCCGTTATTCCGTTCTTGTTTAGGACAAAACCTATTAGTGACTATAGCGAACTCTCACAGCTTTTTCACCGCTTAGTGTTAGATAACTACAATTTAGGCAGAGCGCTTCTTTCCCGTCAAATCAAAAATGTTGGAGAAGGTTATTCATTGCAAGGGAAATACTCGCGTGTAATCATAACAGGCCTGGCAAGAGCAGGAACAACAGCGCTTACAAAGGAGCTTACAAAACGTGGTCCCTTCTCTTCTCTGGATTACAGTAATATGCCTGTTCTTTTAGCCCCAAGGCTGTGGGCTAAAGTTTATACGCCAAAGAAAAAAGAAAGTGCCGAGCGTGCCCATGGTGACGGCATCAAAGTTGGACTAGCCAGCGTTGAAGCCTTAGAGGAATATTTCTTTAAAGTGCTCAAAAACGACACATATATTACGGATGAAGGGCTTTTGGAACACAACCTAAGCAAAGAAGAAAACAGCCTGTACAGACGGTATCAAAACAGCATTGCTCGCGGAGGTATTTACTTAGCGAAGAACAATAACACCGTACTGCGATTAAAGTCCTTGCTACAACTAAATTCAGATTTAGCTGTTTTTATGTTAGTGCGAAATCCGCTACAGCACGCTCACAGCCTAATGGTACAGCACGAAAGGTTTTGCTCGCTACAGAAAAAAGACCCTTTTGTTAAAGAGTATATGGATTGGCTTGGTCACCATGAATTTGGCCAAGGAGAACGGCCTTTTATTTTTAATGGAAAAAGAGGACAGAAAGAACATCCAAAAGACATTAATTACTGGTTGGAAAGATGGGTTGCTTACTACAGCCGTGTTGAAGCTCAAGACAATTTATTTCTGATTCGTTATGAAGATTTTTTACAAAATCCACAGGGAACATTGATTATACTTCAAACAAAACTTTCAATTGCACTAAATTTTAGCGAACTTATTGTCTTTAATAAGAATGACGAATCTATAGGTGGCGCCAAACCTGAACTTTTAGAGCAGGCTCATGCTATTTACAGCAACCTCTCTAAGTTATGTCTAAAGCCGTCCTTATAGTAGAAGACGATCGGCAACTAGGCGAGTCTTTAAAAACTATTCTTGGGCCTCTGCATCATGAGCCACACCATATACTTACCCTTAAAGACGCCAAGCAGGCCATAGATAATCAAGCTTGGGATGTTATTATTTCAGACTATTCGCTAGGTGACGGAACCGGGTTAGAGGTGATGAAATATGCAATCGAAAAAAGTAATAGTATATTAATCATTTCAAGCGGTAATGATCATGTTCTCACGCAAGAGGAATTGATGGGTTTAGGGCGCGTTAGATGGATGAGCAAGCCGTACACCATTGACGATTTGATTACTTCAATTGATTAATGCCTTAACACGGTGTATTAACCGCTTTTATAGCAATAATAGATATGGCTTTAGATTATTTTGATAATGACAGGTTCGCAGTTCTTACTCAAGACTGTAAAGAGCATCTTACTCGCGTAGGAGAGGTCGTGGAATACCAAAAGGGGGATCTTATTCTTGATTATGGTCTTTGTGCAGACTTTCTGCCAATTATCCTTAAGGGCAACGTTCGTGTTGTGCGAAATACAGAGGGCGAGTCCAATAAAGAGCTGTTGTTATATTTTCTTGAACCCGGAGAGGCCTGTCCTTGTGCTTCGTTTTCACAGTTACCAGATGCAAGCATGCCTATTACTGTAGAAGCCGAGTCTACTTGCAAAATATTACATGTCCCCATGGTTGAATTATCTCGTATTAGCGAAACTTTTAGCGAATGGCGATTATTTGAATTAGCCTCTTTCCGTAGTCGATTCGAAGAGCTTCTTATGCTGGTAGATAATGCGATTTTTAATCAATTAGAGTATAGGCTGTTGGCCTATATAGAAAAGCACCGCAGGTTTAATAACAACAGGGGCATGACTATCTCAACGGTTAAAATAGCATCAGATTTAGGAACTTCTAGGGAGGTAATAAGCAGGCTCCTAAAAAACTTGGAAAACAAAGGTGTCATTAAACGAGACAAAGCTGGCGTACATCTGCAACAATAATACTATTCAAGCATTATTTGCTCTGTATATACTTCCGATCCGAACTGGATTTTTAATACGTATGCTCCTGCAGGAAATCGGTTTAACTCTAATGTTTCTATTCCATTTTGAGAGGCGTTAAACTGGTCTTTTTTAACCTCACGGCCCATCAAATCATAAAGACTAAACCTCACAAGCGTTCCTTCTTCAGTGTCTACTAAAAGCTCAACGATTCCATTGCTTGGGTTAGGATAAAGCGCCACCCGAGACGGTACATCCTTTACTTCATCTACCCCAATTAGTGAGGCTTTATCAAGCTTTACATCTGTGTACACGTGCCATTCTCCCGGCTGATACGTCATAGGTGCGGTTGCGTTTGTAACCATGACGCTGTCTCCAGTAAAATAGTCATACCACGTTCCTGTGTGTTGAAAATTAGGATAAACATCTCCAGCGGTTACGTTAAAATTTCCCACTACTGTGGCGTTGGTGTCTTGAACGCTGAGGTTAATTCGTTTTGAACCTCCGTTAAGCGCATAAATAAAGTTATCCGTTTTGAAGACGCCATATGAATTACGCATATTAATCAGCGCCGCAGTATACTTGTACAACCTGTTACGGTGGGTGTTTGCATAATAGGACCATAAGATTGACTTCTCACATATTCTACATGGGTCATCGATAGATTCATCATAAGCCAATTCTTCAAACATGTAAGTCATTTTTGGGCCTGGTATGGTAAAGAGAAACGCGTTGGTTAAAATTTTACGGTCTACCAATGTTGCCAAGTTCTTCGTGTTGTAGCCTCCGCTAGAATTTCCAAAAGTCTTGATCTTATAGGCAGACCTTTCCTCATCGTGGCTTTCTGAATAGGTGATTAAGTGCTTATTGCCCCAACCTCGTTCTTTGTAAACGCCCCATTTAAAGTCGCTGTCGCTGGTGTAACCCATAGCGGCCTCATGGTATTGATGGACAGCGTTCCCCCAGAGCAGCATCCCGTGATCGCTGAGCTCTTTCTCCTCGTTGTTTGGTCCCCAATGCTCAAGAATGACATAAAAGTCGTTATCTACGGACCAAAGTTGGTTGGCTAACCTCTTTAACTCTGCAATCCTACCGGAATCGTAATTATCGGCATTGGAATTATTGGTGAAGCCCTTTGTAAAGTCAAATCGAATACCGTCAATCTTGAATTCTTCTATCCAATACGTATTAATTCTGTCCATGTAATCCCTTGTTGGCTGTACATAGTGATTAAAATCATTTCCCCAACAATTCGGTGGGTGCGGACAATTCTGATTCATGTAGGGATTATTAGCCGCAGGCCTATTATTGGAGCTGTCCCACCACATTTGAGCAATTGGGTTCTGACCGTAAGCGTGATTGAACACTTGATCCGTAATTACCGCTATACCTCTAGAATGACAGCTGTCTACAAACTCCTTAAACTTATCTGGCGTGCCGTAATATTTATCTAAGGCCATGTGAAAAGATGCGTTGTAGCCCCAAGAAAGGTTTCCCTCAAACTCGGAATTCGGCATCAACTCAATAGCGTTTATTCCCAGTCTTGAAATGTAATCAAGAGTATCAATAAGTGTTTGGTAATTCCTAGTGGTTACAAAGTCTCTAAGCAGCAATTCATAGATCATTAGGTCTTCTTTGTTGGGCGCTTGGAAAGTGTTGTTTTTCCATTGATACGGAGATTTCGCCGTTTGATACAAAGAGACGTTTCCTGTAGTCTTGCCTGCGGGATACGCGGGGAGGTTTGGGTAGGTGGAAGAAGAAATATAACCGTCATTCCAGGGGTCTAGTATTTGCGTTGAAAACGGATCTGCCACCCTCATATTACCGTTTATCAGGTATTGATAGGAAAAAGGCTGACCGGCCGGAACCGTCAATTCTTTAAACCACCACGCTCCACCCGGAGTTCTAGTCATGGCGTTTTGAGACTCAGGCAAGTAACCGTTTATTGAAGTCAACACATACACCCTGTTTTTACCCGGGGCATACAATTTAAAAAACACCGTTGTATCGTTAAGCTCCGTTAGCCCGATTTCCATTCCGCCAGGCAAAGAAGCCACGTCTAAAGGGGGTTCAACTGCGTAATATATTGTGTCAAAAACACTTCCTGTTTGATCAGTCGCTTCCAGAATTACTGTATGCAAACCGGGTGTTGCGCTGCTCAAATAAAACGAGCGCTGCTTAGAAGAATCTTGAAACGCTAAGGTGCCGTTATCATAGACTTTCATTTCACAGAATTGAGAAGCTGCAACAATACTCTCTAATGAATCTGTTGGAGCAATTAAAACGGTGTTTTCTGGCTTTAAAAATTGAGCTACCAATCCCGCGTTAGCAGGGTAGACGTCATAATAAATGTCTGATCCATCTGAAGATCTGCCAACCACGGTTCCACCGGCGTTTCGGAATACAAATGCCATTTTTTGCACCACAACATTAGCGCCAAAGCCATAGTATGTTGGCATATGAAACTCTATCTTATGAAGATTATTACCTAGCGGCGTCATGACCACATTAGGGTCTGCTGTTCCCCAGTTTCCTTGCACATGTTTCCAGTCGGTTGGAGACGTGCTTTGGTTTGTAATCAATCCCGCGTGGGCATAGACGGGTGTATAACCAACAAGCGCTCCGTTCCCTTCGGAGGCGTCATAAATCACTGTAACCGTATCATTCTGCGAAGGAAAAGCAGGTGTTATGCTGAGTATTTGCGCCTTAAGTATGTGCGCAATAACCATGAATACAATCAAAAAACTTTTTCTCTTCATTGGACAGGGTTTATGCTAGACATTTGTAGGTTTAAAGGTACGTATGCCGCGCAACATTACGATTGAAAATTATAACAACTACTCGTCTGTTTTTATCCAAAAGACAAGTTGACCTAGGCCGTTGCTCTTTTCGGGGCGCATATATTCACGGTTTTGATGATTCCATAATTGTCAAAATCTATAAGCATTAATTGATGTTAGAGCTGCCACCTGTTATTTTTGATTAAAATTTGATTTATGAAAATTCCATTTATTAAGCATTTAGTTGATTTTATTGAAAAAAACGATGTTGATTACCTCCATGAAACCATAGAGGTTTTGGAATCTTTAGCAGACGTGCCCACCCTAAAAGATGAAGAAATGGAGGTTATTGGAGAACTCGTTTCTAACCTATACGGAGCCATTGAAGTACAAAAAGAAATTTCAAAAGGAGCGGTTAAAAAAGACGCATTAAATGGCTTTATGAAGCGTGTTTTGGGGTCGATTAATTAGGCTTATTGGCTGTGTTTTACACTTACTTATAATTCCGAGTCCAAATACAAAAACTCCTAGAATACCTTATTAATTGGTTTTCTCTGGCACTAATAGCTGCTGCACGCGATCACACATGTAACGAATTACATCGGGGTCGTGGGAAATAAATATCATACTTAAGCCCCTGTCCCTTTTTATCTTATTCAGCAGGTTTAAAACCTGAGCCTGAACGCTTACGTCAAGTGCACTGACGCTTTCATCGCAAATTAGAATTTTTGGATTTGCAGCTAAAGCTCTTGCTATGCCTATGCGCTGACGTTGACCGCCAGAAAAATCTTTAGGTTTTTTAATTAAGTCAGAAACCTCTAGACCTACTTCCTCAAGCAACGCCCCTGCTCTTTTTTTTCTTTCTTCTGAGGGCAACCTTGGATTATGCTTGGAGAGCACTTTGCTCAAGATGTGGCCCACAGAATGACTGCGATTCAATGCAGACGAAGGGTCTTGAAATATAAATTGAATATGATTTTCGTTACCGTTAAAGTTCCTTACTGAATACTTAGAAGGCACTAAATCTACCACCGCTCTGCCAATGCTACTTTTACCGCTTCCTGATGGACCTATTAGACCAAGGGTTTCACCAACCTGNAGGGTTAANTCCACANTCTNTAACCACCCAGANTNNTNGCTNTNTTAAAACCTNNNNTCTGNTTCGTANCCNATGCTCAAGCCGCGGATTTCAANNGCTGTATCNNTNCTTGGAGNNTNTGTTAACTCTTCTGTTTTTGGNACTTCGCCATCNCCTAAAAAATCGTTCAACACAGGCAANGGGTATGGGCGACCTTCCTTTGGTGGCCTGCAAGCAAGCAGTCCTTTTGTATACGGATGCTTAGGATTGTTAAATACCGTTTTGGCCTCTCCTGTCTCTACAGTTTGTCCCTTATACAAAACCACGACCCTATCTGAAAAATTAGCCACAACCTCTAANTCGTGTGATATAAACCATAAGGCGCAGCCCTTTTTTCTAACTAAGTTGCTCAAAAGCTTCAGGACTGTACCCTCTACTTGCTTGTCTAAGGCCGTTGTTGGCTCATCAGCAATAATAAGTTTTGGTTCCAGAAGCATGGCCATTGCAATCACAACGCGCTGACGTTGACCTCCACTTAATTCATNAGGATACTTTTTAGCCGATAATAAAGGATTCGGAATATCTACCTCTTCCAAAGCTTCTGTGATTTGAGTTTTCCGTTCCGCCGAACTAAAGTCTGTATGAACTTCCAAAACTTCCTCCATCTGTTTGCCNATNCGCATNGANGGATGAAGNGCNGTCATTGGNTCTTGAAAAATCATTGCGATTTCCTTGCCTCTTAATCCGCGCCATTGAGGGGGGGTTAGTTGGTCTATTTCGTTTTCTAATACCCTAGCCTTTGTAAAGGACACAGACGCCGATTGGCTTAATAAACNCATGCTCATTAGCGCGCTAATAGACTTACCGGAGCCACTTTCCCCAACAACAGAAACAATTTCGCCCTGGTGAATGTGTAAATCAAAATTTGAGAGCACGTGCTCTTGTCCAAAAGAGATGTTTAGGCCTTCAATATCTACGAGCCGCTCAAGCATACTTCTTAATTAGCGTTCCAGCGTTCGGCTTGTTTTATTAGCTCTCGGCCGATAGATCTAAAATCGCCTTCATAGCGGTCTCCAGCCTTTTCTCCAACGCGCATAATAATCATATCGTAGTCGGGAAGGATAATTATTAGTTGCCCATTCAAACCTCGGAAAGAATAGTTGCGAGCTTCAACATCCGGGTAAATCCAAAAGCTGTGACCGTAGTAGGGGCTCTTGAAACCCACTTGAGCTTCCGCAATAAATACAGAGTCTATCACCGCATTTGAGTCAACGTAACCGTGGTTGCTCACGAGCATACCCAACTTGGCAAAATCACGTACCGCAGCGTTCAAGCAGCAATATCCGAGTTCAAACCCACCCGAGCGATCTAGATGCCAAGTAGCAGGAACTTCAAAACCCACCTTAGCAAACAATTCGCGATTCGCGAAAGAAGAAACACTCTCGCCAATAGCTCGCGACAGTGCTACAGTGAGCAGTTGCGTACAGGCGCTTTGGTATTCCCATTTCGTGCCCGTTTCAAATTTCCCCGGGGGAATAGCTAGGGCCGTTGCAACTACGTCATCACCATAATACAGTTTGGCCGTTTTGTTAAACGGGTTCTTATAGTTTTCATCAAACTGCAGGCCTGCGGTCATGGTGCTGAGGTGGCGCAGGGTTGGTGCAGTAGCGCCTTCCGGGATTTTATATTCTGGAATGTAGTCCGTCACCGCATCATCCCAAGAACCAATGTAGCCGTCTTGAACTGCGATTTGTGTAAGCAGTGTAATGACAGACTTTGCAGAAGAAAAGCTGTTTGAAATGGTTGCGGTATCATGCTCATCCCAATACTCTTCAAACACAACCTCATCTTTTTGAAGAACCAATACGCCTTTAGTACCTATTCGCTCCAACGGACCTCTTAATTCATCATCTATTGATAGCGAAATAGAATCAGAAACGGTAAGTTTCTTGGGAAGAATGACTGGTATTTCGCGCTGGTCAAAATACTCACGATCATACAAATGCGCAGATGTATAGCCCTTGAGGTAGGTGTTTTTGATGCCCTTAATCAGGTATTCGTAGGGTGACAACTTTAACCCTATAAGGAGCACAACAATAATGGCGACAGTTCTTTTTATAACCTTCATTTAAAAGGGAGTCTAGTGGGTATAAATTTGCAGTCAAACTGCTTTTCAAAGTAAAATTTAATCTTGTCTTTTATCTCGTTAAGGTCTACGTCTCTGCCCAGTTCTACATTTAAAGACGTAACCTTTTTATCCGAGATACCACAAGGTACGATATAATCAAAGTGACTCAAATCAACGTTTATATTCAAAGCAAAACCATGCATAGTGGTCCATCTAGAGGCCTTGACGCCCATTGCACAAAGTTTGCGGGCAAACGGAGTTCCTTCGTCCATCCAAACACCGGTCTCACCTTCGCTTCGGCCTGTTTTAAGACCGTAATCACTTAGGGTTGATATTATGACCTCTTCCAGGTAACGTAGGTATTTATGTATGTCGGTAAAGTAATGGTCCAAATCTATAATGGGATACCCTACCACTTGACCCGGACCGTGGTAAGTAATATCTCCTCCTCTATTGACTGGGAAGTACTCAAAACCGTCCTGCTTCAATTGCTCTTCATCCACCAACAGGTGTTCTTTTTTTCCACTTTTCCCTAACGTGAAAACAGGAGGGTGTTCCACAAAAAGGAAGCGGTCTGTGGTTTCTGTTGCACTTTCTGGGTTTTTTCTGTTGGCCAATTTCAAATCAACCGTCTTGGTAAATAGTTCCGTTTGAAAATCCCATGCTTTTCCATAAGAAACCAAGCCTATATCCTCAAATTCAACCTTTCTCATTTTACCACGCAATTTGAACACCAACCGGAGCAACTAATTGCCAATCCCATAGGCCGCTAGGGCCTCCGTTTGTTCTAGAGACTTGGGGCCAAAAATATATTCCCGCATTAGCTGTTACCCAATAGGTGTATTGAACCCCTGCTCCTATACCCTGATTGACTGAACCAAACATATCCCCTGTAATCGTCATGTTTATGTTTTGCTCAAACTCCACAAAGGAGCCAAGCCAAAGCGACGACCTAGTCTCGGAAGAGCCGTATACTAACTTCTGAAGTCGAGCTCTACCCACATAACCGCTCGTAAGCGGCGCCCAACGAGCACAAAACTCTATTCCATATGCAGCTTGATCTGCGAAAAGGTTTGCGTATCCAACACAAATATTGGCGCCGGCATTAGTTAAACCTGAAGCAAGGCCTTCCAAATTTGTGGATGCCGAACCATAGGCTGTTTGAGTGCCTTTTTGCCAATAGGGCTGCGCATGACCTGCGCCTGTTAGAAACAGGAAAATGATAAGTAGGTAAATTCGGCTACGAAGCATACCGCTAAGCTACTAAAAGCCAATTATCTTTGTGTCCTTAATATTCATCAAGCAACATGGCAAGACTATTATCTGAACAGGAGGTACTTAGGCGNGAATCCTTAAGCAAAATGAAAGCTTTGGGTATTGATCCTTACCCGGCAGCTGAATACGAAGTTTCACACAAGGCCCAAGAATTAACCACTCACTATAAGGAAGGGGCAAAGGGNTTTGAATCGGTTCGTATAGCTGGTCGCTTGATGACCAAACGCATCATGGGTAAAGCTTCGTTCGCGGTATTAGCGGACTCTACAGGCGAAATGCAGATTTACGTGAACCGCGATGAGGTTTGTCCTAGCGAGGACAAAACCATGTACAATGATGTGTTCAAGAAATTGCTTGACATAGGAGATTTTATAGGCGTAGAAGGTCATATGTTCATTACACAAACAGGTGAAATGAGTCTTCATGTAAAGGAAATGATTGTTCTGTCAAAGAGCTTGCGCCCGCTCCCGGTGGTTAAAAAAGATGCAGACGGAAACGTTTATGATCAGTTGACTGATCCTGAAATACGCTACCGCCAACGCTACGTTGATCTTGTTGTCAACCCCGGTGTAAAAGAGATCTTCCGCAAAAGAAACAAGGTGATTAGTACCATGAGACGCATTTTTGATGATGCCGATTATATGGAAGTGGAAACCCCAATACTGCAGCCAATCCCTGGAGGTGCCGCTGCACGCCCATTTGTAACACACCACAACGCATTAGACGTGCCTTTATACTTGCGCATAGCCAACGAATTGTACTTAAAACGCCTGATTGTTGGAGGGTTTGAAGGNGTTTATGAGTTTGCAAAAGACTTCCGAAATGAAGGAATGGACAAAACGCACAATCCAGAGTTTACGGTAATGGAAATCTACGTTGCCTACAAGGACTACCATTGGATGATGAGGTTTGTAGAAAACATGTTAGAAGAAGTTGCAAAAGCGGTAAATGGTACAACAAAGGCAACTATTGGGGACACGTCTGTTGACTTCAAGGCGCCGTATGCTCGCGTTCCCATTCTTGATGCAATTCAGGAACACACGGGCAAGAATCTTCATGGAAAAACAGAANAAGAGNTTCGTGACGCGGCAAAAGAATTAGGTCTAGACGTTGATGAAACCATGGGCAAAGGCAAGCTTATAGATGAAATCTTTGGGGAGAAATGCGAACATCATTATGTTCAACCTACCTACATCATTGATTATCCTGTAGAAATGTCTCCTCTTTCCAAAAAGCACAGAGAAGACCCGCGGCTTACAGAGCGGTTTGAACTCTTGGTCAATGGCAAGGAATTGGCAAACGCCTANTCAGAGCTTAATGACCCTATTGATCAACTTGAGCGTTTTGAAGACCAGCTGAAGTTATCTGAAAAAGGAGACGACGAAGCAATGTTCATTGATCACGACTTTGTTAGGGCTTTAGAATACGGTATGCCGCCTACCTCTGGGCTAGGCATTGGTATTGATAGGCTTACCATGATGTTGACCAATCAAGATAGTATACAAGAAGTATTGTTCTTTCCGCAAATGCGTCCAGAAAAGTTTGATACCGTTGCTAATCCAGAAGATTTTCAGTCCGCAGGCGTGCCAGTAGAATGGTCATATCACATAGCTCAAGCGGGATATCATACTATAGAGGCGTTACGCGATAACAAACCGGCCGCCTTGCACCAAAAATTAAACGGTTATCGTAAAAAGAATAAACTAGAGGTCGCTGCTTTATCGCTAGAAGTAGTTGAAAGCTGGTTCATCTAAATTCATCGCCATGAAAAAGTTTCTTTTCGTCTTGCGCTCTATCGGTTTAACCGCTGTTGGTGTGGTGATTGCGATAGTGGTTACTTCATTACTACATGAGTTTTTCTCATTATTCTTAGGGCCCCTGCCCATGACGGATTTGGCTGCTGCAGACTGGGGCGGTCGTTCAGATATAATGAGCCAATACATGCTTGAAAACCCATCAGCAGTATACACCATGCTTGTTGCACATGCTTTTGGTGCTGGCTTTGCTGTATATTGGTCTGCACGAACTGCTCAGGTTCCATCTTGGAGAACCCATAAGGGCATAAAGCCTTTCACCGGAGTGATTGTTCTTGTTGCACTTTGGGTGTATGGAGATCTCCAAAATGACCTCATAAACGTCCCTATTGGAATATTCTGGACTAGTATTGATGTGGTCTCAACACTGCTTGTTAGTTTACTTGCCTTTCTCCTTGCCGGAGGGTTCCGTAAACATGAAGGGCCTGCTCGCGTTACTAACGACGAAGACGTATACCGCGGATAAAGGCTAACGTCAGGAAAATATTTTGAACACATACCCAGAAGACTTATTTAAAAGTATTGAATTCGACCTTGTAAAAAAGGCCGTTGCAACTCGTGCTGTTACGGAAAGAGCAAGAGAACGGGTCCATCTTCTCAAGCCGTCTAACGACTTCAAAGCCGTTAGTAGAGACCTACAAGAGGTGCATGAAGTTTTGGGTTTATACCATAGTGACTTTCCCGTGCCCGCACTTGCTGCAGAAGACATCAAGCCTTTTCTAATTCGGCTAAAAATCCAAGGGGCAACGCTTGAAGGTGAAGATTTTCTTGTGATCAAAAACCTCATTGAAAGCTTCAATAAAATCTACAGCTTTTTCAAACAACATGCTGAAAGAACACCGTCTATTCAAGACAAACTCNCACATTTAGAAAAGAATAAAGTCGTACCAGACGAAATCGACCGTGTATTGGACCGCAGGGGCATTGTCAAAACATCTGCGTCGCCGGCATTGGGGAAAATCAGGACTGGTCTNGCTAAAAAACGCGGTGCAGCGGATCGAATCTTTTATCGGTCGGTCAAAAAATATGCTGCCTCAGGGATACTTGCAGATACGCAAGAAAGTGTTCACGACAACAAAAGAGTGCTTGCTGTAGAAGGCGCTTTCAAAGGACAAGTAAACGGAATTTTTCACGGTTCATCTTCCAAGGCCACCATCTTTTATGTTGAACCCTCAGAGACGCTTGAAATCAATAATGAAATATCGGTTTTAGAAGATGAGGAAAAAAGAGAGGTTACTCGGATATTAAGGCTTCTAACAAGCTTTGTTGCGGGCTATAGAGATGAGCTCCGCGACTTTAGTACGGCCCTTTACCAAATTGACTTTGTTAACGCTAAAGCGCTTCACGCATTGCACGAAGAGGCTTGTTTGCCTCAATTGCTAGATAAACCATTTATTCATCTTATACAAGCTATCAACCCCGTGCTGCGTGACTTTAACAAGGCCAAAGGCAAAGGAGTTGTGCCGCTCGATTTAAGACTAGACAATCAAAACAGGATTTTGGTGATTTCTGGTCCCAATGCAGGCGGCAAGTCTATTACCCTCAAAACGGTTGGCTTAATTCAGCTTATGCTACAAAGCGGCTTACTTGTAACTGTCCATCCAGACAGTACTCTTGGGTGGTTTAACGGCTTAATGGCAGATATTGGCGATTCGCAGAGTATAGAAAATGAGCTCTCCACCTACAGCTCTAAGCTAACCAAGATGAACTATTTTCTAAATGCCGCCTACAACAAAACACTGGTGCTCATAGATGAATTTGGTTCCGGTTCTGACCCGGACTTGGGCTCTTCCATGGCTCAAGTATTTTTAAAAGAACTAAACAACAGCAAAACCTATGGGGTAATGACCACCCATTACAATAGCATTAAGGCGTTGGCCAGCGAATTACCAAGTGTAGATAATGGGTCCATGCAATTTAATTCTAGTGACCTCTCGCCGGAATATGTGCTCAATCAGGGGGTCCCCGGTTCTTCATATACTTACGAAGTAGCTCAAAAAGTAGGCGTCCACCAACGCATAATTGATCAAGCACGCGGGGTGCTAGATGAAAGTACAGTTGCTATCGATCGCCTACTGGTAGGTATTCAAAAGGAAAAAAACGAGCTGTCTAAACAACGCGAAAAACTCTCGGAGCGTTTAGACGAATTAGAATCTTTGAAAGAAAAGCAAGACCGTAAAATTTCATTGCTCGAAGACAAGGTGCGTCGCCAAAGCGCCATGAATGAACAGCAAAACGCTATGATTACTTGGGGGAAAAAGTTTCAATCACTTGTTTCCGAATACTCCGAACAGCATTCAAAAAAAGGAAAAGAGCAGGTTGTGGGTAGGTTCAAGGTTTACGCTGGAGAACGCGCTTCTCAGACTCAAGAAGAAAAGAGCCAAAAAAAATCAAAATACCAAAAGCAAAAAGAGNGTAAAATCAAAAAGCTCATTTCAACCCCTGCTCAAATAGGAGATCGCGTTAAGCTCATAGGCTCACGTCAACCAGGTGAAATTGTTGAAATCAAAAAAGANCAATTCCTATTGTCCATAGGAGCGCTAAGCACTTGGGTAACTCGTGATAAATTCATACCAGCTGAAAGTCTTCATGGAGACAAAGGAACAATTAAAGGCAAGGCTCGTGGCGGAATTCAATTAGCTGATACGGGCAACGGCCTTAACGATGGTTCGCCAAAGACCAAATCGGAGGAAATAGCCGAAAAGAAAAAAGCTAAAAAATCCAACAAAACAACTGAAAACGAGAAGAAAACAGGCAAAAACGAGGCAAAAACGTCAAAAAAACAGCGAAAACGCAAATCTGTAGTTAGTGCTAAGTCCACAAAAGAAAAACTGAACGAAGCCTCTAAAGGGACTCCTCTAAAGCAAGCGCCCGTTAAAAAGGCAAGCGGAAAGAAGAATGCAAACTTAAGCCTTGAACAAAAAGCACAGCTTGCTGAGCCAATTAGTGAGCTGCGCTCACCGAAAGCTAAAGCAGCCAAAGAAGAAACAAGAGAAACAACAGATACCGATCTAGAGAAGCTCAAAGCATTCTTCGGAAAGAAGTAAGTAAGCCTATTCTTTNANAATNCGCGCGTAATGTGCGCCACAACGCACCATATAAACACCTGTAGGCAAGTAGCTGAGGTCAAGATTATCCTGAGCTGTNTCNGACAATAAAACTTGCCCCGCAAGATTACTCGCCTCTACGTTTTCTCCCCTCCAATGCAACGGTACATTCAAGATACCAGCGGTCGGGTTAGGGTATAAAAGCACTTGCGTTAACTGTTCAATGCCAAATCCCTGAACACTGAAACACCTTGACCATACAGAACAGCCATTCGCAGTAATAATGACTGCATAATTTCCATTTGAAGTAGGTGTAAAAGATTGCTGTGTTGCGCCAACAACAAAGGAAGAATCGTCGCAATTTACCCATTGATAGCTTGCCCCTTGAGCATAAGAAACAAATTGAGGAGGATCAGACAATGTCGTGCCAAGAGTCGTATCCACAGTGCGAACCAAAAGATCATATGAAATCACACTATCACAGCCATTCATATCCGTAAACGTGTGTGTATACACCGCAGTACTGTCCCAATACATCGTGCTGTCTGGAGACCACATTCCGTTACAGACGGTCATTGCAATAGAATCGTAATAATTAGGATTCATATCTCTTCCTGTCGTCCAATTCGAAGAAGAACCACTCAAGCTAAAGTTGTTCAATGTTCCATTATTCGTTCCGGCCTGGTCGGTTAACGTTGTGTTGGAGGAGTTTCCTCCGTTAGCATTGCCTTGATTGAAGGTGTAGTATGCCTTTAGGTTTGTTGGGTTGCCACATATCTCTTTATTGTAGTGTGCATAGATATCTGCATCAGTAAGGGCAACGTCCCAAACGCGTACCTCATCAATATCTCCATCAAAAGGGTTTACACCATCTATTCGTCTGCCAATAACCACTGCGCCCGCACCCGTATTTACAGCAGTGGAGAGGTTGCCTGAGGCTTCTTGGACTCCGTCAATATATATTCTATGTTTCTTGTTTGTGGACGAAGGATCATACACTGCCGCAATGTGGTGCCAAACCGAATCATTAATAGCCGATGTTCCACTAAGCCCGCTACCACCAACTTCAACGCGAACAGAATTAGCCCACAATAGATTCAAGGTATATCTAGCTCCAGTGGAAAAACTTCCCATGTCTACCACTACTTTTTGCTTGCCGCCACTCGCCCCCGGAACACAATTGGCATTGGTACGCACCCACGCTTCTACCGTACGTGGATTGTTACCGGCAATGTTGCCGCCCGATGTGCTGATATAATCATCGATGCCGTCGAAGTGAATGGCATTGTACGGTTGTTGCGCGAACAGTCCGAGTGGTAACAAAACTGTCAAGAGAATACGCTTCATTACTCCTTAAGTTTGTTGATTTCCTCTTCGCGTTTCTTAAGTTCATTTTGAGCATCTATCAAGTCCGCTTTGATCACCTCAACATCTGCTTTTGCATCCGTCAAGGATTTTTTAGTTTTTTTNAGATCAGATGTAAGCCCGTCTTTCTGTTCGGTCAAAGAACCCACTTCAGTTTTTAAGTTTCGAATGTTTATAAAGTTGTTCACTACATATACAAGGAAGGCAGCAGAAATAACCCAATTAGTTAATCGATACGAATTAGAGTCAGTCAGGAAAATAAAGTATGCTGACGCTATTATGGCAAGCAGTCCTATTATGATTGCAATAATCTCTACGGGGTTAGATTTCTTAGCGGCGGTCATTTGAAATGTGTTTTGTTTCTATTAAAGTACCATTATTCTTCGTAATAGGGCTCAAAATCAATCTGTTTCCTTTCTAAATCCACNTTTTTTACGGTAATAGTAAGCGGATCACCAAGCTGGTATATTTTGCCCGAACTCTCCCCTTCAATACAATAGTTTTTGCTGTCAAACGTATAATAGTCGTCTCGGAAATCTCGAATGCGAATCATGCCCTCACAATAATTTTCGCTTAGCTCAACATAAACGCCCCATTCCGTAACTCCTGAGATCACACCCATAAAGGTCTGTCCCACATGCTGCTTCAAGAAAACNGCCTGCATATACTTAATGGAAGCTCGCTCTGCGTCACTAGCCGCTTTTTCGCGCTCCGAACTATGATCACACAACTCTTCGTAAGTACCATAATGAGGTGATTTACCGCCTGATAAATAATGCTGAAGAAGCCTGTGAACCATTACGTCTGGATAACGACGGATAGGGGAAGTAAAATGCGTGTAGTAATCAAATGCCAAACCATAATGTCCTATATTCTGTGTCGTATATTTTGCCTTGCTCATGGTGCGAATCGTCAAGGTCTCTATCATATTAGCTTCCGGTGTGTTTTTCACCTTTAGCAGCATTTTATTAAGACTACTTGTTACCGCTTTCTTTGAGCCCATCCTCACCTCATGACCGAATTGCTTTACAAAAGTGCTTAGGTCCTGCAATTTGGTTGGATCCGGGTCGTCGTGTATGCGATACACAAAAGTATTCGATGAAGGGTCGCCGTTCTTGGCACGGCCAATAAACGCTGCAACACTTCTGTTCGCGAGCAGCATGAACTCTTCTATGAGTTTGTTTGCGTCTTTGCCTATTTTGAAATACACCCCAAGAGGTTTGTTTTCTTCATCTAGCTGGAACTTAACCTCCTTTTTATCAAAGCTCAATGCACCCGAACTCATCCTTTTGTCCCTGAGAATTTTGGCAAGTTTATCTAAAAGAGTAATCTCATTAAAAAAGTCGGCTTTCTTTCCTTCGGGGTGAACCCCTTCAATAATCTGTTGTGCCTCTTCGTAAGCAAACCTTCGGTCCGAATGAATCGCTGTTTTACCAAACCAATGGCTCAAAACATTGGCTTCTTCATCCACCTCAAACACGGCTGAAAACGTGTATTTGTCTTCATTTGGACGAAGTGAACACGCTCCGTTGGATAACACTTCTGGAAGCATAGGCACCACGCGATCCACTAGATACACGCTTGTTGCCCGCTCAATAGCTTCATCATCTAATATGGAGCCTGGTGTTACATAATGGCTTACATCTGCTATGTGCACGCCTACCTCCCAGTTGCCGTTTTCTAGCTGCTGCAGACTCAATGCGTCATCAAAATCTTTTGCGTCTGCAGGATCAATCGTAAATGTTGGGACTTGTCTAAAGTCTCTTCTGTTTTTTGAGATTTCATCCTCGTGAATAGACGTGTCCAATGTATTTGCCTCTTGTTCTACTTCTTCTGCAAATTCATTAGGTAAGCCAAATTCTGCAAGTACCGCATGAATCTCTGTATTATGCTCTCCTGCATTTCCTAACACCTTAATTATCTCTCCGAATGGTGAGCTTGCCTTTTTTGGCCAATCAACTATTCTAGCGATTGCCTTTTGTCCGTGCTCCGCGCCATTAAGTTTCTCTTTAGGAATAAAAATATCCACCTGCATTTTTCGAGAAGAGGGAACCAAAAAGCCAAAGTGGCCACCCATTTCTATCGTTCCCACAAAGTCTATGGTCTTGCGCTCAAGGATTTCAACGATTTCGCCTTCCAATTTTTTTCCTCCTCTTCTGGCAAAAAGGCTTACGCTAACTCTGTCCCCGTTTAAAGCTTTGTTGAGGTTTCCAGAGTGTATTAAAATATCTCTTTCTGTATCCGGACTTACCACATAGGCATTGCCGTTACTTACCATATCAACAACCCCTTCCGTAAATACCGCATTATATTTTAACTTGTATTTACCCCGGTCTACTGATATAATTTTTCCTGAACGCTCCAGGTCACTTAGTGCCATTTCAACCTTGGCTTTTACCATGGCCGGCTTATAGCCAAGCTGCCCAGCAAGTTGCTTATAGTTGAATTTGCGAGTAGGGAACTTTCGGAACACCTGTTCCAAGCTTTGAGCGTAGGCCTTAACGTCTACGCTTTGAGAGCGTTTTTTTGCCCTCCGATTGTGTTTTCTTGCCATAATAGTTACTCATAAAGATAGGTTCTTTATATCTGCAGTTCCTTGGACAATGTTTTATTGTTGCTAACTTACCATTTAAGCTTTTTTTTCGCCTAAGGCAACCCTTTGGTACAAATCTTGGGTCTTATGAACAGAAACCTACCTAACCATGGAGCGATTGTTTGAGGCTTTCAGAAACAGCAGGTGCAACAGCCCGCATGATGGGAACAAACATTGCCAAATTAGTTGGCAACGGAACAGTCAATTGGGAAACCGCAAAGATCAAAAACAATAAACTAGCATTAAGCAACAAATCAAATAACCCTAAAATCAACAACAAATGAAAACAACAACAATCACCACTTTACTCGCATTAGGCTACCTAGCACTTGGACTGAGCGTTAACGCAAGTACCTCCAATTTTAAAGAACTTCATTTTCCGAATGACACCAATGAGATTTCGATCGAAATAGACGGAGTGGAAGCTGGTGCAGGGCTGTTAGAAGCAATTACAAAAATTGTTGCTATAAGCACCACAGAAGCAGCAAAGTTGGCTGAACATATTGCAGAGATAGAAGCTTTGGTAGAAGCGGGAACTTTAACAGAAGAGGAAGGTGACGCTAGAGTAAAAGAATTAACCGAGAACTTTGAACAGCGCATGGAAAGTTTTGGAGAAAGTATGGAAACGTGGGGAGAANAATTTGGTGAAAAAATGGAAGCCTGGGGAGAAGAGTTTAGTAAAAAATGGGAGGACAGAGCTGAAGAGCTAGAGAAAAGCATAGAAACCGGTGTAATTGAAGAAATAAACATCCGAGACCTTGATACGGAGGAGTCCGACTCTTTGTCTGTTCCTTTACCGAAGAAAAAGAAGTCAAATAAAACTCAATTTAACAACTTCGAGTTTCATCTTGGCGCAAATTCTTTCCGAACCATGAACGGAAACTCAACCTCAACAGAAGATTTACTAAATCATTATGAAAGCCTAACTTTTCGCAGCNCATTCGTTGTAAAGAACAAAATTGGTGGAGCCGGCAGCCCTCTTTTAATAAGTATTGGATATGAGCTCGAAGGCCTTGCTTTTAGTTTTAAAAACGATAATACCATTGTTAAAGTAGATCAGCCCAGCGGTGAGGCTACAACCGCAATCGTGCCCGTAACAGGAGTTACAGACATTAGAAGAAACGCTTTTTCTCAGGCATTTTTAACCGTTCCTATAATGATAGAGCTAGATTTTAGTCCAAGCGGAAAAGTAGACAAGCGATTGAGCTTAGGTTTTGGTGGTTATGCAGGAGTACGTATAGGATCAGAAAACATTTTGCTCGGTTCCGATTCGGAGGGCGATCGAATCCGAATTAGTACTAATAATAATTATAACACGCATCTTTTCCGATATGGACTGCAAGGACAAGTCGGAATTAAATCGTGGAAAGTAACCGGTAGAATAGATGCCAGAACGTTCTTCCAAGAAAACGCGTTCAATGAAGATGTGTATGCGGGCTCTGTTACCCTAGGGTACGCGTTTTAGGACTTCCTCCCCAAGAGCAGAGCTCTTGGGGGGTTATATGTGGTTTAGATTTGCGGCCATGACCCTGACAATATTCGTTTCATTTGGCCTCGCTCAGTATATACCCCTTTATTAACCCGCTTAAGCTTACCCTTACGCATAAGCTGAGCAGCTATTGTTCCGTCATCACAACCAGANAAGTTGTTGATCTCTACAGGGTAATAAACGTTTGTGTTTTTCATAAAACACATCGATAGAGCTCGAACAGATTTAGCCTGAGCTATTTTATTCGTCTGCACAAAGTGCACCAAGGTCTTTATCTGGAGCTTAAGTTTTTCAGACATCGTTGGCCTTGATGGATCGGAACACCCTATTGAAGTGGCCCAAACAAGAGATACATCAGCGTTTGCGTAAAGCTCGAGTACCATGGTGTCAATATATGAGGAGTAGTAAACGGTATCTGCATCCATGGTTAAAATAACATCTGCTATTGCAACATCCAAACCATGTTGGCGAGCATAGTTCACGCCCTGGCGCGATTCTAATTCAACGCGTGCTCCAAATTTTTCTAAATACTCGCGCGCCCCATCAGTACTATTGTTGTCCACAAAAATCAACTCATAAGGCAGGAGCGTCCTGAAGTTCAAGCAACATTGTAAATATTGATCCAAATGTGGCATCATGTTGTATATCGGTACAACTATTGAAACCATGGGCTTTTTTGGTGCGCTTACTGCACCGAAATATTTTTTCAACTTTTGAGTATTCATGAATATCTAACCGCTTAGATTCCAAAAATAAAGCAATTAAACCTTAACGCTATGTTTTCGGTATATATAGCGACTATTTGAAATAAAGAAAGCTTTAGGGTGCTGAACATCATGACGTCCCATTAAAAAAGCCCCTAGCGAATGCTAGAGGCTTTATTGAGTTACCCGACTAGGATTCGAACCTAGAATGACGGTACCAAAAACCGTAGTGTTGCCATTACACCATCGGGCAATTCGCCCTTTTGGGACGGCAAATATAGTCGAAAAGGGAAAATGCAAAAAGACAGAAAGGAAAATTTTGCTGTTTAACATTCATTTGAAGGCTGAGGGCCGTGGTTTTTCTTATTTTCGAGCCTAATTACCTAATGAAGGAGTAATACGTTACTCCGATAACAAGCAGAATACGTGAATTACAACAAGCTTAATACAATCGCTGGATGGGTGGTTTTCGCTATTGCGACAATAACCTACTTCTTGACTATCGAACCCACAACTAGTTTTTGGGACTGTGGAGAATACATTGCTACATCCGTAAAGCTTCAGGTTGGACACCCTCCAGGCGCTCCGTTCTTCCAATTAATGGGGAATCTATTTGGTCAATTTGCAAGCGCCCCTGAAAAACAAGCGCTCATGGTTAATGCGTTAAGTGCGCTTTCAAGTTCTTTTAGCATCCTGTTTCTATACTGGACAATTACCGCGCTTTCTGCAAAGCTTTTAGGCGGAAGAGGNAAATTAGATAACGCAGGAATAGTTGCTGTACTTGGATCTGGAGCGGTAGGGGCGTTGGCATACACTTTCTCTGACAGTTTCTGGTTCTCTGCTGTGGAAGGAGAGGTTTACGCTATGAGTTCGTTCTTTACTGCTGTGGCATTTTGGGCAGTGCTCAAGTGGGAACAGGCTGTAGACACAGATCCAAATGCAAATAAATGGCTGCTGTTAATCGCATACTTAGTAGGGCTTTCTGTTGGTGTTCACATATTGGTGTTCTTGACTATTCCCGCTATTGGAATGATTTATTATTTTAAAAAATACCCGAACCCAACACGCAACGGCTTTATTCTGGCAAACGGCGTCAGCATAGCCATTTTGGGACTTGTGTTCGCCTTCATAATCCCTATTGTTTTACGTCTATTTAGCACGCTAGAAATAACTTTTGTAAATAATTTGGGGCTTCCTTTCCACTCTGGAACAATAGCGGCCTCTATTGTTTTAATCACGGTTGTTTTATTCGGTATACTTTGGACTCAAAACAAAGAAAAGCCGCTGGCCCAACAGGCGGTATTGGCGGTAATGCTCATTGTAATGGGTTATTCAACCTTCATCATTCTTGCGATTAGATCTAACGCAAACACGCCAATTGACGAGAACAACCCGGAAGACGCAATGTCTCTATTGGCCTACTACAACCGGGAGCAATACGGTGATTGGCCTATACTTTATGGGAAAAGCTTCAATGCACCATATGATTCTAAAGAGCCTTTTGGAGACGGAAAACCCGTTTATCAAAAAGGATTTGCGGTAATGAAAGGCCCAAAACAAGTCACTGCCTTCAAGCTTCGTAACGAAGCCGAGGCCTATTTAACCAACAATGGGGATAATCTAAAAATAGAAGCTCGCTATTTGCTAACTGATGACAAAAAAGCAAGCACACCAAATTACGACCCAAAATACAAGACCTTCTTTCCAAGGATTTGGAACGACGACCCGCAATACAAGCAGAATTACATCAACTTGATGGATATAAAAGACCCTAAGGCTCCTGTTAATTTTGCTCAACATGTAAGTTTCTTTTTTAAGTATCAGGTAGGCACTATGTATTTCCGTTATTTCATGTGGAACTTCTCTGGACGCCAAAACGACTCTCAGCATAGAGGGGAGCTCACCAAAGGAAACTGGATAACTGGGATACCTTTCATTGACGCGATACGATTAGGAAGTCAAGACAATCTGCCTGACTCTTGGAAAAGTAATCCTTCAAGAAACACCTATTTTATGTTGCCTTTCCTTCTTGGGATATTCGGTTTGTACTACCAATACAAGAAGAACAACAAAGACGCCTGGGCAGTGACGCTGTTCTTTTTATTAACCGGGCTAGCTATTGTAGTATATACCAACCACAAGCCTTATGAACCTAGGGAGCGAGACTATGCTTTTGTTGGCTCCTTCTATGCTTACGCTATATGGATTGGGATTGGCGCACTTGGACTTTGGGACACGCTTCGCACAAAAATGAGTCCTATGGTAGCTTCATGCCTAGTGATTTCCGTCACTATGCTTGCTGTTCCTGTTCGCATGGCTGCTGAAAATTGGGACGATCATGACCGAAGCAACAGATACACGGCAAGAGATATTGCAAAAGCCTATCTAGACAGTTGCGAACCCAATGCTATTCTATTTACAAATGGTGATAACGACACCTTCCCGTTGTGGTATGTTCAGGAAGTTGAAGGCTACCGAACAGATGTTAGGGTTGTGAATTTAAGCCTTTTAAACACCGATTGGTACATTGACCAACAACGCCGCGCCGCTTACGAGGGGGAGGCTGTACCTTTTAGTTTTGAATGGAATCAATATGTGCAAGGAACGCGAGACGTCCTTTACTACAGAGAAATGGGCGTAAAAGGCCGATGGGACGTTAAAGACTTTGTGAAATTCACAAAAAGAGACGATAATCAAGTCAAGTTCAAGGCGGCTAGCAACAAGGAGCTTCCTCTTTATCCTCAGAAAAAGCTGAGAATAAATATTGATAAAGAAGCGATTTTTGCAAATAATGTGGTAGACGTCAAAGACAGCTCTAAGGTTGTAGATTATATAGACTGGAACTGGAAGTCTAATGTTATTACAAAAAGGGACTTAATGGTAATTGACCTTATTGCTAATAATGACTGGACGCGACCGATCTACTTTTCAATTACCGTTGGAAACAGCCCCAAGTCGTACTTCTGGTTGAATGATTATTTCCAGTTGGAAGGAATGGCCTACAGGTTTGTACCTGTTTATGCTCCAAACAATTCGCAAGGCATTGACTACGGCAAGGTTGATACAGACATTATGTACGAAAACGTCATGAATAACTTTGCTTACGGAAATATGGAGCTACCGGATGTATATCTTGACGAAACCAACCGACGTTTAAGTTATAACCTGCGAACTATTCTTGGCAGGCTCGCCAACGAATTAGTCAAAGAAGGAAAAAGCGAAAAGGCCATTGAAGTGCTAGACTTTGCCATGGAAAAAATGCCGGCAGAAAAATTTGGATATAACTACTTCCTCTTTGGAATAATTGATTCCTACTATCGAGCCGGTTCCACAGAAAAAGCCCGGGAATTAACAGATAACTTTGTGCGTTTCTTAGAAGACGAACTAGATTATTATCAAGGTCTAAGCAGGTCTGATCGCAAGCGCATGCGTAACGATTGGAGCACTGATCTTCAATTCTACCAAATGCTTATTCGAACCAGTCAGGCTGACCAGCAATATCGTCAAAGCCTAACACAAGGTTACAATGCAATCGCTTCGAAATTTCAATAATTCAAGGCCAAAATCAGATATTATAATCCCCGCTATTGCGGGGATTATTGTTTTTTGGACTGATAGAAGGTTTATCCAAAGTCCAGCTGCATTCGTTTAATGCGCTCTACGAGTGTCTCGTTACCCATTGTTTCCCTGAGCCGATCTACCAAGATTGGGAACGCTAAAGGAGTGGGCTTATCAATTCTACGCAATACCGTCTCTTGATTGGCTATACGCTCAAGAGCAGAACGCATACGAGCTTCTTCGAGCTGAAACTCGTGTACCTCCTCANGAGCTTGCCTTAACAATAGGTTGTTTGGCTCGTATTCACGAAAGACTTCATACATCAGCTTCGTGCTGTTCATCAAGTGTTTCGTTGTCATGTTTTTCCCGGGATATCCCGTAAAAACCAAGCCAGAAATTTGAGCAATATCTCTAAACCGTCTTTGCTTCATTTCGCTTTCGTTCAAACTACTGACCAAATCTTCATTTAAGTGTTCAACAGAAAACACATCGCTATCTAATGCCTCTTCTATAGGAATAGACTGGTCGCTATAAAGCTCAAAACCATAATCGTTCATCGCAATACTAAACGTTTGCTTTTTGAAGTATCCAAGCCGGAAAGAAAGCAACGAAGCAATTCCCTCGTGAACCAAACGCCCTTCAAAAGGATACACAAAGAGATGGTGCCCTTCTTTGTCTTCTAGGTATTCTAAAAGGAATTGTTTTCTAGTTGGAACAATACTGCGTTCTTTTTGGAGAGAAATGATTGGTTGCACAGCTGCGAGTTCTGGATCCTGAAATGTATCATACGTTGCTGACTCCTCTATCTTCTCTCTCAAAAAGTAACCCAATTCTGCGCTTAAGGGCATTCGCCCACCCATATAGGACGGTACCTGTCCTTTTTTCTGTTTGGAAAGCTTAACGGTTGCCTCTGTTCCTTTAAAACGAACCAACTCTAAACACCTTCCAGCAAACCAAAAAGCGTCCCCAGGTATCAATTTAGAGAGAAAATATTCTTCTACTCTGCCAAGGTGTTTTCCCTTCTGCAGCTTTACCTTGATCATGGACGNACTAACTATGGTCCCAATATTAAACTTGTGTCTTGTGCTAACCCTTCTGGACAGAACCTTGTAATGGCCGTCCTCCTCAACCACCTTGTGAAAGTCTTCATAGCCTTCAAGGCTGTCGCCGCCTCTCACAATGAAGTCTAAACACCAGCTCCATTCTTCATCGCTTAAACTTGAAAAACTGGTTGTTGCTCTTATTTCCTGCAGCAAGGACGCGCCCCTAAAGCCGTCACTAATCGCTAACGTTACAAGGTATTGAATGAGGACGTCTAAGCTTCTTAGATAGGGTATTCTGTCTTCATTCGCCCCAATGTCTATTGCCTTACGCAGCGCAGCACACTCCAGCAACTCTAAACCGTGCGTCGGCACAAAATATATTTTTGAAACTTGACCCGGTCGATGACCAGATCGCCCCGCTCGTTGAACAAACCTACTCACACCTTTGGGAGAACCAATCTGCACCACACAGTCTACTGGACGAAAATCCACCCCTAAATCAAGCGAAGATGTACACACTACCGCTTTGAGCCGGCCATCATATAAAGCCTCCTCTACCCACGTTCGGAGTTCTTTAGAAATAGCACTATGATGCATGGCTATAACCCCTGCCAAATTTGGGTCTGCCTCCAAAATTTGCTGAAACCAAATTTCCGCCTGAGCTCTAGTATTGGTAAAAACAAGGGTGCTTCTATTTTCGTGTAATAAGGGGACCACCTTGTCCAATAACCGTATACCCAAATGGCCTGCCCAAGGCAACGTTTCCACGTTGTCTGGCAAAACCGGCTCAACTATTAACCGTTTCTGCAAATTTGCCTTGATTATTGTCGGGGACTTGCAATTTATGGGGCCCATCAAAACCTCTACGCTTTCCTCCATATTTCCGATTGTAGCAGAAATGCCCCAAGTCATCATTTGGGGGCAAAGCGTCCTAAATTTTGATAAAAATAACTCGCACTGAACAGCGCGCTTGCTGCCCATAAGTTCGTGCCATTCATCTACTACTACTGCCTTCAGGTTTGCAAAAAGCTTGTCATAACCTTTGTTGCTTAGCATGACATGAATGCTCTCTGGTGTTGTGATAAGAATTTGTGGAAGCTTCTTCTTCTGAGCTAGCTTAACCTTCTGAGTACTATCTCCAGTTCGTACTCCAACCTCCCAGCTTGAAGCCAGCGCAGATATTGCTCTTTCTGCACTCTGATTTATTTCTTTTGCAAGTGCACGAATGGGGGTAATCCAAATGAGCTGGACACCTTCACACGACTTAGGGTCTGTTTTTATCCGCTCCATGCCCTCTGCAATGGCAGGAAGCAATAGGGAATATGTTTTACCGCTTCCCGTTGGGGCGTTAACTAGACCGCTGCTGCCATTCAAGTAGGCGCTCCAAGTTCGGATTTGAAAGGGAAACGCCTTCCATCCTTGACTAGAAAACCAGGCACGACAATTATTTAGCGCAGCAGCAGAGGACACTTAGTCGGCGATTAATTTCTCAGTCAACCAACAAAATTCGTCTAAAAACTTAGGGTAGTTTGATTTGAAGTTTTTTTCTACGGGCTCTCCTTCGTCATTAAAAAGATTGGATACACCGCTAACTTTTAAATTGTTAGGAAGCAGAATGCCTCCAACATATAACGCCCATGAATGAAACGCATGCCACGCGTTAAGGCCGCCAAAAGGCCCAGCGCTCACTGTTGCTGCTGCCATTGGTTTGAAATTATATTCTGCACGAAAGTAGTCAAGTGCGTTTTTCATGGCTCCTGGCATTCCTCCGTTATACTCTGGAAAAACAAATAAAACACCGTCAGCGGCTAACAGCTTTTCTTTTAGTTGATGAACCTGAGGCAACTCACCGTGGTCGTCAAAATTAGGGAAGTTCAACTCTTTAAGGTTGACTAAATTGGCGCTTACAAGCTGCTTGCGATTAAGCTGCTCGCAAAGAAACTGAGCTACCCTAAAAGAATTGGATCCTGAACGTGGACTCCCTTGAATAACGGCAATGTTCATATAAGTCGACTTTAGTTTAGAACAATCACCTGAAGAAAAAGGTTTTAAACTTTCTTCCCGAACTTAGGTACTCGAAAATAGTCGGAATTAGCGTCTGGGGCGTTCTTAAGTGCCTCATCTTTCTCTAGCATCCCTTTTGTTTGGTCTTCACGCATAACGTTTACGCTTTCGCTCATTTGTGTCAAGGGCTCAATACCAGAAAGGTCTAAAGTGTCTATTTGCGCAACAAAATCTAATATCTTTCCCATATCACCCTGCATTTCTTCCAGCTCTTCTTCGCTGAACTCTAGACGACTTAAGTGCGCTAAATGTTTGATTTGTTCTAGACTAATGCTCATTTTAATGCTTATTAATCCAAAGGTAGGGCAACTTTGCCTTCGTGACCCCAGTTTTTTAAATCTTTAGCTAGAGACAGATAACAACGGTCACTTAAGTCTTGGACCGGATTATCAGATTTTCGGTTGGGCCAAAATTCGCCTAGCACTTTTGTATCTACCGGACCTAAAGAGGACGGCTCTCCCCAGTCTCCTAGGCGAAGCTTGCTCTGGTAAATACTCATGAGTATCACCGGTATATTGTTGTCAACCGCTAATTTAAAGGCACCCGCTTTAAACGGACCTAGTAAATGTTTTTGTGATGGGATTCCCCCTTCTGGGTAAATACAAACACTAAAGCCGTCTTTGATGCGCTGGTCTGCGTCTAGCATAGCTTGTTTTCTGCCACGAAAAGAGCTTCTATCCACAGGAATAGAGGTTTGCTTAAAGAAATATCCAAACAGCGGAAGCTTTAAAAGCTCTGCCTTTCCCATGAAAACTACAGGCGCTGGAGAAGCTAAAAATGTCAGGGGAATGTCTATATCTGACGAATGATTGGCTACTAAAACAAAAGGTCCGTTGTGCTTTGTAGCGTACTTTTCTGGACGTGGAAGGACGCCCATCAAAATGAGATAAATCCAAGACCACACTTTGCCAATCTTAAAGAAAATAGAATACGTTGCTCCAGGTCTAGCAAAAACCAGCAACGCTGGCAGCGTAATCAGAATAGAGGTTAACGCACAGAAATAATACCAAATGTGATGAAAATAGCTCCCAATCTTTTTCACCGCGCTAGAAACCAAGTTTGAGGCGAACCCTTTTAAGAGAAGCCTGAGCAATAGGACGCGCTTTCTCTGCGCCCATCTTTAATGCAGTCATCACTTCTTGAGGGTTTTCCATATAATGATCAAACTTATCACGTGCCGTACCAAATTCATTTAGTACCAGCTCTAAAAGTGCCGTTTTTGCGTGACCGTATCCAAAGTTCCCTGCCTTATATCTAATCGCGAGGTCTTGTGTCTGTTCCTTGGTGGCAAGAAGTTTAAATAACGCAAAAACATTGCATGTTTCGTGGTCCTTAGGATCTTCAAGAGGCGTTGAGTCTGTTTGAATACCCATAATCTGTTTTTTTAATTGCTTTTTGGGCAAAAACACGTCTATCACATTGCCGTAACTCTTGCTCATTTTACGGCCGTCTGTTCCCGGTATGGTCATTAAAGATTCAGAAATTTTCGATTCGGGAAGAACAAACGTATCGCCATATTGATGGTTAAAGCTTGATGCTAAATCTCGCGTAATTTCTAGGTGTTGTTTCTGGTCTTTCCCAACGGGGACAATATCAGCATCATAAAGCAAGATATCTGATGCCATTAATACAGGATAATCAAAGAGTCCTGCGTTCACGTCGCTGAGGTTACTGCTTTTATCTTTAAAACTATGAGCATTCGCAAGCATCGGATATGGCGTAAAGCAGTTTAGGTACCATGTTAGCTCCGTGCACTCGGGAAGATGGCTCTGTGCATAAAATACCACTTTATCTGGATCCAAGCCACAGGCAAGCCAAGCAGCGGCTGTTGCTATTAAATTTTCCTTGCGCTGTTTTGCATCTTTTACAGTTGTTAAACTATGTAGGTCTGCTATGAACAAATATGCCTCATTCTTGGGGTCATTACTCATTTCTATGGCAGGCCGAATGGCTCCTAAAATGTTTCCTAAATGCTGTCTACCGGAACTCTGTATTCCTGTTAAAACTCTCGCCATCTCTGCGGGTCACTTATTTTACCAATGTCAACTCTAAATCAATATCTGCCCAATAGCTGCTATCCGCTGGGATTTGCATGAATGACGTCGTCCAAACCTGTTCAGTGGGCAAGCCGCTAACCATAACAAAACTGAAGCTTACGCTATCGTTATCTAGAACTAAGGTACTGTCATTATTGGTAAGCGTCCATGAACCTGAGCTGTTTAAAGATACCGGCACCTGTATAGAGGTCAGGTCTGCGACGAACGAAATGTCAATATTGCCCGTATCCGGCATTTCGTAGATATTCACCTTGCCCGATAGTTGAGTTCCTATGCCTGAAAATTGAACTAACGCACTTGGGTTTAGTGGGTTTGGCATTTCACCGCTGTATGCCACCTGAGTCATTGTCCATTCTCCAACTATATCTTGACGAACAAATTGCGCCGTTGGGGTTGGATCAGATTGGCACGAAACAGCCATAAATACTGTGCTTAAAGCTATAATTACTCTTCTCATATTTAAGTGTTNATTTGTGATATGGAGAAAACCACTGCTGGTTTTTCTTTTGATTGTATTACGTGTAGTAGTCGTTTCGCGACGCTTTCTGGCTTGATCAACTTGCCCGATTCGTGTTCTGCAATGAATGAAGATACCGCNGGAAAATCACTCTTCTTTGTTTTTCTTATGGTCTCTTGCATAGGTGTATCCACCTTCCCTGGTTTAAAAACATGAACAGGGACTCTTGGATATTCTTGACTTAACACTTTAGCATACATGTGTATGGATGCTTTTGACGCGCAGTATGACGACCAGCCGGGAATAGGATACTCAGCTGCTCCAGACCCTGTGAAATACACTTGTTTTTCTCCTACGGACTCACTCAGGAATCTTGCCGTTAAACGAATGGGGGCGGTAACGTTTAACCGAAAACAATAATCAACTGATTTCGTTTCTGTTTTTGCACCGAACATAATCGGTCCCAGGGTCCCCGCGTTGTTAATGAGTATGTTGTTTTCTCCAAGACATAGTTTCAGGTTATCAATGGTGCTTAATTCTGTTAAGTCACAATATGAAAAATGCCAATTAGAATTATCTTCAAACCTACTCGGAGCGTTTCGTCCAATGCCTTGAACAAAATAACCTTCAGACAATGCGGCTTGGGCTATGGAAAGACCAATTCCTGAGCTAACACCCGTTATTATGATGTTGCCCTTGTGCACTAAGCGTTAATTTCTATAAAGCGGTTAACATCACTGTCTAAACCAAAAATAACCAAAATATCACCTTCGCTCACCGTGCTTTCTGGACCGGGAACGCCGTAGATATGGTGTTCTGTGCGTTCTTCATCTCCGTCTTTGTTTACCGTCTTTTTGAGCAACGTAACCATATTAAGGTTGTATTTCTTGCGAAGACCAATGTCCTCAAGCGTACGGCCTATTACTTTGGAGGGGGCTTCTACCTCAATAATTTCATAGTCATCGGGCAGCTCCACGTACATTTTAACGCCCGGATTAGTCAGCTGTTCAGCTACGTTGTTGGCAACCTCAAGTTCTGGACTTAGAATTTCATCAACGTCCATTTTTTCCAAGATTTTAAACTGAACCGCGCCTTGTGCTCTTGCAATGATTTTCTTTACCCCAATTTCTTGGAGCTGAAATACACACAAAAGCATTTCCTGAAAGCTTGAACCAATGCTGACGACCACAGCGTCAACTTCTTTAAGGTTTTGGCTTTCTAAAGCCGCAGAATTCGTTGCATCCAACTGCACGGCAAAAGCAACATCCTGAGAGATGAGTTGTACTCTTTCCTCGTTCTCATCAATAGCCATTACATCGGCACCGCGTTCTGATAATTTTCTGGCAATTGCCGAGCCGAAAACACCCAAGCCAATAACCGCAAATTTATTGTTCATATCCTTTTATTTGTCAAGAGCCTTAGCTAGATCTGCTAGCAAATCATCTATATGCTCAATGCCCACGGATAAACGTATCAAGTTATCCGTTACCCCTACTTTTTCTCTTTCTTCTTTGGGAATGGATGCATGTGTCATTGATGCTGGGTGTCCTGCTAAAGACTCCACACCACCTAAGCTCTCTGCCAAGGTAAACACCTCAAAAGAGCTAACAACATCTGCTGTTTTTTCAAAACCCGCTCCTTTTAACGTAAAGCTTACCATGCCTCCAAATTTTTTCATTTGGCGTTTGGCTACTTCGTGACCATTGTGGTTTGTTAATCCTGGCCAATAGACCTTATCAACCGCATCATGTGATTCCAAAAACGCAGCTACAGAAGCCCCGTTGTCACAATGCCTGTCCATACGAACATGAAGTGTTTTAATTCCTCTCAAGGCTATAAAGCTATCCATTGGACCTAAAATCGCGCCAGATGCGTTTTGTATAAAGTACATCTTATCCGCAATGTCTTTATCAGAAGTAGCTAATAAACCCAGCACAACATCGCTATGTCCGCCAAGGTATTTGGTTCCACTGTGCATAACAACATCTGCTCCAAGATCAAGCGGCTTCTGCAAATATGGCGTTGCAAACGTATTGTCCACAACCATCATTGCTCCCGCCGATTTCGCCTTTTTGGAAACAGCAGCAATATCCAAAACATTAAGCATTGGGTTGGTGGGTGTTTCCATCCAAACCATTTTAGTATTCGGACTCATAGCAGCATCCCAATCCTTGTTGGACATGTCCACAAACGTAAACTTCAATCCGTATTCCGAAAATACCTTTGTAAACAGTCGATACGTACCACCATATAGGTCGTTACACGCAACAATCTCGTCTCCTGGTTTTAAAAACTTCAACAAACAGTCAATTGCAGCTAGACCTGAGCCAAAGGCAGCGCCAAAATTACCCCCCTCCAGTGATGCAATAGACCTTTCTAAGGCAAAGCGTGTAGGGTTTTGACTTCTGCTATATTCAAACCCCTTGTGTTTGCCTGGGTATTCTTGAACGTACGTTGACGTCTGATAGATTGGAGGCATAACCGCTCCTGTTGAAGGATCTGGTTGCTGACCGCCATGTATGGCGAGAGTCTCTATATTTTTACTTTTATCCATGATTGGGTCTTTTCGGTTATTTACAATGCTCTTCGAAAGCGCTTAGCAAATTACCCGCAATCATTTGAGCGGTTCGGCCTTCTATATGGTGACGTTCGATCATGTGAACCAGCTCCCCGTCCTTGAATAACGCCATTGCCGGTGATGAAGGGGGAAAGGGTTGCATGTGTTTTCTAGCCTCATCCACGGCTGCTTTATCATTTCCTGCAAAAACAGTAATCATTCTATCGGGCGTCACTTCAGACTTAGCCGCGGCCATTGCTGCAGGGCGGGCAGATCCCGCCGCACAACCGCAAACAGAGTTTACAACAACCAAGGTTGTTCCCTCTGCTTGAATAGCAGAAGTCACCTCTTGTGGTGTTTTAGTTTCTTTATATCCACTATTTGCTAGCTCTGCGCGCATGGGCGCAATCATATCTTCTGGGTACATATTTTACATGTCTTTATAATAACAAAGTTAGTGTTTCCTAATGGTTTAAGCGATTGTACATTTGCACCAATTCAAATGACAGGACAATGGGTTCAAACGTACGCGTTCGTTTCGCTCCGTCTCCAACGGGGCCATTACACATAGGTGGAGTTCGCACAGCATTATATAACTATTTATTTGCTAAAAAGCATGGCGGGGATTTCTTGCTGCGCATTGAAGATACAGATCAAACAAGGTTTGTTCCTGGTGCAGAAAAATATATAGTTGAATCTTTAGCTTGGTGCGGAATCAGCCCAGATGAAGGGATTGGCGGCGAAGACCGCGGTAACGGACCGTACCGCCAAAGCGAACGCAAGGCTATGTACCGTGAATATGCGGAAAGGTTATTAGCCTCAGACAAGGCATATATAGCCTTTGACAGCGCCGACGAACTTGATGTCATGAGACAAATGGCAAAAGAGGCTGGAGCCGCAAATTGGCAATACAATTACATCACGCGCGGCAACATGAAAAATTCATTAACGCTGCCAAAAGAAGAGGTGGAAGCAAAAATGGCTGCTGGTGAGCCATATGTTGTACGCATCAAACTACCCAGAGATCATGAAGTACGCTTTGAAGACAATATCCGTGGATGGGTGAGCGTCAACACCAACAACATGGATGATAAGGTTTTATTCAAAGCGGACGGAATGCCAACGTACCATCTTGCAAACATTGTAGACGATCACTTGATGGGAATCACACACGTTATCCGGGGTGAAGAGTGGTTGCCTTCTGCTCCCCTTCATGTGATGCTTTATGAAGCTTTCGAATGGAGCTGTCCAGAATTTGCGCATCTCCCGTTGCTATTAAAGCCGGATGGTCCAGGTAAATTAAGTAAAAGAGACGGTGATCGTCTTGGGTTTCCTGTGTTTCCAATAGATTGGAAAAACGAACAAACAGGAGAATCCGCGAATGGTTACCGGGAATTTGGATTTTACCCTGACGCATTCATTAATATGCTTGCACTTTTAGGCTGGAACCCCGGCACAGAACAAGAAATTTTTGACTTAGCGGAATTAATTACCGCTTTTGATCTAAGCAAGGTGTCTAAATCTGGTGCTAAATTCGATTTTGAAAAAGGGAAGTGGTTTAATCAAAATTACTTGCGGGGATTGAGCCAAAACCAATTAGCTTCTGAATTAAAAAGAGAGCTTGACAACAGTGGTTTGACTTATAAAGAAGAGTTTCTAGGAAAGATCGCCTCTATGATGAGTGAACGAGCTACTTTCTCTAAAGACCTAATGACCGAAGGAATGTTTCTATTCCAAGCTCCTGTTGAATATGACGAAAAGACCCGCAAAAAGAAGTGGCGCCAAGAAAGCGCACAAATGATGCAGGATTTAGTCAATCGTTTTGTGGATTTAAAGGATTTCACAGAGGGTCCTGTTGAAGAAGCGTTCAAAAACTATTTATCAGAAAACGATCTGGGCTTTGGAAAAGTAGGACCTTCTTTTAGACTTGCTGTTACAGGCAAGGGAATGGGGCCTTCTATGTTCGTCATATGCGAAGTGTTGGGCAAAGAAGAGGTGATTGAAAGAATCAAAAAAGCAATCCGCGTTTTAGGTTAATGGCAATTTTACATAAAATAGACGTTACGGGTATTCGGTTATTCGCGAACCACGGATGTATGAATGAAGAGGCTATTATTGGCTCTCATTACGAAGTAAACATTAGTGTTTGGGCCAACCTCAGCGCCTCTGTTGAATCCGATGACCTAAACGATACAGTTGATTATGTGGCGCTTTATGCCATAGCAAAGGAGGAGATGGNTTTCCGATCGAAACTCTTAGAGGTAGTGTGCCAGCGGATTTTAGACCGTATAATGAACGAACATCCTTTAATACAAAAAGCTACCGTTAACGTTGCCAAGCTGAATCCACCAATCAATGGTGACGTAGAAAGAGTGGCTCTTACGTTCACTACAGAACGATAGGTCCAAAATAAAGTCGGGGCTATATAGAAATTTCTCCTATTTTTGGCCTCCCAAAGGTTCCGTGGCCGAGTGGCTAGGCACTGGTCTGCAAAACCAGCTACAGCGGTTCGAGTCCGCTCGGAACCTCAACAACCCCCAGTACACTAAGTGTATTGGGGGTTGTGCATTATAAGAGGTAATCTGTAGTCATCCAATTGCTTTGTCCCCCAGAAATTACTCTGCCTACCAACTCTTTTTGGTCTGAACCTGCGGCAACAACTGTTCTTATGGAAAAGCTTCGGAGCGCGTCATGAACGCTTAGTGTGGCCACTGCGCTATCCTTACGTCCTGTAAACGGNAGATAATCAGGACCTCTTTGACACGCTACGTTTATGTTAACGCGACACACTTGGTTGACCATGTTATCTACCGCATAGGCTATGGTCGCCTCNTTCTCGCTAAACAGGCTGCATTGTTGACCGTAATCGGATTGAGCTATTGAATTCATCACGTCTTCAAGGTCTTCATATTCCACAACAGGAACAACGGGCCCAAATTGTTCTTCATGGAAAATGCGCATGTCCGTTGTCACCGGATAAAGCACTGCCGGAAAGAACGCTGTCTGTGAAACCCTGCCCGCATTCGAATTCAAAACTCTAGCCCCTTTGGCTTTAGCGTCTTCAACATACGCTTCCATCTGCTCTACTTTATTTCTTTCTGGAAGTGGGGTTAATACCGCATCCGTTGCAGGGTGATCTAAAACAAGCGCGTCAACGGCCTTGGAAAATTTCTTGTTGAACTCCGCACTTATCTTTTTGTGCACGAAAATTAATTTAATTGCTGTACAACGCTGACCGTTGTATGATAAAGCGCCATTCACGCATTGCTTAACCGCTAAGTCAATATTTGCGTCGTCAAAGACAATCCCAGGATTCTTTGCTTCAAGCCCTAAGACCTGGCGTAAGCGATTTGGTTTAGGGTGCTGAGCAGCTAACGCATTAGAGCTCTTAGAGTTTCCTATTAGCGCCAAAACATCTACGTCTCCGGTTTGCATAATTGGACCCGCAAGAGTACGGCCTCTTCCAAACACTATGTTTATTACGCCCGGAGGAAACGCTTTTTGAAACGCCTCTAAAAGAGGTGTCAGTAAGAGCACCCCGTATTTTGCCGGTTTAAAAACTATTGTGTTGCCCATCAATACAGATGGAATTAGCAAACAAAAAGTTTCGTTCAAAGGATAATTGTAGGGGCCTAAACAGAGTACTACGCCCAATGGACTTCTTCGAATCTGAGAAATGACGGCACCGTTTCGTGCTACTTTAGATCCTCTACGCTGGAGTTCTTTGTATTCGTCTAATGTGTCTTCTATATAATCTATGGTTCTGTCAAACTCTTTGTACGCTGAAGACTTGTTCTTTGCTATTTCCCACATCAACAGGGTGCTAACCTCTTCGCGCTTGGTTTTCATGATTTCCAAGAACGTCTCCATAGCGGCAATGCGTTCTGAAGCGCTTGCTGTTGGCCACATACCTCTTCCGTTGTTATATGCCTTTTTTGCAGCGGCCAATGCGCTAAGACCCGTTGATTCGTCCAATATAGGAGCCTCTCCTAAATATTGTTGTTGTGTTTTTCCGTCATCTGAAACAGTTCCCATTGGGCTGTAAACCTTTTCCGTCTCGCCGTCCCAATGATGCAAGCGGCCGTTTATCAAGTATTGTTTCCAAGACACCGGAACGGGTGCCTCAAACTGCTGAATGTGTTGTGCTGAATATTTCGTACTCATAGTTTCTTCTGCTTTTTTTACGCGGTAAGTCGTCAGGGGTATCATAAATGTGAGCCCTGCTTTTTTACCCTCAAAGTTTGTTTGTTAATTGCCATGAATCGTAGGTTTAACGATCAAACGATTAGAATGTTTATACTGTGACCAAGGGTAAAATCCATAGCTGCTTTTGTACCTTCGACAAAAATGCACAATAAATGACTCTTTATCCAGTACACACCGGCAACTTCAAGCTAGATGGCGGTGCCATGTTTGGTGTAGTCCCAAAAGGACTTTGGGAACGCACCAACCCTGCAGACGAGAAAAACCTGTGTACCTGGGCCATGCGCTCTTTACTGATTGAAGATGGAAAACGATTAATCTTAATTGATACAGGAATCGGCGACAAGCAAAGTGAAAAGTTTTTTGGCCATTACCACTTGCACGGAGAACATAGCTTAGACAAGTCCTTAGCGAGTAATGGCTTTAGCCGAAACGATATAACCGACGTCTTCCTTACCCACTTACATTTTGATCACGTTGGCGGCGCCGTAAAATGGAATAAANATCGAACAGGCTATGTTCCTTCCTTTGGCAACGCTCGCTATTGGACTAATTCTCGTCATTGGAAATGGGCGACTCAAGCAAACGGAAGAGAAAAAGCCAGTTTCTTAAAAGAAAATATTATTCCACTTGAAGAAAGTGGTCAACTCCGCTTTATAGACGCTCCTGAAGAAGCTATTAAGGTTGATTGCGGTTTAGGGTTTGATGCCTTTGTGGTGAACGGACACACAGACGCTCAAATGTGTCCCATTATAAAACACAAGGGAGAAACGCTTGTCTTCATGGCAGACCTCCTTCCTTCTACTGGACACATTCCTTTGCCTTACGTTATGGGTTATGATACTCGCCCACTGCTTACCCTGCAAGAAAGAGAGATTATTTTCGCAGAGGCAGCAGAAAACAACTATCACCTCTTTTTAGAGCATGACGCTTATAATGAGGTGTGTACGCTTGAAACAACGGAAAAAGGTCCACGACTTTCAAATAGCGGCAGATTAGATCATTATATGTAAACCACAATGAGAAAATTTATTTCAATCGCTTGTATATGTGTAACGTTTAATGTTAGCGCTCAATATTGGCAGCAGTCTATTCATTACGATATGGACATCACTATGGATGTCGAAAAAAACCAATACCGCGGAACGCAACAAATCAGCTACACCAACAATAGTCCCGATACCCTTCGCAAGGCTTATTTCCATTTGTACTTTAATGCCTTTCAGCCTGAAAGCATGATGGACGTTCGTTCGCGCACCATTGACGATCCTGATCGCCGAGTAAAAGACCGAATTGAAGGTTTAACCAAAGATGAAATAGGGTTCCAAAACATACAGTCGTTGCTCCAGAACGGACAATCGTTGGATTGGGACATTCAAGGAACCGTACTAAAATGCACCCTTGCCAAAACATTGCTGCCAGGGCAAACCACAACGTTTGAAATGAGCTGGAACGCTCAGGTTCCACAACAAATTAGAAGGTCAGGTAGAGACAATAAAGAAGGGATTGACTTTACCATGACACAATGGTATCCTAAACTCGCTGAATATGACGAAGACGGGTGGCATCCTGATCAGTACGTAGGCCGAGAATTTTACGGGGTATGGGGATCTTTTAATGTTCACATTAATATTCATCAAGATTATGTTTTGGGCGGCACCGGTCTTGTACAAAACCCCAACCAAGTTGGGTTTGGATATGGCGGTATTAAAAAAGTGAAGATTGCGCCTGAAGAGCTTCGCACATGGCACTTTAAAGCAGACAGTGTTCATGACTTTGCTTTCGCTGCAGATCCTGATTATAAACACACACAGCTACAACTTAAAAACGGACCTTTAGTCCACCTACTATACGATCCAAAAACCGCAAATAAATCAAATTGGATCAAAATCCAAAAAGGCTATTTACAAGAGTACTTTGATTTCATGGCTAAACACTTTGGAAAATACCCTTATCAACAGTTTTCACTTATTCAAGGGGGAGATGGTGGTATGGAATACCCCATGTGCACCATGATGCTTGGAGGAGGCGATTCATTTGAAGGGTTTACGGGCTTATTTGTTCATGAAGCCACACACAACTGGTACTATGGGGTTATAGGCACTAACGAAGCCGCATACCCTTGGATGGATGAGGGGTTTACTTCATATGCAGAAGAGGAATTCATGAATACGATGTTTTATGACAATGAAAAGAACCCTCACTTAGGGGCCTACCGATCATATGTATACCTTGATACCTCTGGTCTTCGCGAACCCCTAAGCACCCCTGCGGACCATTTCCACTTTAACCGCACATATAGCATAAACAGCTATAGTGCTGGAGCCCTATTCTTAAACCAACTCGAATATATCATTGGCGAAGATCACTTCGCAAAAGGAATGAAACGCTACTGGAATAGATGGCAATTTAAGCACCCTAAGCCTGAAGATTTTTTACGCGTAATGGAAGAGGTTTCTAATATGGAACTGGATTGGTACCTCAGCTACTATAANGATCAAGTNAAAAGCATAGACTACAGTATTGAAGACGTCATAAACAATAAAATGGGTGCNCAGATCACTCTTGTACGCAAAGGGCTTTTTCCTATGCCTGTTGATTTAACGATTACTTATGAAAGCGGAAGAACGGAGAGGCACAACATACCGCTTTTAAGCATGTATGGATCTAAGCGTCAAGAAGGCTTAACTGTTCATCAACCATGGCCATGGACTCATCCTAAATATCAATTAAATATTCCTTCTACTGAACGTATTCGCTCTATTGAAATTGATCCTTCTTTACGGATGCTTGATATAGATCTGACCAACAACAAGATTATTACAGAAGAGAGGTAATTATATTTATAAAGAATCGGGCTAAGTAGCACTTTTNTCTAGCGTTTTTTCTTCCCTCCAGTTCCGTGTTTTTTTGTCTTGTTTAGGCGCTTTTTCTCGCCCTTACCCATGTTATAGTCTTTGGCGTTCTTTGGCTTTTTCTCATGGAATGAAGGCCCTGGTTCGTTGTTAGAGCCGTTTTTCCTTGGACTGCTTTTACTCATCGAAGCTAACAATCAATTTTTCACTTGTTGCCTGAGCCTGACACGTCAATATATAGCCGTCTTTTACCTCGTCGTCAACCAACGCATAATTCATAACCATTTCTGCAGAACCTTGCGTAACCTTCGCTCTACAAGTGCAGCAAACCGCTCCCTTACAAGCATAGGGAACGTCTGCTCCAGCGTCTAGAGCCGCGTCCAAGACAAACTCTTTTCCTGTCATTTCAAAATGTGTTTCTTCTCCATCTAAAATGACCGTTACGGCTGATGTTCCTGACAAGGCGGTAGCTTTTTTCTTTTTTTCCAATGTTGGCGCCGTGGTGTTGAATAATTCGAAGTGTATTTTTTCTTTTTGAGTTCCTAGTTCTTCCAGTGTTGCGCTAACGCTTTCTATCATTCCTAAAGGCCCGCACATAAAATGAGCCGTACTGCTATCTGCTTTAAAAAACCGTCCCTCAAAAACCTTTACTTTTTCTCCATCTATACGTCCTTTAGTAACATCGCTACCCTGATCCTCTCTGCTAAGAATGTGGTGAACCTCTAAGCGGTCTACATAACTGTTTTTTAAGTCTTCTAATGCATCTTTGAAAATGATGCTGTTACTATTTTTGTTGCCATAAAAAAGAGTAAACGTATTCTCCTTGTTGCTTTCTAAAACGGTTTTAGCAATAGACAATATTGGTGTAATACCGGAGCCTGCGGCCCAACCAACAACATGTGAAGTAGCCTCAGAAGGCTGCCACTTGAAGTTACCCATTGGGGGCATGCTTTCAATAGTTGTTCCTGCTTTTAGGCTTTGGTTTGCATATGTTGAAAATTTACCTCCATCTATCTCCTTTACCGCTACACGTAATTCACCATCACTTGGTGACGCACATATGGAATATGATCTTCGTACTTCTTCTCCATCAATGTTGGTTTTAAGAGTTAAATACTGACCTGGAATAAACGTGAATATNTCTTTAAGTTTTTCCGGCACGTTAAAAGAAATACTCACAGACTCCTCTGTTTCTCTTCGTACCTCAAAAACGGTCAATGGATAGAATGTTGTGTCTGTAGTTTTGGCTGATTTAGCCATTAAAGACGTTTTTTCTTCTTTCTTTTTTTTGAAAAACTTCAACATGCGTCGTAATTTGAAGAGCAAAGGTAAGCCCGATTTTAAACCATAACAAGAGATAGCTTGTTGTGGTTTAACTTTGTATCAATCAAATTCACAAAAAATGGGAACCAATGTTTCTTTAGAAGATAAATTTCAATCCTACGTTGACGCTGAAAACAAGGTGGAGCCAAAGGATTGGATGCCCGAAAAGTATAGAAGAACTTTGATTCGCCAAATCTCGCAGCACGCCCATAGTGAGATTATTGGTATGCAGCCTGAAGCGAATTGGATAACGCGCGCGCCCTCATTAAGAGCAAAGCTGATTCTTCTTGCCAAAGTTCAAGATGAAGCCGGACACGGTTTGTATTTGTATTCGGCAGCAGAAACTCTAGGAGAGCCAAGAGAAAAAATGATTGCCGACCTTCAAAGCGGTAAAGCTAAATACAGTTCCATATTCAACTACCCCACTCCTTCATGGGCAGATATGGGTACCATAGGCTGGTTAGTAGACGGTGCTGCAATTCAAAACCAGGTGATGCTCACAAGGACATCATATGGACCCTATGCGCGTGCCATGGTAAAAATCTGTAAAGAAGAAAGTTTTCACCAAAGACAAGGCTATGAAATAGTCATGAAGCTTGCACAAGGAACTCCTGAGCAAAGAGCTATGGCACAAGAAAGTCTTAACCGTTGGTGGTGGCCGTCATTAATGATGTTTGGCCCTTCAGATGATAATAGCCCTAATTCTGAACAAAGCATGCTATGGAAAATTAAACGCAAGAGTAACGATACGCTTCGTCAAGAGTTTATAGATAAAACCGTTCCCCAAGCTGAATACCTTGGCCTAACTGTTCCTGATTCTGATTTAAAATGGAATGCACAGCGTGGTCACTATGACTTTGGAGAAATAAACTGGAACGAATTTTATGATGTGGTTAAAGGGAACGGCCCTTGTAATAAAGAACGAATTGCCCACCACACAAAAGCACATGAAGAAGGCGGCTGGGTTCGGGAAGCGGCTAATGCATATGCAAANAAACAATCAGCAAGGAAGGCTAAAGACACCCATGCTGCATAATACCTAATCACCACTGCTATGAGTGAATCTAATTGGAAACTTTGGGAGGTCTTTCTTAGAAGCAAGAACGGTCTATCTCACAAACACGTAGGGTCTCTTCACGCTGCTGATGCTGAAATGGCAATCAAAAATGCAAGAGATGTTTATACACGAAGGTCTGAGGGTATTAGTATCTGGGTTGTTCCATCCGAGGAGGTAACCGCCAGTGCTCCTGATGAAAAAGACCCTTTATTCACCCCGTCAGATGATAAAGTATACCGTCATCCAACCTTTTATGACATCCCAGATGATGTTGAACACATGTAAGTCATGGCAGGAGGTTGGTTAAACGGCGTAAAGCGTGACTTTACGAAAGAAGAGGCATTAAAAGAATATATATACTTTTTAGCAGACGACTCCCTAATACTAGGACAGCAGCTCAGTAAGTGGTGTTCAAATGGACCTGTTTTAGAACAAGACATTGCTATAATTAATACAGCTCTAGACCATATTGGAAGAGCGCGTTTATTATATCAAGAACTAGCTCAATTAGAGGGAGGAAATACCACCGAAAATACGTTAGCTTATTTTAGAGATCATTTGAGCTTTAAAAACACTCTATTAGTTGAACAGCCTAACGGTCACTGGGGTGATACTATTGTCAGAAGCTTTCTTATTGACACGTTTAATTTTTACCTCTATGATTCTTTAAGAGCATGTTCACACGAACCCCTCATGGCTATCGCAGAAAAGGCCATCAAAGAAATTGCCTATCAAGCACAGTGGAGCGCAGAGTGGATTGTTCGTTTGGGAGACGGCACGAAGGAAAGCCATACCAAGGTCCAGAATAGTATAGATAGCATGTGGATGTGGAGCGGGGAGTTGTTTGAAAATCATCCTGTTTTTGACGTATTGAGCGAAGATCTTCCGTCCTTTGCTTCTGTTAAAGATCAATGGGTTAAAAAAGTTGCTCAGGTACTTAAAATGGGAACTTTAATCATGCCATCGCCTGAGCTATGGATGCAAACGGGAGGTAGGTACGGAATACACTCTTCACACTTGGGGTTTATTCTAGGTGAAATGCAAAGCCTTGCTCGTTCTTATCCAGACGCTACTTGGTAGATTAACAAACTGTTAAGGTTGGCGCTTACTCCCTTTTTTTAAGCTCATTCTTGTTTTTTGGCACACACTTTGTACCCNTCTTTATGTCGATAGTTTATCGTACGTGTTTTTGTGTTAAGCGAGTGAGGGTTAAAGTGGGGACTTTAGCCCTCTTTTTTTGTGAAAAGAAAAACAGCAGCAAAACCAANAAAGCTTATCACGGCCATAGAACCACTGATGGAGGCGTTTATTGCATTAGACAAGAGATAACCCCCTAATGAGCTTAGAAACCCTTGTATAATGATCACAACAACCATCCTTCTTAAATCCTTAGTAATTAAAAACGCTGTAGCCGCTGGTACCACTAAAAAGGCAATAACCAAAATAGCACCTACACTTTCAAAGCTTACNACTGTAGCCACGCTTGTTGCTGCCATGAGTGAATAGTGCCAAAGCGCCGTTTTAATACCTATACTAGATGCGTATTCTGCGTTAAAGCTCGTGAGAACCCATCCTTTGTAACCAACCCAAAAAATCAATTGGATAAAGACAAATAATAACATTAAGGTCCAAACGGCGTCTGGCGCTTTTATTCCAAAATAGGCGGTTTGTTGCAGAGGCACAAAAGCAAGTTCTCCGTGTAACACGCAGTCGGCATCAATATCAGCTTGACCCGCATACTTTGTTACCAAAATTATTCCTAATGCGAACAAAAAAGTGAATACCGTTCCCATAGCTGCGTCTCCTTGNATTTTTCCTTTGTTTGAAAAAAAATGTATTAAAAACGTCGTAAACAGCCCCATAATAATTGCACCTATTAACAACGGAAACGAAGCTCTTGAACCGCTAATTAAATATGCTACAACAATACCGGGCAGCACTGCATGAGATAAAGCATCTCCCATCATGCTCATTTTCCTCAATAACAACAAGTTTCCCAACATTCCTGTTGAAGATGCCACGAGAAAACCTGTTAAAACTATCCAAAATCCATCCATGCTATACTATGTCAGGGTCTGGTACAATTTCATGAATCTCTAAAAGCGGGTTGAATCTAGAACAAAGGCCTAACTCTCTTAATATTTCTCCCTCTATTTCGGGTGTTAAAAAATGTTCCATGGTTTCCGCCTCATCGTGAACCAAGTTTATGCTCATTTGCATTCTGCGCTGAAGGTATACTTCCCATATTTTATGTCGTCTATCTATATCTGCACCGTAATTTCTTCCAGCCATACTTAAGGTATATCCAGTGTGTACTTTATAAATAAANCCTTTGTTTTTCAATCTATTGATAGTCCTATACCATAGTTTTTGTTCAAAATACTGGCGTTTATTTATTTGAGTTCGATCAAAAAGTTTTCCTTTTCCTCTAACCTCGTTTTGTACCGCTGCTTTGAGTAAATTTTCTTCATTAATTCTTCTTCTTAAAAGCAGTTTGTTCCAACGCTGATATATGATTCCTTTCTTTGGAGCAAACATCATTGATGCAAACGCAATTATACTTACACACACTATTGTCAAAGGACCTGTAGGCATATTGGTTTCATAATAGCTAATAAAAGACCCTAGCCATCCGCCCAGTGCTCCAAAAAACCCGCTAATTAGTAACATGGGAACTAGTCGGTCCGTCCAAAACCTAGCTGCAGTTGGGGGGATAATCAGTAGTGCACTCATCATTACTATTCCTACAGCTTTAATTCCCACACTAATAGTGAGAATAGTGAGAATACTAATTAACACATCTATTTTCTTCCTACTTATTCCTATGCTTTGCGCAAAATCTGAATTAAAAATTGTTGCTTTTATGCTTAAGTAACTTGAAACAACCAACACTAATACAACTATACAAACCACAGCAAAAGTCACGCTGTCTTGGGGTGTCATTGCTGCTGCGTTTCCAAAAATATAATGATCTAAACCACTTTGATTGCCTGAAAAGTTTGACTGTATCATAGTAAGCAAGACAATNCCTAATCCAAAAAAACTTGATAAAACAATTGCCAAAGCGCTGTCGCTCTTTATTTTACTTTTCTGGGTTATGTAATCCACCAACCAAATGCTCATCCAGCCAGTAAATGCAGCACCCAAAATCATAATAATTGGACTTTTTACTCCGCTTAAGATAAAGGCAATCAATACGCCAGGCAGCATACTGTGAGCAACAGTCTCTCCTACAAGCGTTTTCTTTCGTAAAAAATTAAAACTACCTACCATTCCGCTTACCCCTCCTAAAAGGACTATTGCGACCACAACAAATCGAACGTTGGGGTCTTCTAATGTGATATATTTTAATAGTCGTTCCAATTATCTTAAATACTCTGCTATAGTTTGCGCATTGAATAACAACATGCCTGTATAAGTGTTTTGACCCTCTTTATCTCCTAATGAATCACTTAATAATTCCGGTCCTATTTTTACTTCAAATCCTTTTGCCTTGCATCCTTTTTGAACACTTAGCATTGCTTGAGGGCTAATAATATTCTCCAAAAAAATAGCTGGTACTTTTTGCTCTACAACAAAATCAACTAGGCTTGTGATTTCTTTTAATCCAAATTCGCTAACTGTACTTGCGCCTTGTAACGTTTTAACGTTGAACCCAAACGAACGACCAAAATAACTCAACGCATCATGTGTTGTTACCACTGTACGTTGCTTTTCTGGGATTGAATCAATGATCTGTTTAACTTGTATTGCAATATCATTTATGTAAGTTAAATACTCTTCTTTATTAGATTCCAAAACTTCTTTTAATTGCGGGTATTTATTAGCTATTTCTTCTGTGATGGTTGATATGGCAATCTTAGATAAATCTACATCAAACCAAACATGTGGGTCTGTAGATGCTGGAAAGTTGGGATCACTTATTATTAAGTGTTTGGGATAATTTTGTGCAGCATTGATTATAATAGGGCCTTCTATTCGTTTCAAAACCTCAATAATCTTTCCTTCTAAATGAAGACCGTGATAAATAATGACATCAGCAGAACGTAAAATATCTAAATCCTTTTTTGAGGGTTTATAAACATGCGGGTCTATACCTATTTTTAGTAATGGAATAATTTGCATTTCTTCAGAGGCTATATTTTCAACCCAATCCGAAATTATACTGGTAGTACAAACTATTTTTATAGTGTTATTATCTTCATCATGAGACTCCATGAAACATGCAGACAGAGAAAAAAACAGTAGATAAAACAGTACTTTACGCATCTTATTTTTATTTATTCTAAATAACAAAAATACATGTTGCAATTTCTTAAAAGCATAATCCCTACACTTTTTTTAGATAGTCTATATAGTGCCCTTTCTATTGTACTTTTAATGAAAATCTACAACCCACACAATGGAAACATTTACACCTTCACAAATTCTTAAATCTTTAGGATTAAAATCCACAAACCACGGAACATCCACTGGAAAATTATGGATGGAAAACTCAGATATTATAACTTCTTTTTCGCCTATTGATAACTTAGAATTAGGACACGTCAGTATAACTACCAAAGACCAATATAATGCTGTAGTTGCATCAGCCCAAACAGCATTTCATGATTTGCGACGCATTCCAGCTCCAAAACGTGGAGAATTCATACGTCAATTTGGAAATGCCTTAAGAGAGGAAAAAGCAGAATTAGGAGCGTTAGTTTCGCTTGAAATGGGTAAAAGTTACCAAGAAGGTTTAGGTGAAGTTCAAGAGATGATTGACATCTGTGATTTTGCTGTTGGTTTATCTCGTCAATTATATGGACTCACTATTAAAAGTGAAAGAAGTGATCACCACATGATGGAGCAATGGCATCCCCTTGGAGTTGTTGGTGTTATTTCTGCATTTAATTTTCCAGTTGCTGTCTGGGCTTGGAATTTTGCTCTTGCCATAGTTTGTGGAAACACAGTGATTTGGAAGGGAAGTGAAAAAGCGCCACTTTGCGCTATAGCTTGTCAAAATATCTGGAATAAAGTTGCTTCAATCAATAATCTTCCAGAAGGAATTTCATCTATTATTTCCGGAGATTATACTCGCGGTGAATGGATGACAAGTGACGAACGTTTGCCTTTAATTTCTGCAACAGGGTCTACTAGAATGGGAAGAATAGTTGGTGGACAAGTTGCTTCAAGATTTGGTAAGTCTATTCTAGAGTTAGGTGGTAACAACGCTATAATAATTACTCCAACTTGTGATCTTAAAATAACAGTGACTGGTGCGTTATTTGGCGCAGTTGGAACATGCGGACAACGATGTACTTCCACTCGAAGATTGATTATACATGAAAGCGTTTATGATAAGGTTAAAAATGCTTTAATTGAGGCTTACGGTCAGATTAAAATTGGGAATCCTCTAGATGAAAATAATCATGTTGGTCCTTTAATCGATCAAGATGCNGTGAACGCTTTTCTAGAGACAATTGAAAATGTAAGTAAAGAAGGTGGAGTAGTGTTATATGGAGGAAGCTCCTTATCAGGCGGTATTTACGATAAAGGTTTTTATGTTAAACCCTGTATCATTGAAGCTTCTAATACTTATGAAAGTGTTCAAAAAGAAACATTTGCGCCAATATTATATTTACTTAAATACACAGGTGANGTTGAAAACGCTATTACTATTCAAAATAGTGTTAAACAAGGTTTATCTAGTGCTATAATGACTAGTGATGTGCGCGAAGCACATTTATTCTTAAGTGAAAGCGGTTCGGATTGTGGAATTGCAAATGTAAATATTGGTACCTCCGGAGCTGAAATAGGTGGAGCTTTTGGTGGAGAAAAAGAAACCGGTGGAGGTAGAGAAAGTGGATCTGATGCCTGGAAAGCATATATGAGAAGACAAACTAATACCTTAAATTATGGTAAAGATTTACCACTAGCTCAGGGTATTGAATTCAATATTTAATTCTAATGATTACTAAAGTTAAAGTGGGGATAGAAGAACTTTCTAATCCCCCTTTTTTTTTAGGTGTAGGAAGTTGTTTTGTAAATAACCTTAAACCCTATTTAAATCAATGGGGATATGATTATAAGTATAACCCATTAGGAACAATATTCAATCCTATTAGTATAGCTAAACAACTTAGATGGATATTCAATGATATTGAATTAAATCAATCGTTTAAATATGATGGTATTTTTCATCAATTAGATGCTTCCAATCACTGGCAAAATTCAGATAATGAAGTATTATACTTTGAGTTATCTAAAATAAAAAAAGANATTCAGCAATATGTTTATTCGGGGGGAAATCAACTCGTTTTAATTGTCTCTTTTGGAACCGCGCATGCTTGGTTTAAAGGGAATGAATTAGTTAGTAACTGTCATAAACTACCAGGATCATTATTTGAAAGACANTTACTAAAATCTCATCAAATTATAGACTCTTGGAAGTTAGTTTTTGATGTTTTACCAAAGAATATAAAATTGTTATTTACCATCAGTCCAGTGCGTTATACTAAAATAGGTTTACAAGATAATTTTCTAGGAAAATCTATTCTAAGAGTGGTAACAGAGGAACTTATTCAAAATTCTTCTGCTATATATTTTCCTAGTTTCGAAATTATTAATGATGAATTAAGAAATTATACTTTCTACGAATCAAATGGTACCCACCCTAATAATTTAGCTCTAGAGGTGGTTATGAAGCAATTTAAAGCGTTTTTACAACTTTAATAAGTTAGGCCTTAGGATAGATATTTTTAAAACAGCAGCGACCGTAATTGAATCAGTTACTATTCCATTTAAAACTTGATCGTATAATTTTGAAAAATGAATTTTTTCAATCGTTAAATTCTCACTATCCTCGGGGTTATTATCAGTTTCTGTTAAATCTTCCGCAATAAATACAATAGCTTTTTCATCCGTAACACTGTTACTTAAATGTAATTGTAGTAATTCAGTCCATGTAGTAGCTATTAAACCTACCTCCTCTATTAATTCTCTTTTAGCATTTTGAAGAGGATCTGTAGTTAAAATTCCTCCACCTTCTGGAATTTCCCATGAATATTGATTTATAGGAAATCTAAATTGACCAACCCTCCATGTATATCCATTTTCATCTATAGGAAGAATACCTACAGCTAAATTTTTAAAATGAACCTCTCCATATATTCCTGGAGTTCCTCCGGGTGTAATAACCTGATGATGCAATAATTTAATCCATGGATTTTCATATTTCAATTCTGAATTATTACTTATCCAATCACCTTTATATATAATAGTATTCATTTAAGAAATATATAATAATAATAATAGCGTGTTGATAACCTTGGTAACTTAAAACAAACACTTAAAATATTATGAGTTATTAATAATTATTAAAACATATATAAAGCATAAATCATGCGTCAATACTAGTTTATAATAAACTTATATATAATGTTAGAAACGTTATACATATTAAAATGTTGATTGAAATTTATGTGCACGAGTAATAATACCGTTAGTAAAACGTGAGATTGTTTTGTATAACTAACAAGATCTTTAAAGCAGTAATAAATAAATAAATTTGATGGAAAATAACCAGCTTAATTCCAAGGTTAAGTTGTTGTTTTATATTAATAACGTTATTAACAATTATTAAGAAGTAATACACATATAAAATTTAAATGAAAGTAGCTATTGGAACAGATCATGCCGGTGTTGAATTAAAAAATATACTAATTCAACAACTTGAAAATCTCGGCGCTCAAGTATTAGATCAAGGACCTTTTAATACAGATAGTGTAGATTATCCAGATTATGGACATAAAGTAGCTTCGTTAGTATCAAGTGGCTCTTGTATGTTTGGGGTTGTTATATGTGGTTCAGGAAATGGTATTAATATGACAGTGAATAAACACCAAAATATTAGAGGTGCGCTTTGTTGGAAGCCAGAAATTGCTACTCTAGCTCGTCAACATAATAATGCTAATATAATTGCTATTCCAGCTCGATTTGTCACAACAAATGAAGCAAAAAGTATTATTAAAGCTTTTTTTGAAAATAATTTTGAAGGCGGNAGACATGAACGTCGAGTAAATAAAATTTCTTGTGGTTAATCTAATACGTTTATCTTAAGCAATCCGGTGTAGCTTTTTAAATGAATTAATGGAGTTAGGTCTTTAAATTCTTTTAGATATTGATAAGAATAATTATTAATTAATCCTGAACGAGGGATTTCTGAGTTTAAAAAAGTATATAGATCCAAAGCGTTCGTAGGATTAGAATAATTAGTAAACACAGGCTGATCTAAAGAAATCTGTTGTCTCAAATGATCGTTTAGACTAGAATTAAATATAGGGTAAAGATGGATTTCTGATGTTCTTGCATTAATACCCCAGTGAATAATATGTAAGCATTCTAATCCCGATGCAACTATACCGGTTAGAGGTATTTGTTTATTTATTTGATTGTAGATTGATATCCCATTTAAAGCTCTTGTTAATTGATTATCTGAATTTTGTTTTATAAGAAGATTTGTTGTGGTATCTCTTACACTTAAAACAAAATATCTTTTATTTAATTCTTTAATAATGGAGTCATTAGATGATAAATTAATATCACTAAAAAATAATAAAGCAGGTTTTTTAATATTCCCTTTGGTTTGAATAATAAATCGAGAGTCTTTTAATAAAATATTATTAGAAGTACAACCGCAAAACAATGATAAAAGAAGAACAAATATTAAAATTTGCGAGTGGTTTGTTTTTACGTAAATCATTGTATTACAGTGTTTTAATTTTTTTAATCTTTCTATTAGGTATACTATTAATTACAGGTTGTAATTACTTTTTTTTCCCACCAATAAAATTTATTCAAGTAGTTGTAGTTGTCTATCTAATATTATTTGGAGTACTGTTAAGTTTACTTCCTTTCAAATTTTTANTATTTGCTTTTTTTACAAAATACCTACCAAAAGAGTATTTAGCTAAAGTTATCCGAAGTTATGATGAAGGGCGTCTTCAACAATCTTTAATACTTAAGAAACAAAAGGAATTAGGTGAGTGGTCTTCTCGTGTATCTCTCAGAGAAAGTCAAGTTATTTTAAAATCATCGTTAAGGTTAATAAAAACTAATTGGCCCTTAAAAAAAGGGTTCCTTGGTTTATTAGCAATACTCACGGTNTCACTACTTCTAAATGGAAGAGTATTAGACAGTTCGAAGGAAATATTAACAGGATACTTAAGACCTATACCAGAATTAAATATTCTCCCAGACACTATAAAAGTTCCATTTAATAATATTTTGGATATACAAAACTTCGAAAANACAGGGTTTTATATCAATAAAATTCCTACCGCGGTAGTGTCTAATCTCAATGTGAAATGGATGTTTCAGGGTAGGTTTATAAAAGACCTTTTTATAAAATGTGATTCCACGGTCCGTATTAATTCATGGTTTGCTGTTGTAGAACCTCCTGCTTATACATTGATGAATTCTTATAAAATTAAAGATACACTAGATGTGTTATTAGGTAGTAGGGTTGAACTATTTATAAAAGGTGTATTAACCAATGAACTAATAATTGATGTTCCACGTGAAACACTNAAAAATAAAAGAACCTTTATTATTGAAAGAATAACACGTTCATTGGATTTAACGTTTAAAAAACAGGTTTTCACAATTCCAGTAAAAATTAAAGAAGACTTGCCGCCGCTAATAGAGGTTAATAGCAATACAATAGATTCTGTTGTTATTTCTATTTATGATGATTTTGGTATCAAGAGTATTTTGATAAATGATGTATTAGTCGATATCAATAACCAATTCGTTATTTACTGGAATAATGATAACAAGATTTCTGTAAAGGTTGCTGATGAAATAAATCAAATCACTTCAAAAGTGATTCAAAAACCGCAACCCACATTTAACGAGCTTAATAATAGCATATCCAAAAACACAAAACCCATTCTAACTAGCTTTAAGTCGAAACAAAAAGAGGATACGCCCAACAAAGAGTTTACGAAAAAAAATAAATTATTGGATTTAGACCCTACGAAGGATGAAAAAAAACCTACGAAAACGAATATCAAAAAAGAACCCAATAAAGACAGNTTAAGAAACAAACTCAATGAATCGTTGGATGAATTATGGGAGATTCAAAAACTCATAAGTGCTCTAGAGCAAGTCACTGAGAAGGAAAACGCAAGTCTAGATTCTGTATTAGCGCAAAGCGTAAATGAATTAGAAACAACAGAAAACGATGAGTTAAAAAAAGAATTAAAGTCTATTGAGAAGTTAGAAACTAAAGGCGATGATCGCAAGAAACAAGCAGAAGAAAGCGCTCAGAAGCTAAAAGAATTAATGTCCCTGAAAACAGCAGATATTCAGATTGACAATGTAAACAGGCTCAAACGATTACTAAAAACGTCCTGGAATTCAAGTCTCTATCAAGAAATAAATCGAACAATATCTACCGGTAGTAAGTATAGAAATCAACGTCAACTGTTGAAAATTGAGCAGTCAATATCTGATACTTTAGGAGAATTGATTATATCTGATCCTATGATAGGGATGGCATTAGGAAATGCAGAGATAAATTTAATAAAAGCTATTAAGGATTTAGATTTACGTGTTATAGCCGCGAAGGACGTATCTATTCAATCAGCTTATATGTTGAACGCGTTAAATGAATTAAACGCTGTGCTCTATCAAGTATTAGAAAGCGAAAAAAAAGCTTTAGCAAAAGCAAAGAAAGAATGTAAAAACGGTCAACCTGGATCAAAAGGAAAGCCGAATAAAGGAAAACAAGGTGAAAACAAATCTAAGAAAACCAGCCAGTCCCCTGGAAAGCAAAAAGGCAAAAAAGGATCCAAGCGAAAAACAGGAAATCAAGGGGATAAACCAGGGGATAACGGGAAAGGAACAAAAGAGCTCTTGAAAAGAATGGATGAACTTTTAGGTGAAATGACAGGTGATGGAAAAGATGCTATTAAGGAAAAGATAGAAGAGCTAAAAAAAGAGCTTTTGTTTAATAAGGGTGATGATATTAAGCAAATTCAACAAATTGAAAAAAGACTATGGGAGTCGTTAAAATCCGAATTGCAGAAGGAGTCTAAAGGGGAAAGCAGAAAATCGAATACCGCCATTGACGTATCCTCGGAAAACGGTGTGTATATTAAAACTAAACCTACAGACACTAAAAGAAGCACACTACCTTTACCGGTATTAAAAAACAAATGATTTGCTCAAATTAAGTGATTCTTTTTTATCTGTTTTCAATAAACTTTACCACGATTATAGGTTCAGTGATATTAAAATACACTGGGTAACAGATGACGAACTACTGGAAATGAATAAGCGTTTTTTAAGTCATGATTATTTTACAGATGTTATTACGTTTGATTATTCTCGAGGAAGAAAAATAAGCGGTGAATTATTTATAAGCAAAGAAAGAGTTGCTGAAAACGCCAGTCGGGAAAACGTATCGTTTGAACTAGAGAGTGATAGGGTAATAGCCCATGGTGTACTGCACCTTCTTGGGTTTAAAGATCAAACAGAGAAGGAACAACAAGAAATGAGATTAAAAGAAGATCAATTTTTAAATGAGCTTTATCATGGTTCTTGATGAAAAATATGATGTTATTGTAGTTGGAGGAGGACATGCCGGTTGTGAGGCGAGTTATTGTGCCGCAAAAATGGGAGCGAACGTTCTTCTAGTGACAATGAATATGCAGACAATAGGNCAAATGAGCTGTAATCCAGCAATGGGTGGGGTGGCTAAAGGTCAAATTGTTAGAGAAATAGATGCTCTTGGAGGNGGTTCGGCGGTTATTACCGATAAAAGTATGATTCAATTTAGAATGTTAAATAAAAGCAAAGGTCCTGCTATGTGGAGCCCTAGGGTTCAAAGCGACAGAATGCTTTTTGCGCAGTATTGGAGAGAGCTTCTAGAGGAGACTAAAGGCTTAAATATGTTTCAAGATATGGTTACAGGACTCTTGGTTTCGGATGGAACCATATATGGAGTAAAAACCGCGTTAGGACTTTCTTTTGAAGCACAAACTGTTGTACTTACAAGCGGCACCTTTATGAATGGCTTAATACATGTTGGAGATCAAAACTTTGGTGGTGGTAGAGCGGGTGAAAGAGCAAGTAAAGGCATTACAGAAGAGCTGGTGGCGCTTGGTTTTGAAGCTGGTAGAATGAAAACAGGGACCCCGCCAAGAATAGATGGTAGAACTATTGACTTTAATCTTCTTGAGGAGCAAAAAGGAGATGAAATCCCCGGACAGTTTAGTTTTTTAGGTGAATCAGCGCTTAAAAATCAGCGCAGTTGTTGGATAACACATACCTCACAAGAGGTTCATGACACACTGAAAAAAGGATTTGAAAGATCTCCTCTTTTCAACGGAGCTATTAGAGGGACGGGTCCGAGATATTGCCCATCTATTGAAGATAAAATTGACAGGTTTTCTGATAAAAACTCACATCAAATATTTGTTGAGCCTGAGGGTTGGAACACGGTTGAGGTATATGTAAATGGTTTTTCTACAAGCCTACCGGTGGAAATACAATACGAAGCGCTTCACAAAGTAAAGGGGTTTGAGCAGGCTAAGTTTTTCCGTCCAGGTTACGCAATAGAATATGATTATTTTCNACCGACCCAACTTAAATTAACCTTAGAAACGAAATTGGTATCTGGTTTATATTTTGCGGGTCAAATAAATGGAACAACAGGTTATGAGGAAGCGGCCTGTCAGGGCCTTATGGCAGGGGTAAACGCAGTTCTTGCCGTACGCGGAGAAGAACCTTTTGTTTTGGGCCGTAATGACGCTTATATAGGGGTGTTAATAGATGATTTAATAACGAAAGGCACTGAAGAGCCTTACAGAATGTTTACTTCTAGAGCTGAATATAGGTTGTTATTAAGACAGGATAACGCAGACCTTCGTTTAACCACGTTAGGTCATAAAATAGGGCTGGCCGGGGAAGAACGTAAACACCTTTTAGATAGTAAAAAAGCTTTGATAATTCAAGGAAGAAAAGGGTTAGACAACAACCTTACTCTTAAGGAAACAAACACCATTTTAGAATTAAAATCCGAGCGTCTCGCTAAAGAGAAAATAAAGACAAATAAATTAATAGCAAGACCTAATGTTTCAATTATGGATTTTCATAATGAGTTTTCAAAGGAATCTTGGTGGCAAAATGATGTTTTAGAACAACTTGAAATAGAAATTAAATACGGAGGATACATAGATCGCGAAAAGGAAAACGTTGCGAAAATGAAGCGCCTTGAGGACAAACAAATACCAGAACAACTTGATTACCACAAGGTAAAAGGGCTTAGTTTTGAAGGAAGAGACAAATTAAGCGCTATAAGGCCGTCTACTATTGCACAGGCCGGACGAATCAGCGGAATAAGACAAAGTGATATTCATGTGCTATTAGTGTATATGGGTCGTTAAGTTTCACGTGAAACAAAGTATGATAGAAAGTTTACACAATTGCCCGCTTTGCGGGGAGACAGATTCTGAATTAGCCATTCAAACGGTAGATTATTCAACTAGTCAAGAGAATTTTGAAGTACACAAGTGTTTCAAATGTGATCATATGTTCACAAACCCCAGAATTACTGAAAACAGTGTTGGTCCTTACTACGATAACCCGAATTATATAAGCCACACTAACGAACAGAAAACATTGTTCGGTAGAACATATCAATTTCTGCGCGGTATAAATCTTCGCAGAAAGCTCTCTTATGTTGACAGCGTTTTTTCGAGTAAAGGCCTTGTATTAGACTATGGTTGTGGCACGGGTCAATTCTTAGAAGCGTTAGTTTCTAGCGGAAAAGAGTCGATAGGTGTAGAAATTAACAAAAATGCTCGCAAGGCTGCTGAGCAATTTGGAAAAGTATTTCCATCTATAGATGGCGTGAATGATGGAATAGAGGTGATTACCATGTGGCACGTGTTAGAACATGTTTATGACGTACACGCCTTGTTGCTGGAGTTTAAAAAACGAATGCTTAAGGGCGGTTTTCTTATTGTTGCTGTGCCAAATCCAGAGAGCTATGATGCTCGCCATTATCATAAATATTGGGCCGCATGGGATGTCCCAATTCATGTTCACCACTACACAGAGAATAGTATAAAGACCTTAATGAGTAAACATGGGTTTTCGTTAGAAAAAGTAATACCCATGAAAATGGATAGTTACTATATTTCTTTGTTGTCAGAGCTGTATAAAAGTAAAGATCAAAAAAGAAGAATAAACCACTGGTTTAAAGGAGCTTATATGGGATTTGTGAGTAACCTTAGAGCGCAAAAATCAAACACAAGTTCTAAAATATACGTTTTAAAAAGTAACTAATTACCCCCCTTAAAGGCAGTATTAAGTCTATAGCTCGTGGCCGATAAAGACGTTTTTACATGAACATTCCTTTCTATATCTCTTAAACAAGAGCCAAGCATTTTAGTAATTGAATCGGCGCCCAAAGGAACAACCGCGGCACTGAGCTTCTTAAGATTAATAACACCCAATTCAGTTATAGAAGAATCAGTCGCCTGAACGTTGTGATAAAAGCCCCTTTCTAATAAGTGTAATGAAAGAGAAACGAGTGTTTTTAAACCTTCTTTAGGCATTGCTGCTAATTCGTTAACAGTACCCGTAATTTCCGTGGGAGATCCTTTATAACACGCGCGCATCCAATTCGCAAAAACCTCAACTTGAGTTTTACTTAAATCTCTTTTGGTTGTAATTGCAGCTCCAAGATTGGGAGCAAACACCAAGCTTAAAAGAGCTATAGTTTGCTTGGTTTCCGCATGAAAATAGGAAGCAAAATCATCAGCGGTTAGTGGTTTACATTGCCATGGAGCGCATCGTGAGAGAATAGTTGGTAACAGCTTCTTTTTGTTGTGGGTAATAAGAATGATATAAGTATTCTTTAAGGGCTCTTCTATAAGTTTAAGCAGTTTATTTGAGGCTGCGAGTTTTATNGATTCAGGCACCCATAAAAGCAGAACTTTATTTTTTCCTTCGGCCGGAGTGAGGGAAAGCTTTTTATGAAGTCGCTGGATTTCTTTAACGGGAATTTGGAGTTGTTGATTTTTTGAAGCAATTACNTGTTGCCAAGTGCTTGAGTCAAGAAAGGGATTTTCTAAAAAAGCCGTTCTAAAAGATGTAATATAATCATCTGAGGTACCTGAAGGGCCGCCAGAAACNATGGGAAAAGCAAGGTTTAAATCAGGATGTTCAAGTCGAGAAACCCGAGAACAGCCTCTACATTTTCCGCAGGCGGATTCAAAATCACATAACAGCAATTTTGATAACTCAAGAGCTAAAGGCAGGCCTTCCCCCCCTCTATTACTAGAAATTAGGTTAGCATGATGCAGTTTACCCGCTTCATAGGCGTGCTTTAATTGCTCTAAAAGAAACCTGTTTTTATATGTAGCAACCATAGAATCTAAAGGTTGAAATTGGTGTAAATTAGCGGACCAACTCAACGCTTAAAATTAAATGAAAAGCTTCGATTTTTCAGAAAAGAATGTACTCATTCGTGTGGACTTTAATGTTCCTCAAGACAAAACACTAAAAATTACAGACAACACAAGGATAAAGGCCGCTTTACCCACTATTATGAAGGTAGTTCATGGTGGAGGAAAGGCGCTGCTAATGAGTCATTTAGGTCGCCCAAAAGGGCAGCGAGTGGATGAACTCACTCTAGGCTCTTTAGTGGAAGAGTTAAGGAGCCTTACAGGAATAAAAGTTCATTTTGCCAAAGATTGTATAGGTGATGTGGCTCAAGAGGCTGTCTCCAAGGCATCTTTTGGTGAAATTGTTCTTTTAGAAAACCTTCGTTACTATAAAGAGGAAACCATGGGTGATCCAGAGTTTGCACGTTCTTTATCAAAACTTGGAGATATTTATCTAAATGATGCTTTTGGAACAGCTCATAGAGCCCATGCATCTACAGCGGTGATTGCCGATTATTTTGAAGAATCAAAAAAAGGCTTTGGTGCTCTTATGAATAATGAGGTGGCTAATATTTCTAAAGCTTTGGGAAGCGATAAAAACACAACGGTAGCCATTATTGGTGGGGCTAAGGTGAGTTCAAAAATTGGAGTGATTACCAACATGATTGAAAATGTTGGAACTGTGGTTATAGGCGGTGGCATGGGGTTTACTTTTGTAAAAGCTATGGGCGGTTCTATTGGAACATCATTGGTTGAAGATGATAAACAAGAATTAGCAAGAGAGCTTGTTGCCAAGGCAAAAGCTAGTGGATGCAACCTAATGATTCCTGAGGATACGTTGATAACTAAGGATTTTAAGGATACCCCTCCGGCTGGCGTTTGTCCCATAGGAGAAATACCAGAGGGCTATATGGGTTTAGACAACGGACCCGCAAGCATTTCCAAGGTTATGGGCGTTTTGTCTTCTGCGAAAACTATTATATGGAACGGACCAATGGGTGTTTTTGAATTTGAAAATTATGCCGAAGGGACAAAAAGAGTAGCACAGGCAATAGCGGATAGCACAGCAGATGGTGCGTTTTCTTTAATTGGAGGAGGAGATAGCGTTGCTGCTATAAATAAGTTTGGTTTTTCAGATAAAGTTAGCTACATATCAACAGGAGGAGGCGCAATGCTTGAGTTTTTGGAGGGNAAGGAGCTTCCCGGTGTGGCAGCTTTAAGCTAGGTAATTTGATAATATTTCAGCCAAGTCAATAAGAATAGGAAAACACGTAGAATCTTGTATCCATAAAGGATGATTAAACCCAATACTGATCTGTGTTGTAGTGTAAGCATAGGTAATTATGGTAAACCATAAAACAGATTTTAAGCCTCCAAAAACAGCACCAAACAGTCTATTAACACCGCCTAACAAAACACTTTTAAGAACCTTGTCAACTAATCCCCCGGCTAGTTTTACTATTAAATANACACCGGCAAAAAGTATAATGTAGGTAGCTAAGGACAGGTAGGGAAAAGAGAAGTAATTACTTAATAGAACCACAGCTTCGTCTTGAAAGGAAAAAGAAATAATTACAGCCAATAAAACAGCAAGTATTCCGGCAATTTCTTTAACAAAACCTTTCCACATACCTTTAGCCACAAGCAGGGATGTACATATTAGAACAATAAGGTCGAATCCTTTCATAAAAGAAAAATAGTGAGAAGTGAAGAATTAAAAGCAGATTGGTACAATCTTCTAGAAAAACTTTCTAAACAATTTCCTGGTGACGGGGACCTAGATATTGATGGNGTTTTGTTGTTAATTGGCACACAAGAACTACAAATGGGCTATATAAAAATGAAAAAAGACGTGAAGATCAACGTGCTTCATGTTGCGATTTGTACGGTTTTAGAGCCCTACGGTTATTATCATTTTGAAAAACGCGATGATGACGGTTGGCCACATTTTAAGTCACTGAAGTCGCTTCCTGTACTCAAGGCTGGGGAACAATCAATACTTATGAAACAAGCGGTAGTGCATTACTTTAAAGACAAAAAGTATATATAAACGTTAACACGTTTGATGCGCAATGAATGAATTCGTAGGCTTAACAACCTGGGTCAGCGGGGTCGTAAGGAAGCAGAACAATTGATGATTCTACAGTTTGGTTTGGTTCAAGCTTTATAAAACCGCAGCCAATGTGAGTAAAGGGGTTACCACCGCGTGTGCCTAGAATTTTGAAAACAGCCTCATAGTCATATTGAAACTCTACAATTCCGTCTAGCCCTGTTGTGTCAACCATATAGGCTTCCTCCCGGTATCCAGGAACATCTACAGACGCTTCAACAATTACGTTTTGAATAGCAATGCCATCTGCATTGGTTACTTTTATTCTGAAAGAATAGGTAGGGTTGTCAATTCTACAACTACTGAGCATTGATATGCTCAAAACAAAAAGGAAAATCAGTTTTCTTATCATTCTACACAACCATTAGGGTCTCCAATAGGGTAAAGTACAACATTTACATCAATGGTTTCGCCTTTAACCAAACGCACATAATTACAGCCCTCATAAATCATTTTTCGGGCTTTGATATCATGGTATGCTTCAAAACCTGAACGAAATATTATTTCTCCACTTATATCGGTGAAATTAAACCAAGACGTAGAGCCTGGAATAGGTGTAAACATTCTTACTTGAGCGTTTTGAATTGGAACACCCTCTTCATTAGTAACGCGAATCTTAACAAAGTATTCTGAGCCTTCTTCTTCACAAGAAGAAATACCAAGTNCAATTAGTAAAAAAAGAAATAAGCGTTTCATGCTTCTAATTCAGTAATTTTGTCAAATCTACAACAAACAAATCGTAATAGACTAGGCAGCTATGCTTGAAAATGTTCAAAACCTTCGGAATCAAATAGAATCTTTTCCCCTCAAGGGCAAAGAAGAAGCAGAACAATTCAGACTACAGTTCTTAAGCAAAAAGGGAGCGATACAAGGGTTGTTCAAGGATTTTCGACTGGTACCAGCAGANCAGAAGAAGGCGTTTGGAGCTGCACTAAATGATTTGAAGCAATTAGCGGAAAAGCGCTACAAAAAAGCGTCTGAGTCATTTCATAGTGAATCGGCGGGTAANACAAACGGTGACATCACTCGCCCNGGAATGTCAATGGAGATTGGGGCAATTCACCCTATCAACGCTATAAAGGATGAGATTGTAGAAATATTCAAGAGAATAGGCTTTAATGTAAGTGTAGGCCCGGAAGTAGAAGATGATTGGCACAACTTCACCGCGCTTAACTTTCCTGAAGAACACCCTGCTCGCGATATGCAGGACACTTTTTTTGTGCAAAGAGACCCTGATTGGGCCCTAAGAACTCATACATCTTCTGTTCAGGTGCGCACAATGGAAAAAACATCTCCTCCGATAAGAACAATAAGCCCTGGTCGCGTTTTTAGAAACGAAGCTATTTCAAGCAGAAGTCATTGCGTTTTTCATCAAATAGAAGGCTTGTATATAGACAAGAATGTCAGTTTTGCAGATCTTAAGCAGGTATTGATGTATTTCGCAGAAGAATTCTTTGGAAACGCGAAGATTAGAATGCGTCCCTCATATTTCCCTTTTACAGAACCTAGCGCTGAGGTTGACGTATGGTGGGGTCTTAAAACAGAGACAGACCATAAAATCACCAAAGGAACAGGTTGGTTAGAAGTGATGGGGTGCGGAATGGTTGACCCAAATGTTCTTAAAGCTAGTGGAATAGATCCAAATATATATTCTGGATACGCGTTTGGAATGGGAATAGAAAGAATTGCTATGAATCGCTATCAAATCCCAGACATTAGGCTGTTTACTGAAAACGATAAACGATTCTTACAGCAATTTAAAAAAGGGATTTAGACCTAAAGGATATAGTTGTTATCAATTTTAGCCGCTAACCGGTGATCTAAATNTGTAATAGCATTGCCCTTATCATGGGTAACACAAGTCAAGGTTACAGTAGTGTATTCTACAAGGATACTGGGGTGATGGTTTTCTATTTCGGAAATTCGACCTACATCGGTTACGAATGCAATAGCAGCTGAAAAGGTTGAAAAATTATATGAGCGGACAAGCTTTTCATCAACCACGCTCCATTTGTGTTCTAAATTATTCATAAAAGAATGTGTACAAAACTGAGACCTCTTTGTTTCACAGTTTTTGTGTGATGATTATACTGCCGAAATTTTCAACATATTGGTAAAGCCTTTTTCTTCAATTGGCATAGAAGCAATTTTTACAATTAAGTCATTGTTTTCAACAATATTATTCTCTTTGAGAATAGATTTTATATCATCAAAGGACCTGTCCGTGCTCTCCATACCGTTGTAATAGAAGGCTTCTACACCCCAAACTAAAGACATCTGATTCATAATCTGATGGTTTGCAGTAAAAACAACAATTTTAGTCCGTGGTCGGTGACCAGCTATTTTGAGTGCGGTATAGCCACTAAAGGTGAGCGTTAATATGGCTGACGCCCCAACTTGATCCGCTATTTTGGCAGCGTTGTAACAAATAGTTTTTGTAATAAAACGTTCGTTTCTTATTGAAGGCGGGTTGTCTGTAATTGGTTTGACATCAAACGTGGACTCAACATGAGCTACAATACTCGCCATTGTTTCAACTACCTTGACTGGAAACTTCCCAACAGAGGTTTCACCAGAGAGCATAACAGCATCTGCTCCATCGCAGACAGAGTTTGCAACATCATTTACTTCTGCTCTACTAGGACTTTGGCTTTCAATCATGCTTTCCATCATCTGGGTTGCGATGATACAAGGCTTAGCTTTTACATGACACTTCTCTACAATCATTTTTTGGACCATAGGAACAGAAGAGTATGGGATTTCTACACCAAGGTCACCTCTAGCTACCATGATCGCGTCTGTGGCATCAATTATTTGGTCTATATCAACCACCGCTTCCGGCTTTTCAATTTTAGAAACAATTTTAGCATAACTACCGAACTTTTCAATAATGTTGCGTAGTTCTCGAACATCTTGTGCGTCACGAACAAAGCTTAAGCCTACCCACTCTACCTCTTCTTCCATNGCGACAACAACATCTGCTAAATCTTTTTCTGTAAGACAAGGAAGACTAACCTTCGTGTTGGGGAGGTTTACCCCTTTTTTACTTTTTAAAGGGCCTCCTTGTAAAACGCGTGTNACAACCGTATCTTTTTTATTGGTCTCTACTACCTCGCACATAAGCTTACCGTCGTCAAGTAAGATTTTTTCACCNGCCTCAACGTCTGATGGGAAGTCTTTGTAGTTCATGTAAACTAACTCAGCCGTTCCCTTGACCAATTTTGTTGTAAAGGTGAGGGTCCCTCCTTCGTGTATTTCTGCACCAGTTTCTACATCCCCAACTCTAAGCTTAGGTCCTTGAAGGTCTGCAAGCACAGCAACTTTACAACTGTATTCTTTATTTATTTCTTTTATGAGACGAATAGTATTTCTGTGTGTTTCGTGGTCTCCGTGTGAAAAATTAACACGAAAAACATTCACACCNGCTTTAATCATTTCAATCATGACGTTTTTGTGCCATGAAGCAGGTCCAAGCGTTGCAACTATTTTAGTGTTGTTAATTATTTCTGATCTCATACAGTAGATGTGTTTCGGGTTGTGTCAGTTGTGTGTGTGCCTCAAAATAGGAGGCGGTAGTGATTTTAGGGTTGCGCTTTAGAGCTGATTCTAAATCGAACGCAAATTCGGCATTTTCTGCCATTAAAAGGTAGTCCCAATGTTTAAGAGAGGGTAAAAGATTTTTTTCAGGAGTACTTTCAAATAAACTTAACCCTGAGGGTGCGCCCTTTTTTGTTCCGCTACTATTATTGGTGACCATGCAAAGTGCCTCTCCTTTGTGATCTATTCCGTCGAAAACATTATACTCCCAAACGCTTCCGCTACTTTGAACGTCAGTGGGTTCCGGCCGGGCTATTAGCTTAAGATCAAAGTATAGGTTTAACCAATACGCCAATTCATGGTCTTTTAGCTCACTGCGAATTCCCAGCGTACTAAAGTCCATCTTTTCGCTAGCAAGCGCGTTTATTTTAGTGATTCTAGCCATTAGATAGTTTGTCTTCGTAATAGAGCCTTGAGGCAGCTTCCTCTCCTTTCTTTTTAGAAGAACCTTCTCCTTTTGCCACCAATGTATTACCAATATATAACCCCATTGTAAAGGTACTATTATGCTGTTCTCCTTGTCTTTCCAGTTCTTCAAATCGAAAAGAAACTTTTTCAGCTTGAAAGTGCTCTATAACCTCACTTTTGTAATTGAGGGTAGTCTCAAATAAATCATCACACGAAAGAAAAGGGTCAATAATTTTTTGAACGGTAAAACGCTCAACTTTAGCTATTCCGTGGTCTAAATAGAGTGCTCCAATTAAAGCCTCTAAAGCATCTCCATAAATGCTCTCACTAATGTTTCCTTTTAAGTTGGCCACCACAAGGTTGGGAAGACCAAGTTCGTCGGCTACACGGTTAAGGTTGTTTCTAGAGACAATTTTACTCCTTAGTTTAGTTAGGTAACCCTCATCTTCAGCTGGAAACCTGTAATAGAGAATATCCGCGACAATCAAATCAATAACNGCATCACCAAGAAACTCCATCCGTTCATTGTTTCGCTCACCTTTCTTTTTTCTAAAAGGATAAGCGCTAGCATGTCTTAAGGCCAACTTATAAAGAGATGTCTCTTTTGGCCAATACCCAATGATTTCCTTGATTTTTTTGTCGAATGAAGTGCGTTTTAGCGACGCAAAAGAAAGTACTTTTCTGTTACCACCCATTTAATCGGCTTTTCTGAAAAGTACAGAGGCATTATGACCTCCAAAACCGAAGGTGTTACTTAATGCCGCTCGTACTTCTCTTTCCTGAGCCGTATGGAAAGTGAAGTTGAGTTTTGAATCAAGGTTTTCGTCGTCTGTAAAGTGGTTGATTGTTGGTGGAATCATGTTTGTATGAATAGACATGATTGCCGCCATTGCTTCAACAGCACCCGCGGCACCAAGTAAGTGTCCGGTCATGCTTTTGGTTGACGAAATATTCAAGCTATAAGCATGGTCTCCAAAAACTTGTTTTATTGCTCTCGTTTCGGCGATATCACCGAGCGGAGTGGACGTTCCATGCACGTTAACATAATCAACTTCATCTGGAGACATTCCTGCGTCTTCCATAGCGTTGATCATTACATTTTTTGCTCCTAAACCCTCAGGATGCGGAGCGGTTAAGTGGTGAGCATCGGCGCTTAGTCCGCCGCCTACCATTTCAGCATATATTTTTGCTCCTCGCGCTACGGCGTGCTCGTATTCCTCTAGAATAATTCCAGCACCTCCTTCACCCATAACAAAGCCGTCGCGTTCTGCGTCAAAAGGGCGAGAAGCCGTGGCTGGGTCATCGTTTCGTGTGGAGAGCGCATTCATGGCGTTGAACCCTCCCATACCAACGGGGTTTATAGCTGCTTCAGAACCTCCGGTGACAATAACATCTGCCTTATTAAGGCGAATCAGATTAAAAGCATCTATGAGGGCGTTGGTTGATGACGCACAGGCGCTAACCGTTGTGTAATTTGGTCCTCTAAGACCGTGTTTCATAGATATTCTCCCAGGAGTAATATCAGAAATCATCATAGGAATAAGAAAGGGATTAAATCGCGGACTTAGGTTGTTGTCAACAAACCCCTTGACCTGATCAAAGAAAGTGTCTATACCTCCAATTCCTGAACCCCAAACAACACCTATTCTGTCTAGGTTTTCTTTTTCTAAATCCATTCCGGAATCGGCAATGGCCTCGTCAGCCACCACCACTCCGAACTGTGTAAATCGATCCATACGACGAGCTTCCTTGCGGTCAAGAACATCGTTAGGTTCAAAGTCTTTAACCTCGCACGCAAAATGAGTTTTGAACAAGGAAGCATCAAACCTAGTGATAGGCCCTGCTCCAGACTTTCCGTCAAGCAGATTCGTCCATGTTTCGTGAGCGTTCTTACCCACGGGGGTAAGTGCTCCCAAACCTGTTACAACAACGCGTTTAAGGCTCATAAATAAGACTTTAGTTTATCCTTTTGCTTCTTCGATATACGAAATAGCTTGACCTACAGTGCCAATGTTCTCTGCTTGATCGTCAGGAATTTGAATATCGAATTCTTTTTCAAATTCCATAATTAATTCTACGGTATCTAGGGAATCGGCACCTAAATCGTTAGTGAAGCTAGCTTCAGTGTTTACTTCGTTTTCGTCAACTCCTAGTTTGTCAACGATAATCGCTGTTACTTTTGCTGAAATGTCAGACATGATTATTTAATTTTATTAATCAANCACAAAGAAAATAAAACTTTGGTTATTCCGTACAGGTATAATGTAGGCTTAACTTTGTCTTTAGAACAAATAATTTCAATGGTTAAAATAGCGGTATTAGCCTCAGGATCAGGAAGTAATGCGCTAAAGCTGTTCAGGTATTTTGAAAACAGCCGGCTTGCTCGTGTAGAAATGATAGTTACTAACAACCCAAAAGCAGGCGTAATTGATCGATTTCAAGGAATAAAGACTACAATTTTAGTGTTTAATCCTTCTACGGACTCTTCACAAACACTAGAGGCTTTGAATAGTCGGGTTGACGTTCTTCTGCTTGCGGGTTACATGCGGCTTATTCCGAAGGATTGGACGAACATATTTCATAATAGAATATTGAACATTCATCCAGCACTACTGCCCAAGCATGGAGGTAAGGGCATGTATGGTAAACGAGTGCATAAAGCGGTAAGTGAGTCCGGTGACGTGGAGTCGGGGATAACCGTTCATATGGTCAATGAGCGTTATGACGAAGGCGCTATTATTGCTCAATTCAAGGTACAAATAGAACCTGGCGAAGCCCCAGGGTTAATAGAACAAAAGGTTAGGAGTTTAGAAAAAGAACATTACGCTCCAACGGCGGCGCAATGGATTATGGGTTTAACTTCATCGCTATGAGAGTAACAATTTATACCGATGGAGCAGCTAGCGGAAACCCGGGCCCAGGAGGCTATGGTGTTGTTTTAGAAAGCAGCGCTGGACACAAAAAAGAACTAAGTGGAGGGTTTAGGCGAACCACAAACAACCGGATGGAGCTCCTTGCTGCAATAATGGGATTAAAAGAACTTAAGAGCACGAATGTATCGGTCACTGTGGTCAGCGATAGCAAATACGTTGTTGACGCAATCAATAAAGGATGGTTGAATTCCTGGGTGAAAAAAGGCTTTAAAGACAAAAAAAACCCAGATTTATGGAAGAAAATGCTGCCGCTTTTAGAAAAGTATAAACCTGTTTTTAAATGGGTAAAAGGCCACAATGACCACCCTCAAAACGAGCGTTGTGATTTTTTAGCTGTTAAAGCGAGCAAAGGTGATTCTTTGCCAGTAGACAAGGGCTATGAAGATGGAACCTAAAACTTTATAAATCCTTGTGGATCGATTGGTGCGCCTTCGTACCATAATTCAAAATGTAAATGAGGCCCTGTTGAATTTTCACCGCTGTTTCCTATAATGGCAATAGCCTCACCGCTTCGAACAAATTCACCAACTTCTTTAAGAAGCGCACTATTGTGTTTGTAGGCACTGATTAAGTTGTTCTCGTGTTGAACAATGATAATATTACCCGTTTCGCTCGTCCAGTCTGCGAAAATCACCGTTCCTTCAAAGCAGGTTTTTATAGGTGTATTTGCCGCCGCCGCAATGTCTATAGCGTAGTGTCCGGTGATTTTGTCAAAACTGCTAGTGATAATGCCATCAAGAGGAGACATGAGTTGAGGTATGCCAAGGTCCATGCCGCTTTGATTTAAAGTAAAAGCATTTTCTTGTTCTACCCATTCGCGAAAGGCGCTGTCTTGCGTGCTTGGGCTAGAAAGCGCCAAAGAAACTAAGGCGCTGGTGTCTTGACCAGAAACTTCTTTCAGTACAGTGTCTATTACTTCTCCTTCTAGAATTCGTTTTACACCATTGATGTAGCGCTCATTGCGCTCAAGCGCCACTTGCAGAGAATCAGTTGTGAGGGCGAGTTCTATGGCTTCTCTTCTCAGTTTTGACGAAGCATATCCGGGAATTAACTCTTTGAGTGAAGTGAACGCGATTACAGTCGTTGTTAGAGCGATTGTTGTAATTATGGTGATGATGGAGAAAACAAAAATATTTAGCGGGCTAAGCTTTAGTGTAATAATTTCCTCAAACGTGTCATCATTAAGGATAACAAAGCGGAATTTGTTGCGCCACCGCTGCACTCGTGTTTCGTTTTTACTTTCTTTTGCCATTCTTTAACAAATATCGTACTCTGAATTTCACTCTTGGCATGAAATAAAATAATTTTAACACGTTATTAGACCTATGCAATATTTCCGTCCGGTTCTTTATAGCTGTTTTATTCTGCTTTTGGTTGCGTGTTCAACAACCAAGGATAAATGGGTGAATAGAAAATACCACGAAACAACAGCACATTACAATGCCTATTTCAATGGAATAGAAGCGTTTAATGAGGGCGTACGCACTTTCGAGGAAAAAGAAAAACTCAACTTTGAGGAAATACTTCCTCTTTACAATTGGCCAAACGAGAAACAAGCAACTACTCTGTTTTCTAAGATGGATCGGGCATTAGAGAAAAGCGCTAAAGTAATTAAAGGGCACAGCATGGTGTTTAAGGGAAAACAAAAAAACCCATATGTTGTCAAATCCTACTTACTAATCGCGAAAAGCCGGTTTTACAAGCATGAATTTATTAAAACCTTGGAAGCGTGTTCATATATACAAGATCAATTTGGAGGCATTGAAACAGCAGAGGACGAGGTGTTTTGGTCAAGGCTATTGGCCGCGTATACCCACATAAGAATGGGAAATGCCTTTGCCGCAGAACCATTGTTGGACGACAGCTACACTAAAAAACTTTCTAAGACAAGATTTCACGAAGCTCAAAAAGCATATGCCCTTTACCATTTAGAAATAAACAGCCTTGCCGAGGCTCAAAATTGGGTTAGCGCAGCACTAGAAACAGCACCGTCTAAAGAAGAAAAAGTAAGACTTGCGTACATCAATGCTCAACTTCTTGCAGAATTAGGCATGGGTTATGAAAGCGCGCTTGCTTATGAAAAAGTGTTAGAACTACACCCGAACAACTATGATATTACTTTTTCTGCCCAAATCAAACGGGCCGAAAACTTCGATGTTTATATGGAAGACATTGCAATTATTGAAAAGGAATTGCGAAAGATGCTTCGGGACGATAAAAACATTTCTTATCGCGATCAAATCTATTATGTGTGGGCACTAAAAGAGCTAGAGCTGGAGCGCTTTCCTGAGGGCGAAAGCTTGTTGCGTAGATCTATTTCTTCCTCTGTTGATAATGATAGACAAAAAGGAAAAAGCTTTTTGCGATTGGCCGGTGTTGAGTTTGATTTCCGGGATTTTGTTGAGTCTAAAGAGCTTTATGACAGCGCTTTAGCTGTTCTTCCTTCAGATTATCCAGGCCTTGACACGCTCCAGGAGAGGGTGTCTGTACTCTCTGAGTTAGCGCTTCATTACAATGAGATTAAGCTTCAAGACAGCCTGCAGAGTCTCTACACTTTGACCGAGCAAGAGCTTATTGAGAAGTTTGAAGAGTTTATTGAGAAGAAAAAGAAACGAGAGGCAGAGGCAGCTCGATTGGCCGAGATAGCTGCATTAAATGCCGCTCAAAACGCAATGCTCTCTGACGCAGGACCAACCGCAGGGTCGGGTTCAGGCAAATGGTATTTTTATAACGCGGCAGTGCGATCTTCGGGATTAGCAGCCTTTAAAAAAGGGTGGGGTGAACGCGAATTAGAAGACCACTGGAGGCAGATAGACAAGCCTGTTGATGGCTTCAATGAAGAAGGGTTGTCACAATCAAATTCGGACACCACAACAGCAGAAGAGGCCGCTCCTTTGCCCATTGATGATAACAGCGTGGCGTATTATTTGGCTAGAGTTTTAAAATCGGAAGAAGACCTTAAAAAAAGTCTCCAAAAAGAATCAGTAGCATTGGCAGAGCTAGGGTTTGTATATAAAGANGGGTTAAATGATTTGCGTGCGGCAGAAGAGACTTGGAACAGGTATTTATTGAGCTTTAGTTCTGCTCCTCCAACAGCTAAGGTTTATTATGGAAAATACTTGCTTTATACTGAATGGAATCAGCAGAAGGAGCAAGAGAAGTCAAAAGAACAACTATTAAAGAATTTTGAACACAGTCCCTATGCCGCTTTGGTGAGAGGAGACGCCAAAGACACAGGAATACCGCAGAAAGAACAATTGGTATACAACAAGGCTTTTGAGGCGTTTGTTAGCGGACAAGCCAATGAATCAAATCTATTGTTAGACGCGTTTGAAGAAGAATTCTCTGAAAGCGTCCTCTTGGCTAAATCTGCGCTTTTGAGGGCGTATCTTATGGGGNTAGAAGAAAAACAAGCAGAGGTTATCGCTCAATTAGAATTGGTGAACAAAAACTTTCAGGGCACTGAGGAAGCCGCAAAGGCAGCTCAAATATTGGCGCTATTAATGGATGACAGGTCCAATGAAGAAAACACTAAAGGTTTTGGTGATTTAAAAGTACAGGTTGTTGAATTCGAAGAGCTACCTAAAGCTCCTCATAAAATAGTCTTTGTTATTCCTGCGGAAAACGCTAAGATTAATGAGATGCGAAATGCGTTAGCAGATTTCAATAAGGCTAATTTTAAATTTGAGAATCTTAGAATTCAGAATATTTTTTATGATCAAAATACCCAGCTGGTTATTGTGAGTGGTTTTCGGTCAAAAGCTAAGACCGTGGTATACCTGAACAGCTTTGAGTCACTTGGGGCAAACGTCAAGCAGTTTTATCCAGTTAATTTGAGTGAGGTTTTTTACATAAATAATCCGAACTTTGGAAAAGTTTATAGAGACAAGGTTCTCAAGGATTATATACACTATTTTAAAGAGCAATGATTTCATCTACCAAAAAACACCCAGAACAAGCACAGGCGTCCAACAGAATTTTGACAGGAACATCAATTCAAGGAGATGTGCAAACAGACGGCGATATACGCGTTGATGGCTCTGTTAAAGGAAACATGAAAGTGAGCGGCAAACTAGTTATTGGTCAGCAAGGGGTTATAGACGGTGAGGTTGAGTGCAAGAACGCTTCTATAGCTGGCACCTTGAGAGGAACACTTAAGGTTGCTCAGAGCATGTCGCTATCTGCATCTGCTGATATACAAGGAAATGTTCAAACCGAGAAACTATCTGTTGAGCCAGGAGCGTCAATCAACGGCTCTGTTAGCATGGGAACGGTGATGAAAAAAGTGGGAGAAAACGAAAACGAAACCTCCAAAACAGCATAGCCCTATTCACTACTATGGCAGAGGAAAACTCAAAAATTGACAGAAAATTCCTCCGTTTTGGCTCTTTGGGCATTCAAATGGGGGCCATTATTTACTTAGGTTCGGAGCTAGGGAAATATTTAGATCAAAAATATCCAACTGAAAATAACGTGTACACGACAATCTGTGTTTTGGTTGCGGTTGGTATATCCTTTTATCAGCTGATTAAAAAAATGCCAAAAGGTTAACTAGATGTTTAAGCTGATCCGTCAATTTTATCAGTTCTTATTCCTTGCAGCAATTTTCGGCTGGCAGTTGCAGTCTTATATTATGCAACTTCCTCAAACAGGCGTCTTAGGCATATCTTACTTGTTGAACAACATGATGGCCGCGGCTACATTTGCGGTTCTCTTAAAACTTAAGAAAAAACACGTGGACAAACTTGGCTTCATTTCTTTAGCAAGCACCTTAATCAAGTTTGTAATCTTTTTTTTAGTTTTTGACCCGCTGTTTCAGGCTGATGGTGAAATAACAAGAAGAGAATTCGCTGTTTTCTTTATTCCTTATGCGTTCGCTACAACTATAGAAACGTTCTTTTTAGTACGTATTCTAAACAAACAAACAGATTAGATTCGCAACAAGTCAATCCTATTTGTAGCGAGCGTTTAACCATCTATTTAGCAGCCTTTTAGAAGGTGTTAATTATAACTATAAATAATAGGTATTTATTTTTCCGACGTCGACTTTCTGTCTTAGATTTGCAGCGTTTTTAAGCCGCTAAAATTCCGGTAAACGGAAAAAGCAGAATTGTATGATTACAAAGTTGAATACCTTTTGGGCCTTATTAGGGTTTATGTTCGTCACTTCATCAGCGGTTGCTCAAGACCATGGTCACGAAGGGCACAATGANGGCGCACACCGTGAAGAGGTTGTTCAAGACGATGTCCACCATGGAGAAACACTCCACGAGGAAACTTCAGAAACAGACATTAAGACAGTAATAAAGGAGACAATAGACCACCACCTTGCAGACTCTTATGATTTCCATATTACTGACGGCATTGGGTTCCCCCTTCCTGTTATTCTGTTGGATAACGGGTTAAAAGTCTTTAGCTCCTCAAGGTTTCATCATGGACNTGAGGTTGCCACTATAGATGGAGACAATTATGTCATTCATCACGGTAAAATATATAAGGCGCTTAGCACAGATGTTCATACAGCAATAGATTACGACGAACACCATCACATAACAAACGAAAAACCTCTTGACTTTTCAATTACCAAAAATGTATTTATGATTTTGGTAANGGCGATTTTCATGTTCTTCTTATTTAGCGGAATTGCTAAATCGTACAAAACAAGCTTAAAACCGCAAAAAGCGGGTAGGTTTTTGGAGCCAATCATCATATATGTACGGGATGAAATAGCCATTCCTAACATTGGAGAAAAACATTATAAGAAGTACATGAGCTACCTGCTAACCGTGTTTTTCTTCATCTGGTTCTTAAATTTAGCGGGCATGACTCCACTAGGAATCAATGTTACAGGGAATATAGCAATCACTTTTTCTCTAGCGTTAATGACGTTTATTATAACTCAGGTTTCGGGAAAAAAAGACTATTGGATGCACATCTTTTGGATGCCCGGCGTTCCGGTTATTCTAAAACCTGTGATGGCCATTATTGAATTGATTGGCCTTTTTGTCAAGCCGTTCTCTCTCATGATTCGTTTATACGCGAACATGTTGGCGGGTCACGTGGTATTAATGAGCATTATAGGTTTGATCTTTGTTTTTGGGACATGGGTTGTTTCACCNGCGTTTTTTGGTTTAACCCTTGTTTTGTCCTTGTTAGAGTTGTTGGTGGCAGCGCTGCAGGCATATATTTTTACCATGTTGGCTGCATTGTATTTTGGATCTGCGGTGGAAGAACATGACCACCATTAAAATTGAGTATTAATTAAATTATATATACTATGGAAATCCCTGAAATTGTAGGTGCTGGTTTGATCGTAATTGGTGCTGGTTTAGGTATCGGTAGAATCGGAGGCTCAGCAATGGAAGCTATTGCGCGTCAGCCAGAAGCTACTGCTAAAATTCAAACAGCGATGCTAATTGCNGCGGCACTAATCGAGGGTATCGGTTTTGCTGCGCTATTTGCGAAGTAATGAATTTGATTAGGACGGCACGACGATTGGTCGTGTCTCCTTTTCTTTTTCCTAATTGTATAATTTGATTTCAATCAAAGCATATGGATAAGTTAATCAATGATTTTTCAGTCGGACTTTTTTTCTGGCAAACATTAGTTTTTGTAACACTCATTCTGGTTCTCAGACGTTTTGCCTGGAAGCCTATTCTCAACGCTGTGAATGAAAGAGAGGAGTCCATTGAAGGTGCTCTGAAGGCAGCAGAAAAGGCACGAGAAGAGATGGCGTCTTTGCAGGCAAGTAACGAAGCAATCATGAAGGAGGCTCGAGAAGAGCGTGAGCGGATTTTAAAAGAGGCGCGTGACATGAAAAACAGCATAGTTGCAGAAGCTAAAGAGAGCGCTGCTTCTGAAGCAGAAAAAGCNATTACTTCCGCAAAAGCCACCATTGAGAACGAAAAANCTGCTGCTATTGCGGAACTAAAAAATCAAGCAGCAACACTGAGCATTGAGATTGCTGAAAAAGTTCTAGGCCAAGAATTGAGTGCCAAGAATAAGCAAGCAGAAATGATCAGTAAGATGATTGATGAAGTAGAAATNAATTAATAAAAGGGCATGAACTATCCAAGAGTTGCGTCGCGTTATAGTAAAGCATTGCTTGAACTGGCTGTGGAAATGAAACAGCTAGACAGGGTAAGCGAAGACGTGGCCACACTAAAAAAGGCAATCTTGAGCTCTCGTGACTTAGAGCTACTATTGGCAAGCCCCATTGTTAAAACAGACAAGAAACAGGCAATCTTTAATGAAGTCTTTAAAAACGCGTTTTCGCCCATTTTTGAAGGGTTTGTTTCGCTTATAACCAAAAACGGTCGTGAATCGGTATTGGTCTCTATCTGTGAAAAATTTGAAAAAGACGTGCTGGAACACAAAGGTATCGTTGAAGCTAAAGTGACTACTGCTGTTTCTTTGAGTGACGCAGATAAGACAAAATTGATCAAATCACTTAAAACTCAACTGGGCAAAGAAGTGATTCTTAGCGAACGAGTAGACGAGTCCACCATTGGCGGTATGAAGCTTTTTGTTGGCGGATATCAGATAGACAACACGGTTTCAGGAAAGCTAAGAGCGATGAGAAACCGTTTAATTGACACGTCTTTCGAGGCGAAACTTTAAAAAACAAAGCCTTAATATAAAATATCATGGCAGAAGTAAATCCAGCTGAAATTTCAGCAATTCTCAAGCAACAACTCTCAGGTATGGCGTCAAGCGCTGACCTTCAAGAGGTAGGTACAGTTTTAGAGGTAGGTGACGGTATTGCGCGCGCCTATGGTCTAACGAATGCCCAATCGGGTGAGTTGGTAGAATTTGAAAGCGGTCAAAAAGGTATAGTTCTAAACCTTGAAGAAGATAACGTAGGTATAGTATTGCTCGCGTCATCGACTGATATCAAGGAAGGCTCTACAGTTAAACGCACAAACACTATTGCGTCAATCAATGTTGGCGAAGGGATGGTGGGCCGTGTTGTGGACACTCTTGGTAATCCAATTGATGGAAAAGGACAGATTGAAGGCGAAACGTACGAGATGCCGCTAGAACGTAAGGCTCCAGGGGTGATTTTTCGTCAACCAGTAAACGAGCCGTTGCAGACAGGTATCAAATCTATTGATGCAATGATTCCTATTGGTAGAGGCCAGCGCGAACTAATAATTGGCGATCGTCAAACAGGAAAAACCACAGTTGCAATTGACACCATCATCAATCAAAAAGAGTTTTTTGATAAAGGAGAACCTGTTTATTGTATTTATGTGGCTATTGCTCAAAAAGGTTCAACGGTAGCAGGGATAGCTAAAACACTTGAGGATGCAGGCGCAATGCAATACACAACTATAGTTGCTGCGAACGCTTCGGACCCTTCTCCAATGCAGTTCTACGCGCCTTTCGCAGGAGCGGCTATTGGCGAGTACTTCCGCGACACAGGTCGTCCTGGATTAATTATCTATGATGATTTATCTAAGCAGGCAGTTGCTTATCGTGAGGTTTCACTTCTGTTGCGTCGTCCACCGGGTCGCGAGGCATACCCTGGAGATGTTTTCTATTTGCACTCAAGACTTCTAGAACGTGCAGCAAAAGTAATTGCAGACGATACGATAGCATCGCAGATGAATGACCTTCCAGAGTCGTTGAAAAGCAAAGTAAAAGGCGGGGGTTCATTGACTGCGTTACCAATTATTGAAACACAAGCAGGGGATGTATCTGCATACATTCCAACCAATGTAATTTCAATTACAGATGGTCAAATATTCCTTGAGGCTGATTTATTCAATTCAGGGGTGCGTCCTGCAATTAATGTGGGTATATCAGTTTCGCGAGTGGGCGGTTCTGCTCAAATAAAGCCAATGAAGAAAGTTTCGGGAACCCTGAAACTAGATCAAGCACAATTTCGCGAACTAGAAGCATTTGCTAAGTTTGGATCGGATTTAGATGCAGCTACTATGGCGGTAATCAATAAAGGTCAGCGCAACGTTGAAATATTGAAACAAGGTGTTAATGCACCAATGTCAGTGGCGCACCAGGTAGCAATTATTTATGTTGGAACCAAAGGGAAACTAAACAAGGTCTCTGTAGACAAGGTGAAAGCATTTGAGTCTGCATTAATTGAATATATGGATGCAAACCATAAAGCTTCCCTAGAGAGCATTGCTGCAGGTAAATGGACAGAAGCGGAAATTGAGGCTATAGAGAAGTCTGTTTCGGAAGTTCTGCCAGCATACGAAGGATAACAATATACCAGCTTAGGCTGCGGAGCCTGAGTTTAAACAGTTCCCAATTATGGCGAATTTAAAAGAGCTAAGAAACAGGATAACTTCGATTGGTAACACAATGAAAATCACTTCAGCAATGAAGATGGTTAGTGCTGCCAAACTTAAGAAAGCGCAAGACGCCATAGTGCAGATGCGTCCGTATGCCTCTAAGCTAACAGAAATTTTGCAAAAGGCGTCATCAACTTTAGAAAGTGGTGAAAACGCATACGGGGAATCACGAGACGGTAATCGCACCTGCCTTGTTGTGATTACTTCAAATCGTGGTTTATGTGGGGCTTTCAATTCGAGCATTGTCAAAAGAGCAAAAGCATATATGTTAGACAAGGACGAAGAAATCTCTATTGTTGCGATTGGAAAGAAAGCTGCAGATGCATTCAGAGATGATTCACACCTTGTTGAGCGCAATCCAGAATTATGGGACAACATCAATTTTGAGGCAGCTTCATCGTATGCTGAAAAATTGATGGCAGCGTATTTGGCAGATGAGTACGACAAGGTAGTTCTTGTATACAACTCGTTCCGAAATGCTGCTGTTCAAGAGCCAACGGTAGAGCAAATGTTGCCTATATCTATAGATACAGAAGGACCTCATGACTCCACAGAGTACTTGTATGAACCGTCAAAAACAGAAATCCTTGAAGATTTAATCCCTACTTCATTAAAGACTCAGTTTTTTGCATCTCTCTTAGACGCTAATGCATCGGAACACGGAGCCCGTATGACTGCAATGCACAAAGCTACGGACAACGCAAATGACTTACGTGACGATCTTAAATTGGAGTACAACAAAGCACGTCAAGCAGCGATTACCAATGAAATACTTGAAATAGTTGGTGGCGCAGACGCTCTAGCCTGATAACACCTTCTTAAACGTTGAAAACAGAAAACCCCTTGTGCCCATGGCACAGGGGGTTTTTCTTGCTATAAAGTATATAATTTCCTGAGAACTTGAAGGTGCTCATAAAACCAGTAGATTTTTTGAGCCCTCTTCATGAAAGCACTAAATTCGAACTATGCGCTTTCTAACACTTAGGGTCCGAACTTTTTTATTCATGCTGTTGAATCTGTTATTGGCATTTTTGCTAACAGGAACATTCAGCTTGTATCACTTTAAAAAAGAGACAAAGGAATATCACAACGAACGTTTTGAGCGTAAAGAGCGAGCCATCATAAGCCATATTGAATACGTCATTTCTGGTCAAGACAGTGTTGTTGGAACAGTTGAGGGCTTGCGTGCAGTTTTAGGTAGCCGGATAAAGGAAATAGGATCTATTCATAAACTAGACATTGGTATTTATCATCCACAAGGTGAACTTATTACAAAATCAATTTTACAGAATCAAAACAAAGGTGTTCTCCAATCCAAGGTGAATTCGCCCAAGGCACCAAAACATTCAGGGAGAAAGGTGTCCGAATATGGAGGAAACCTGCTTGTAAGCACGAGTGTAATCATCACACCTATTGGCACGGAAGACTTAATCATTAAAACATTATATCGCGTTGATAATTCGACTATACCTGAGGGCGAGATAGACTTTCTCAAGCAGCTTGTTTATGTCTATCTGTTCCTTCTTCTTTTAGGGATTTTATTGGCCTTCATCTTATCCAATTACATTAGTCAAAACATGAAACGCGTTATAGAGCAGCTGAAAAAGGTGCGTTTGAATAAGTCGAATGAAAAGCTAGACTGGCGATTCAATGATGAAATTGGCGAGCTTATACAGCAGTATAATGTTATGGTGGACAAACTTGAACAAACAGCTGTAGAGTTGGCAACAACTGAGCGCGAGAGTGCGTGGAAAGAAATGGCGCAACAGGTTGCGCATGAGATAAAAAATCCATTAACACCAATGCGTTTGTCCTTGCAAATGATGGAGCGCGAAAAAGACATAAGTGAGGTTCGAGACATGGCTTCAAATCTTTTGGAAGAGGTGGAAAACCTTACTAATATAGCAGAGGCGTTTTCTCGTTTTGCGCAGATGCCAGGCCTTAAATTGAAGCGGTTTGATCTTTCGTATCAAACAAACAGGGCCGTTGCCTTGTATTCGGATAGAGGTGTAAGCTTTTCTTCCTCTGGGCCTGTTTACGCGAAAATAGACAAGGAACAGTGGTCAAGAATCATGCATAATCTTGTTAAGAATGCAATTCAAAGCGTTCCGGATGATAGGAACGCAGAAATTAGAGTCCGGGTGAATAGCAACAATCAATACGTATTAATATGTGTTGAAGACAACGGCGAGGGCATTCCTGATTATATGCAGGAGCGTGTGTTTGAGCCCAACTTTACTACTAAAAACTCAGGAATGGGCCTTGGACTAGCAATGGTTAAAAACTTAATTGAAAATTTAGGCGGATCCATTCGATTCAACACTTCTCCCAAAGGGACAGAATTTATCATAGAATTACCAATCATAATAGATTAATATGAGTCAATTTCAATTCATACACGTTGAAAAAAATCAAGGCATAGCCCTAGTAACCCTGAATAGACCCAAACAGCTTAATGCCTTAAACAGGAAGCTTTTAAATGAATTAAACCAAGTGTTTGAGGGTTTAAGAGACGATGCCTCGACAAAAGTAGTCTTACTCACGGGTGCGGGAGACAAGGCCTTTGTTGCAGGAGCGGATATAAAAGAGTTCTCTTCTTTTAACGGAGAGCAAGGCACTGAATTGTCCAAGGAGGGGCATATGTCTGTGTTTAATTTAATTGAAGAATTTCCTAAGCCCGTAATTGCAGTTGTTAACGGTTTTGCTTTAGGTGGCGGGTTAGAACTTGCCATGTCTGCTCACTTAAGGGTTGCCTCTGAAAACGCTCGTATGGGCTTGCCAGAGACTTCATTGGGACTTATTCCAGGTTACGGCGGCACACAACGCCTTCCTCAGTTAATAGGTAAAGGAAGAGCATTAGAAATGATTTTCAGTGCAAAAATGATTGATGCAGAAACAGCTCTTGGCTATGGGTTGGTGAACCAAGTGGTGCCTCAAGAAGAGCTGCTTGATTCTGCCAAGAAGCTAGCAGAATCATTTATGAAGAACAGTATAATTGCAATGGGCTTTGCCATAGAGAGCGTAAACGCAGGGCTTCTTGAAGGTTCTGTGGGGTATGATGTGGAAGTTCAGGCTTTTGGAGATTGCTTTGAGACAGAAGATTTCAAAGAAGGAACCCAAGCTTTTTTAGAAAAGCGGAAACCAGAATTTCCAGGTGCCTAATGTCTAAGCATCTTCTTGAAGTAACACAGAAACTACGCATAGTTTCCTTAGGTAAACTAAACAAAAACACGACCAATATTTGGCTTGCGCTGCACGGATATGGCCAGTTGGTAGAGTATTTCAAAAGACACTTTGTTCCTTTAAGTCAAGACACACGAGCTTTTCTCTTCCCACAAGGTCCTCATAAATTTTACCTCCAAGGCACAGAAGGACGAGTAGGCGCATCTTGGATGACTAAGGAGGACCGATTAATAGACATTGACAATCAACACCTTTTTTTGAATGAAGTGGTTAGTTGGGGAGCAATAGAGGCTCCTAAGGCTCGATTTCATATGGTGGGGTTTAGCCAAGGCGTAGCCACTGGTATGCGCTTCCTGGGAGAATCAAAAGTGCACTTTCACTCTCTACTAGCTTGGGCAGGAAGCTGGCCACCAGACTTAGACGAAAAAAGCAAGAGGGTGATTGCTAAAACGCATATGAGCGCATGGTTTGGTTCCACAGACCCTTTTATAAGTCAAGCCAAAAGACAGGAGCGTATAGCCTTATATAACAATGATTTTGGTCTTCATCCCGAAGTGAGCACATATGATGGTGCACATACCTTTCGTTCCGATATCTTAGCAAGGGAAATTAATCGACTAGAAAACACAACACTCAAGTGATGACACACGAAATAGATCCTTGGATTACAAATGACGCAACTCTTTTTGGAATTCTAGCAGCGATGTTAGGGGGTATTTTTTTGACTTCGAAAAGTAAAAACCCTTTTTGGAAGAAGTTTTATAAATACATACCAGCGCTTCTATTATGCTATTTTCTGCCTTCTTTACTTACTACGTTTGAAGTTATTGACCCAAAGCAAAGCCGTCTATATTTTATGGCGTCGCGTTATTTGCTCCCTGCAGCTCTTATCTTATTAACGCTTAGCATTGATTTTGGCGAGGTGAAAAAACTTGGCCCTAAAGCGTTGATTATGTTTTTTACGGGAACCGTAGGTGTAATCATAGGCGGACCCCTTTCCATTTTGTTTTTTAGTTTTATTGCCCCTGATATTATTGGTGCGAACGCAGAAGATATTTGGCGCGGAATGACAACAGTCGCAGGCTCATGGATAGGCGGAGGAGCTAATCAAGCAGCGATGAAGGAAGTGTTTGAGGTAAGTGAAGATATATTTTCTGCTATGGTAACCGTGGATGTTTTGGTCGCAGAACTATGGATGGCCTTTTTGCTAATTGGTGTTGCTAAGACTAAAAATATAGACGCTTGGTTTAAAGCAGACGCGTCCTCTGTATTGACGCTTCAAGAAAAGATGGAAGCATACACAACAAGTATTTCAAAAATCCCTTCCTTCAACGATTTAATCTATATCCTCGCCATAGCTTTCGGAGCTACGGGCTTAGCACACGGGCTTAGCGATGTTATAGCTCCATTTATTGGTGAAAACTATCCGGTGTTATCAAAATTCAGCCTTACTTCTGGGTTCTTTTGGCTGGTAGTGATTGCTACTACAATAGGTATCGCTTTGAGTTTCACAAAAGCAAGAAACCTTGAAGGAGCAGGTGCTTCTAAAGTGGGCTCGGTATTTATCTATATTCTTGTAGCAACCATTGGAATGAGCATGAATGTTATGGAGGTATTTGAGAATCCAGGCTTGTTTGCAGTAGGGTTGGTGTGGATGATCATCCACGTTGGATTAATGCTTTTGGTTGCTAAAATCATTAAGGCGCCGTACTTTTTCTTGGCAGTCGGGTCAAAGGCAAATATTGGAGGCGCAGCAAGCGCACCTGTAGTTGCTGCGGCATTCCATCCAGCGTTAGCGCCCGTAGGGGTCTTGTTGGCCGTTTTGGGTTATGCACTAGGAACCTATGGAGCCTATATCTGTGGGCTTTTGATGCAAGCAGCTGTAGGTGTCTATTAAGGACTACAATGTTTAGAACGCCAAAGAAGTATTGAAAAATAAAGTAGCGCAAGTAACCGCGAGACCACTATGAAATTGGTTTTTTTACCAGCCACTTCGCAAGAGACGCGCAATAGAAAAAGAAAATTATATGAAGATATTAGCTCTTTCTCTCTTTTTAGGGTGTAGCGTGCAGGTCAGCGCACAAGAAGACGCCAACAACGTCATAAAAGCAATTTATACAGAGGCCTTAGGCGAGCAACAGGGGTATAAATGGCTCCACTACATGTGCACAGCAATTGGTCCTCGACCAAGTGGCTCGGAAGCCGCAAATCAAGCGGCTAGATATACCAAACAGATGATGCTGGAAGCGGGCGCGGATACCGCATGGTTACAACCGGTTGAGGTACCTAAGTGGTATCGTGGCACGGAGTGGTCAAAAGCCTATGCTGGGGGCGATTCTGTTTCGTTACCTACAACAGCATTGGGAGGTTCCGTACCTACACCAAAGGAAGGATTAAAAGCTGAGGTGGTAGAGGTTGGTTCATTTGAAGAGCTAGAAGTATTAGGCAAAGACGGTGTAGAAGGAAAAATAGTCTTTTACAATACGTACATGGACCACAGTTTAATCAGCACATTCAACGCCTATGGCGGCGCGGTTAAGTACCGCTGGGCAGGAGCTATGGAGGCCGGAAAGCTGGGTGCGGTAGCAACTGTAATGCGTTCTGTGACTTTGTTGCGGGACGATCTTCCGCATACTGGTGCCATGAGCTATGGGGACAGCGAGGTAAAAATCCCAACCGCGGCTGTTTCTTGGCAGGCAGCGGATAGGTTAAATCAAATGTTAGAAGGCGGTACAGTTGAGCTTGAGCTTTTCTTAGACTGCGGCGTTCAGGGCACAGCAACTAATTATAACATGATAGCAGACTTCAAAGGCAGTAAAAAACCAGATGAAATCATGCTTGTTGGCGGTCATATCGACTCTTGGGACCTTGGCCAAGGAGCACAAGACGATGGCGCGGGCTGCGTACATGCCATGCAGGTTCCCAACCTAATGAAAAAGGTGGGCTATAAAAATAATCGTACCGTTCGCGTGGTATTGTGGGCTAACGAGGAGTTTGGATTGGACGGAGCCAAAGAATATGCGCGTTGGGCTAAATCGGAAGGTGTATATCATTGGGTAGCGATGGAAAGTGATGCAGGTGGAGACGTTCCAAGAGGATTTGGGATAAGCGCTAACGACACCCTGCTTGAGCAAGTAAGAACATTTAAAGAGCTATTGAGTCCATATGGTTTGCACGTTTTTGCACAAGGCGGTGGTGGAGCTGATCTTGGTCCTTTACGGGGTCATGACGATTTTTTCATTGGTTATCGCCCAGAAAGCCAACGCTATTTTGACTTTCATCATAGTGCAAGAGACAACATCAATGCAATACATCCAAGAAGCTTAGAAATGGGTGCAGCATCCATGGGCGCGTTGTTTTACTTGCTAGATAACTTAGATTAGATACTTACTATAAGCGTTGTTTAAGGTAAAAAGCACTTGGTTTGCAGAAGAAAAACACTGTTTTTTGGTGGCCGGCGTTAATAGCGGTATTTGTTCTTTTAGTTCCGTTGTTAGCAAATGTCTTGAGCGACGAAGTGGCGTGGTCGTTTATGGATTTTTTAATTGCCGGCGTAATGGTGTATATTTTTACAACCGTCGAGATTATTCTTTGGAAGAAATTGCGAAGCGTTCAGAGATGGCTTATTGTTTTTTTTACGGCCCTTCTGTTCGCTATCCTGTGGGTTGAAATGGCCGTTGGGCTATTTGACTCTCCTCTTGCCGGGCTGCAAAGTATAGTGGAGTAGTCGATGATTATTTCGGGAGTTAATTACAGGGTAATAATTTAGGAGGCAAGGTGTTTTCATCACCGCAAAAAGAAGCAAGAAGACACTTAATGAGCCTTATTTAATGAGCAGAAGTACTCATTTTGCTTAAAAGTGTCTGTTTGACACTTAATTTTAACATCTTTTTGATTCATTGTCAAAAAATGAACCTAACTTTAGGGTAACTTAAGAGTAGCTTAGGTTTATTGGTTTGGTTAAACCCTGTCTTCGGGCAGGGTTTTTTTATGCACAAATGTTATTCCCTAATTGTGAAAACGCGTGAAATATTAAAACCTAAGAAAAGGCTTCCGTTCCGAATATCATATGGGTTTTGAGCCATCCAGTAAGGCGCATTCATGGATTGTGTATTTGATAAATGAAATTGGAACACGTGTCCGCCTGTTTCAATATCTACACCTATAGCTAATGGAACCTTCAGGTTAACCTGCTCATCGCTGTTAGGTTGTCCATAAGTGCTGTTTGACCGAAGGGTAGATTCCGCGGTAAGCGCCATACGATTTGATAATTTATACCGCCCCCCAAGTGTTAAATGCGCCGTTGTGTTGGGGTCGTTTCCTGTGGGCACAAGGTTAAAGTGCACAATAGATGGACTAATTAGCGTGCTTAATTGACGGTTCCATTTTCTGGCAATTATGGCTTGGTGCATATACGACAATCGATCAGAGCTGAAGTGCTCAATTCCGTCTGTATATTTTGCGTTTCTGTAGTTTACTGAACTGTGTAAGGAGATACTTAAGGGGATGTTCATGTCTCCCGTCTGTTGTTGAAGAAGTTGATATTTTATAAATCCATCTGCCACTTTAAGGAAGGAGCTTCTGCCAACGCCAATGTTCAACCTATCGTTAATTCCGTAATCAACTTGCATTCTTATTTGAGCGTTGTCTAAACCAAAGAAATTGTAGAGATACTCGTCTCCAAAGCTACCAAACCGGTGAGCAATAACATACTGCAGAACTCCTTTGCCCGGCGTTTCGTTGGTTGCGGCATTAATTAAGTGTGTCCCTTTAAAAGTCGCGTAGATAACTTGACTTGTTTCCTTGTCTTCAAATAAATCAAACAAATCTTTTTCCTGCGCAAAAGCAACCCCGCTTGTATAAAACAGAGAGAGGAGTAATAGTTTCTTTATCATCTCGCTACCATTTCACAGTTCACGGTTATTTTGGCCTCGGAGTCGATTTTATTGGCAACAGCTTTAGGGATTGAAACCCCGAACTCTTCAATTTTTACCGAAAATTGTGCATTTAATAAAACGCTTTTTTCAGACATCTCCAATGTGGCAGGTACATTAACATCTTTAGTAACGCCATGTATACTTAAAGCCCCTATTGCCCTTCCGTCTTTATACCTTCCCTTGAATACAGCCTTTGGGTACACTTCACTCTCCACATAATTCTCGTTGAAGTGTTCCTGCATTAAAGCGCGTTTAAACTCAAAGGAAGTCAGAAGCACTTGAACACCAAGTTTATTGTCCTCTGCATCATAAACGGCTGTAGCGCTTTTACTCGTTGCATAGATATCTTCTAATGGAGAGCCCGCATCAAAAGAAAGCGACCCTTGCCTTGTAAGGTATTGTTGAGCACTAGCTGAAAACGCAACAATAAATAGTAGTGTGGTTAGTTTGAACTTCATAGATTAATTGTCTAATGCGCCTTCACTGATCCAGGCGGTTAATTTTTTTTGATCACAATCGCTTAACGGACCGTTTGGAGGCATAGATAGCGGATCGCTTAATGGACGTTGAACCCTGTCCATTATTGACCCGCTCAAGGCAGCAGATTGAATGTTTTGATGACCGGCTAAGTTTAACCCCCCGCTTGCAGAGGCCCCGTTATGACAGCCCTCGCAATTCTGACCAATGATTGATTTTATATCTTGACTAAAGGAAACGGCAGAGGTATCACAAAAATTACCAGAGCCCGTGCGGTCTTCAATGTTGTCAGACGTACAACGGGAAGCAGTCATTAGAAACAGAAAACCTAGTAGGGCTGTAGCTGTTTTAAACAAGTAATTCGTTCTCATTAAGTTGTTTTTTTATTCAGGCTTAATTTAAATATAAAGTAGCTCTCCTTCCACGTTTTCAAAACCAGCAGAAAGAAGATCTATGTATTCGTTCAACTGATGTTCATCCTTTGCTTTTGGAGTGCCTGTTTTATAATCAATAACCATTAATTGCTGTTCCGACTCAATGATCAAATCTGGCCTAAAGAAATGTTCACCATTTATAAGGCTACGTTCCGTATATACAGCAACACCTGGCTTACCCACGAGATTTAAGGCTTTGTGAGCAACTATTTGGTCAAGAATATGATGTGCGCGTTCGCTAAGGGCAGCAGAAAATATGCCGCTTCGATAAAGGCGTTCCAGGCTTTGCCGTCTCTTTTCTTTTGGCCCTTGAAGTATTCGGTGCATTGCTGTCCCCCACTTCCGTACGTCTATTCCGCCGTTTTGCCAATTATTTGGCGCAGATAGTGACATTTTTAACGTTACCTCACCAATAGTAGTCTTCGGCAATTTTTTGTCCAATTGTGGAGCATCCTCTTTTTTATCATGATGTGGCACCGCTTTTCCAACAACATATTGTCCTGCTGCGCCTTCAGTCCCAAGCTGATCAAAGACTGCTTTGGATAAATTTGTAGGCTTTTTGGCTTCTTTGAGCATAATATGTAATCCACAAACGGGCCTTGTCAAGGCGACATAAACCATATTCATCCAATCGAATCGGCTCTTAGTTTCTAGTTCTAGAGCGTGGTCCTTCTCAAATAAATCTAAATTCTCTTTGGTAAACGAAACAGGCATGCGTTCAAGCTCGTCGTGATAGGGAAATTCTAACCAATGTTCAGAGCTGTCCTTTTTGTAGTTGATGTCAAAGGGCACTATTACATGCTCAAACTCAAGGCCTTTGCTTTTGTGAACCGTCATTACGCGCACTGCCTGTGTATTAGCGTGTGTCTGAATAGGTTTGTTTGCTGCTTCTTCTTTCCACCAGACGGGAAAATTGGCAAACGCGCCTTCTCGACTTTGATAAGCATAGACAGCATCCAAAGCGCTATCAACAGCGGCGTTTGGGGTATCTAAATAACCAAAAACATCAAACGTACGTACGGCAAAATCAAACAAACTGTCCGAAGGACGCAGCAATTTGGAGGCTTTTGGAAAGTGCTCTATCAAAGCAGAAGCGCCAAATTCAGTGGTGTTCTTTTCCAAAATAAACCCATCTTCTTTTGGCACCTTTTTCTGGCGAACTAAAGCATGGGCTAGGGCGAATCGCGATTGTTTATCGTCAGGATTAAGGTACATTTGAAAAGCGGCGTGAAGCAGTCTCCCTTCATGGCTATTGCCAAGAATTAATCCGTCGGAAGTAAAAACCGGACAGCCGTTATTTGTGAGGTAGTTGACAATGAGTTTTCCGTCGGCATTTCCTCTAACTAGGATGGCTATGTCTGAATAGTCGAACCCGCGCTTACCAAGTTCTTTGATCCGCTCAAGGGTTTTCTCACAGGCCAGAGCTTTAAAGTCACCGGCGTCCTCCCCTTCAATTACATCTATTATGACTTCGCCAAGCTCTTTTTCTTTTATGGCTGATTGGCTCACCCGATCACTTAAATAGACGTTCTGGTGTCCCTCTAGCCCAAGCTCACTAGACATGGAGGCAAATAAGTTGTTGTTGAAGTCTACAATGGCTCCGTATGTTCTATAATTATTTTTTAGACGCAGAGTTTCCCTTTTATATTGTTCAAACCCACCTGCTTTATTGATGGGATGCTCATTATTAACAAGATCCATGAACTGCTCAGCCTTTCCTCCGCGCCACCGGTAAATACTTTGCTTAGCGTCTCCAACTATAAGAGCAGAATTTTTAAACTCATCTTTTGTTAAAGTGTGCTCAATTAATGGGTGGAGGTTTGTGAATTGAATCTGTGAGGTATCTTGGAATTCGTCAATATAAAAGTGCCAATATTTTTCACCTAATCGAGCATATATAAAACCTGCGGGCTCATTGTCAAGCTCTTTGTATATGAGTTTGTTAAAGGAGCTCAAAGGCATGGTGTTTTGGCTTTTCTGTAAATCGTCAAACTTTTGCAGCAGCGCTTTTATTGCCGCTAACCTTTGCAATTTCACGGCGGCTAGCTTCAAGGCCATCAGCTTGCGCTTGTTTTCTGATTCAAAACGCTTGGCCTTGTTTAAAAAGTCTTCCCAAACCTGACCGTTTTTTTTGACGTGAGACTTCCAAAGGTTATCCACAGCATTTAGCGGATGTTTTCTAAGGTTTTGCCAATACTCTAGGATGTGCTTTTTTACGGGATTAAAATGCACGATTGAACCTTCTAGACCCTGCTCTTTAATCAAGGTGCGCGCTTCATTAGACAGAGCCTTGCCTTCAATAGAGATGGCGTGAATTTGACGCTTTAGCTCAACCTCAACGCTAATAAGTCTTTCCGGCGGAGGGAGTTTTTCTAGATATTGCCAATTATCTTCCTGAAAGCTGTCCTTTCCTTCCTTTTTAAGGTGATAGTCAGGATTATAATTTTCATCACGAGCCATTCTTTCATGTACGAGTGTCACCATTGCTTTTTTCAGGTCGGAATGATCACCCAGTGAACTGTAGAGCCCCTCAAGAGCCTCGGCAACCATGGCTTCTAAATCTAGACGGACTTCAAAATTGTCCTCTAAGTTTAAATCTTTTGTAAAGGTGCGAACAAGACGGTGTGTAAATTGGTCAATCGTGCCAACGTTGAGCGTTGAATAATTATGAAGCATGTGCTTGGCGGTAGAAGCTGCTCTTCGTTGTAATTCATTCGCGTCTAATTCTAAAGCCTCCCAAATAGGCTTAAAGAACGTGTCTTTCTGGGGCACGTCACGTTTACTATAGACCAGTAAATGTTCTAGCAAACGCGTTTTCATTTCGTCCGCCGCGTTATTGGTAAAAGTGATGGCTAGTATTTTTTGGTAGGCGTATTCTGTTTTTGGGTGCTTCAAAGCACTCATGAGAATATGCTGCACAAGTGTGTATGTTTTTCCCGACCCCGCAGATGCATCGAGCACCAAAAAAGGAGCTTTAGCGGTTAAAGGTGATTCTGACTGAACGCTTTTAGACATAGCCTTAATTTAAGCGTTTATATTCATTTGGAGTCATTCCTGTCAATTCTTTAAATATGCTGTGAAAGCTTGATTTAGAATTGAAACCTGACCTTTCTGCCAATGCGAACAAGGTATATTTATCGCCATCTTTATTAATCAATTCCTTCACCTTATCGACTCTTAAAGAGTTAATGTATCCATAAAAGCTCTTTGTAGTGGATGCTTTGATCGTATTTGACAAACACCTGTTTGACAACCCAAGCCGAATGCCCAGGGACAATTACAATCGTCCGGATTGGTGCTCCCATTGCCGCCCTCTGCAGCCGGCCCAAAAGTTACCGGTGTTCCGTTTTTGGTGGTCGGCACTTCAATGGCATCAGCACAACTAAAATTGGGCAGAGGCCCCAAGACATC
>PAND01000009.1 GCA_002707525.1 Flavobacteriales bacterium
TTTGCGAGTATTGAAAAATCAGCTTTTCCCGTCTCAAATGTTCAGAACCTACATAGAATCAACAGAACTCTTATACGATACTATTTATGAAAATTGCGGNANGTCNTTNATNATAGATTCNTCAAAACAAGCTACACGACCNTTTGNNTTNACNAAGTTTGCNGAGGTNCAANTCNTNCATATTTGTAGAAATTTTCGCGGNGTNTTNAATTCTGAAAANAAGAANGTNGTNGTNGATTTGAANGANGGNNTNGAAANNNCNTCNCCNCCNAAAAGAACANNAAAAGTTCTTTTGGATTGGNTCATAAGNAANCTTNCGTGTGCNTGTACNNNANTTNTTTTTAANGGANGNCGTATTCATTTTAGGCNNTGGNTNGTANAGCCGGAATCTNTTANNNAANNATTGTNAATNTTTAGNNCANGATTTTNATNAAANGGNNTTGAANGCCGATCATATGNTNGCNGGTAANANAATNAGNCTNCTTCCNANTCAGAAATTACGTNCAACAGTTGGANACGAATTATCANCGNTTAACNANGAGTCAGNATTTNNTTGGAAAGACNNTTGAAATNCTTACTACCCTTTTGGTCNAAATAATGATGTCNGATAGCNANNTAAANATTCTATGNCTNTNNAAAGGNTCNTATCCAAAAGGCCAGGCAATGGCCAACAGGTTAAGGAATTATGCTGACGCTATTTGTTCTGAGGATGTGGATTTTACAGTTGCTTCAGAAGGTCAGAAAGTAAACCTTGTCACTAAGGACGTGCTTTTTGATGGGCACAAGGTGTACCATTGGCGTAAAAAAAGTAAATGGGATAGTCTGCCTTTTATTCGAGACTTAAGCGCACTATTTCACCGGGTAAAGTTGTATAGATACATCACATCATATAAGGAATACGATGTGTTATTTTCTTCGGGCTACAGGTGGCCTCAAATGATTGCGATACTTTGTATTGCAAAGCTTACCAAAAGAAAATACATCATTGAGCTCAATGAGCTTCCGCACAGCATTAAGGCAAGGCGGATGGACACCACATTTTCCAATGCCCTCAAACGATTCATCACGATAAGATGCATATTTCCTTTTGTTGACGGATTTATTTGTATCTCCAAGGAGTTAGAGCAATTGCTTGAGCCCGTGGTGTCCAAATCATGTAAAATAATTCGAATTCCTATCCTTACTAACGTTCCGTCTACTCCATTAAACTCGGCAAGATTAAGTTCGGATTTTATTTTTCATGCGGGGACGTTAACAAATTTCAAAGACGGGATAGAAACTGTATTTGAGGCATACGGTAAGGCAGTGCGGGATCACGGGCTAGCCCTTAGGTACGAATTTTCGAATTTCAACACTCTACCTGCCATTAAGAATAAAATCAATAAAATCATAAGCCAATATGAACTGCAAGACTTAGTAACTTTTCATAAATACCTCTCCAAAGAAGAGCTCCATCTAAAGCTCGAATCGTGTTATATGGTCGTNATCAACAAGCCCAACAATATTAGAAATAAATATAATTTTTCAACCAAATTAGGCGAATGTATGGGCTTTGGTATTCCTATAATCACTACAGCTTTTGGCGATTCAGAATTGTTCTTAGAGGATGATAAAAACGCATTGATTATTGGGGACAGTTCGGATAGCGACCAATTGGCTCTTCTTATGAATAGCTTATATTCGGATAAGGAATTGGCCAAGCGAATTGGATTAGAAGCACGAAAAACCGCCGAACAAGAATTTCATTATTCTAATTACCGCAAGGCGCTAAAGAACTACTTTTTAGCATTGAATAATGGTTAGTAGCTTAAAACGGCATTGGCAGAACAGCAAGGGAAAGAAGACTTCTGAGAAACTTATTGTCCTTCAGAGTGATGATTGGGGATCTTTTCGTACACATTCTTCACAGGCTTTAGATGCTTTGGTTAAGCGAGGTGTGGCAGTAGAAAAGTGCCATTATATGCAAAATGATACCATGGCTTCTGACCAAGATTTAGAAGCACTTTTTGAAACGTTAAGTTCTGTGAAAGACTTTAAGGGTAATCATCCTGTACTCACGGCCAACGTTTTAATGAGTAATCCGGATTTTGACCAAATACAGGCATCTGAATTTGAATCATACACCTCATTAAACCTTAGAACGTCTTTTCAAAAAATGAAGGAACGCGATGCTAGGTATGTTCAAGGGTTGAATCTGTGGCATCAAGGAATACAAGAAGGTATTTTTAGACCTCAGCTTCATGGATGCGAGCACGTCCATGTAAAGCGTTGGCTGCGAGCCTTAAAAGATGGAAATGAATTGCTTTTAGAGGCGTTTAAATGGCAGATGTGGGGAATTAGTCGGCAGACTACCTCTACATTGAGCCAGAGTTTACAAGCAGCTTTTGATTTGGACGTTCCCGGTGATGAGGAGTTTATGATTTCTAGATTAGAGCATTCCCTAAAAGAATTTAAGGAGGCTTTTGGGTANTCAACAGTTTCTTTTACACCTCCAAATTATACATGGTTTGACCGTATTGAAAATGTGCTATCTAATAATGGGGTTGGGTTTCTTCAGGCGTTTAATGTACAGCGCGTTCCCAGTAGTGATGGAATAGTGAACAAGCGATTAGTACACGGTGACAAATCAGAAAGTGCCTTAACTTACATGGTAAGAAATGTGCATTTTGAACCGAGTGAAAATACTTCAACAGATTATGTTGGTAAGGCAATGAAGGAGATTTCAAGTGCTTTCCTTTGGAAGCGACCCGCAATAATAAGTTCTCACCGAGTAAATTACATTGGCGCTATAAATGAAAAGAATCGTACGCGTGGTTTGATGAATGTANAAGNGTTAATGCANCGTATTGTCCACAAGTGGCCAGATGCACAATTTATAAGTACGGAACAACTTGCCAATTGTATGAAATAGGAATGTAATGAGAATCGCTATACATAAAAATAAATCTGGCTTTACTAAATACTGGATTTCCTATTGTGAAAAGAANCNAATACCATTCANANTGGTGGATGCTTTTAGCACNGNNATNTTAAAGNATNTAANNGANTGCACNCANTTTTTTTGGCACNTNAGCCATGAAAGCTNTNAGGANCANCTCATTTCAAAGCAGCTCATTCAGGCTATGGAGTCTAGCGGTATTAAAGTATTTCCGTCTACCAAGCACTTATGGCATTTTGATGATAAGGTTGCACAAAAGTACTTTTTTGATATTCATGGATTCAACCATGCACGCACTGATATTTATTTTTCTAATCGTGAAGCCATCCGTGCCAGCCAACTTCATGAATACCCTTTTGTAATGAAATTAAGAAGAGGTTCAGCCTCTTCAAATGTGTTTTTAATTAAGTCACCTATACAAGCAAGATTAAAAATTTGGAAATCATTTAATCGGGGTTATTCTCTGTATAACGTATTTAGTAGGTATAGCGATATAGTTCGAAAAGAGCCCAACGTCATCAAGAAGTTTCTTTTGTTTTTAAAATGGCCGCTTAGATATGTATTCCCGCCAAAATATTCCCGTCTTGCCGCNAAGGAAAGGGGTTACGTTATGATGCAAGATTTTATTCCCAACAAGGGGGAAGACATTCGAGTAGTCGTTGCTGGAAACCGAGCTGTTGCACTGAAGCGAATTGTGCGGGCGGGTGATTTTCGCGCATCTGGAAGCGGTGATATGTCGTATCCAAATGAACACCTTGATAAGGATATCGTGGCAACCGCGTTTGATATTGCAGACAAATTAGAGGTTGGTTCCATAGGAATAGACTTTATTCAGGGTAAAGACGGAAACAACTATGTAATAGAAATGAGCTATGGTTTTCCGTCAGAAAATTTTCTTGAAGGAGCNTCTGGCAGTTGGAATAGAGAAGGGAAGTTTTTAGANGAACCTATNCATGTACAGGATTGGATACTGGAAGAAATGATCGGCCAAAAAACTTAGAGTGATGAAAGTACTTATTTACCGAATTCTTCTTCAAATAGCGCCAAATGTTCTCTTTAGGTTTCAACATTATCTCATGCACTCACGGTTTGGAAACCAGCGCTATGTTGCGAACCTGAGCGAGCCAAAGACCTTTAATGAATTTACCTTAAAACAAAAAAACGCTTTGCTACGGGAGTCCTATGGGAGTTGGGTAGATAAATATGCGGTAAAGAATAAAATCTCAGAAAAAGTGGGTCCTGAAATCCTCATACCCACAATGAAACANTTTAATGGAGGCAAACTNCCAGAAGCGGATGACATATCTTTTCCGTGCATATTAAAACCCACACACCTCTCAGGCTATACAAAGGTTTTTAAAACTAAAGCGGACTTTTATTCATTTGACCTTAACAGTTATTGGGGGCAAGTGTCCGGTATAAATTTCTATCACCTCACAGGAGAGAGACAGTACAAAGCTGTTGAGCCAGCAATATTGTTTGAGCCATTAATCCAAGACACTCAGCATGAAGAATTAAAGGACTACAAAATATTTTGTTTTGGAGGAAAACCAAAGTTCATCCAGGTGGACCTTGATCGTAAATTCAACCACACTAGGACCTTCTATGATTTAGAATGGAGCAATCAAAGGTTTTCTTCCATGTATCCGATTTATGAAGGAGAGGTGGAAAAGCCAAAGAATCTGGACGAGATGTTGCGNATTGCAGAAGAACTTGCAAAACCTTTTACATTTGTTAGGGTCGATCTTTATAATGTTTCCGGTAAAGTTTTATTTGGTGAATTGACCTTTGATCACGGTTCTGGCAACGAACCGTTCACTGCATATGAACACGATTTAAGGTTGGGAAACTTTTATGCTCAAGCTCTTAGACATGAGTAAAAGGCGCCTGAAAATTATGTTCGTTGTGCCCTCATTAAAAGCTGGGGGTTTAGAAAGAGTCGCCTCCGAATTGTCTTCCTTCTGGTCAAAAAAACAAGACGCTGTTGTTGAGTTAGTTACGCTCGATTCAAAAATGCCGTTCTATACTTTAGAGGCTGGTGTTCGTCTGCATCAAAGTCCGTCCATAGCAGATAAGTTAGGCGGATGGAAAAAGGCGATCGTTCTATTTCATTGGTTGCCAAAAATCGCTAGAAAAATAAAACCTGATGTTATTCTTAGTTTTGGTGAAGGAATTAATGCTTTTGTTCTTTGGCGTCTTGGTGGGCTTAAAGCTCCAATCTATGTGAGTAATAGAACAACGCCNATTTCTAGCTTAAAAGGTGTTCGAGGACTAATTAANCCNATTTTTTACAGACGAGCCACCAAAGTAATTCTACAAACAGATAAAGCACATGAGTTACTAAAGGCCAAATACAAGAGTTCAGATTTTCAGGTCATTCCGAACCCTATCAAGCAGTTTGAAATATCNACTAACTATAACAACAAACGTATAGTTACAGTGGGTAGTCTTGGTGGAGAGAAAAACCAACTGGCCTTAATTAAACTCTTTCAGGATATCACTATTAATGATTGGGAGCTACTTATTGTTGGAGAAGGTCCTAATCGCGAATTACTGGAAGAATATGTTGCACAAAATAGTTTGGGTAATAAGGTGCGTTTTTTGGGGAACATCAGTAATCTAGCAACAGTGTTTGAGTCATCAAGTATTTTTGCGTTTACTTCTAGACTAGAAGGTTTTCCGAATGCTTTAGGAGAAGCAATGAGCGCAGGCCTCGCCGTAATCTCATTTGATTGTGTGACAGGACCTGCAGAGTTGATAAAGAATAATCAAAATGGAATTTTGGTGGAACTTGATAACACACAGGAGTACCACACCCAACTATCTAAGCTAATGCAAAACAGTGCTATCCGACAAGACTTGGGTACAAAGGCTCGTGAGGATATGAAAGAATTAGACATTGAACGGGTTGCACATAGGTACCTAAATCTATTTCAAGGATGAAGGTTTTAATAAATTCTTCCCATCAAAGATTCGGTGGTGCCGTTCAAGTGGCTATTTCATTTCTAAATGAATGCAAGCATTTTACAGAACATGAATATATTGTGTGCATGGGTCCAGGTATTAGTAAAATTATTGACGTCAATGCCTTCCCAAGCAATTTTACCTTTTACCCATTTGATTTTGGTGCGGTCAATCTTTTCAACGCCTTTCATATCAACCGTGAATTGAGAAAAGTGGAGAAAAAAGAACAGCCGGATGCGGTTGTTTCCCACACTGGTCCTTCCTATTTTCATTCGCGTGCCCCCCAACTAATAGGGTATAACCTTCCGGTATTTATTTATCCAGAGTCCCCTTACGTTCAGGNAATGAGTTTAAAAACAAAGATTAAAATTCANTGTAAAAAGTTGATTCAACATTGGTTTTTACATCGTGATGCGGCTGCTTTATCTGTTCAGACCAATGATGTGAATGAGCGCATTTCTAAGGTATTTAAATCCATCCCAGTTCATACGGTAACCAATAACGCGAGTCATTACTTCAATGAACCAAAGCCTTTTACGAAGAAGCTGCCGGAGATTCTACCTGGTGAATTTCGATTTTTAACTCTTACTTCATACTACCCTCACAAGGACCTGGAAATTATTCCTAGAATTGCAGGTATACTGGAAGATCGAGGTATACACCATATAAAATTCATCCTTACGGTGAAGCAAGAAGATTTTAAAAGTAAGCTTGAGTCTCACCCAAACGTGATCAATATTGGTCCAGTACCTATAAATGAAGCGCCATCTTTGTATCAAGAATGCAACGCAATGTTCTTGCCTTCGTTGGCCGAATGTTTCTCTGCTTCCTATGCGGAAGCCATGCGCTCGAATAAGCCTATAATTACCACGGAAATGGGATTTTCGAAAAGCGTTTGCGGTAAGGCAGCCCTATACTATGAACCGGTCAATGCTTTACAAGCTGCAGAGGNAATTATTCAATTAATTCAAGATAACTCTTTGCAAGAAACACTTATCAAAAACGGTCAAGAGCAATTAAAAAACTTTGACTCTCCAAAAGAACGCGCAGCAAAATATCTTGAGATTTGCGCAGAGCTGCGTGCATCCTGATATGGCAAAAGGCAAAAAAATAATCATCATTAATCAAGCGGTTAATTACCTAACTATAGGAATGGCCAATGCCTTTAAAGAACATTACGAAGAGGTATTGCTTATGACGGGAAGCGTGCATACGCAGGGTGAGCTGCTGCGTGATGATGTAAAGGTGGTGAACCTAAACCTATGGCACGATGCTCCTGCCTGGCGCAAGTACAGTTCTTTTTTGGAGGCTATGCTACGAATGTGGTTTCTTCTTTTTTTTCGATTCAGGTCCTATGAGGTGCTCTTTGTGAGCGTCCCTCCAATGGCATATCTCTTGAATTTACTCTTGCCTAATAAATTCAGTATGGTCATTTGGGACGTGTATCCAGACCTGCTGAAGATTACAGGAATGAAAGAAAGCCACCCGTTGTATAAATTTTGGAGCACCTTGAATAAAAAATCTTTTAGAAAAGCATTTACGCTTATTACCATTAGTGAGGTGATGTCCAAAACTATTGCAAAATANATTGACNTAGACAAGGTAGTGGTTCAGCCTATATGGTCTATTTTCTCGATCGATGATAAGGTAGAAGCCGCTNCAAATCCTTTTATNTTGGAACACGGTCTTTCGGAAAAAATGGTAATTCAATATTCGGGAAATATAGGCCTTTCACATAAGGTAGAGTTACTCATAGATATGGCAGAAATACTTCAAGAAGAAAAATCCATCCATTTTCAGATTATTGGCAGAGGCCCTAAAAAAAAGACCATAGAATCCCTGGTTCACTCACAAAAGCTTAAAAATTGTCAGTTTTTGCCTTTTCAGCGAGACGACAACTTTGCTAGTTCTTTAAGTGCCGCTAATTTAGGTGTTGTCATTTTAGATGAGCGAGTAGGTTTAGGTAGCGTACCGAGCAAATCGTATAATCTCATGGCTTTGGGTATTCCATCCTTGTATATTGCCCCAAAAGANTCACAATTGTATAAATACGCTCNAGAATTTGGGCATGCAAAATGCTTTTCCGAAGAAGAACTGAGCGAGGCTTCCAGTTGGGTACTCGAATTTTCNCAGAANCCCGAATTACAAGAGTATATGTCACTTGCTGCACTGAAAGCTAGTAAAAACTTTCAAAGAAGTAATGCAGACAAAATGGTAAATAAATACATCAATGTAGCGCCTAAATGAAGCAACTAATATTTGATCATATAAAGAACATTGGAGGCTGGACTACAAATAGAAAGTTGGTAGTATTTTCTGTTGATGATTACGGCAGTGTCCGATTGCACTCTAATCAAGCCCTAAGTTCATTGACTGCGGCCGGTATTTCTCCGCAGAAAAGATTTGATAAACTAGACTGTCTAGAAAACAGGCGAGATTTAGAAGGGCTTTACAGCACTCTACGCAGTGCTAAGGACAGGAACAATAAATCGGCGGTTTTTACACCTTACGCCCTGCCTTGTAATATAAATTTTGACGCTACCCTAGATTCGTATTCTAAGAGTTATGTATCTGAAACTACTGTAGAAACATTTCACAACCTCGCAGCCACGGAAGAGGAATACAAAGGGGCCTGGGAATGTTGGCAGCAAGGAATACAAGAAGGATTAATGGCTCCGGAATTTCATGGTCGTGAGCATTTTAATCTTGATATTTTCAATGAACTGCTTGATTCCCAAGACACACATCTTCTTTTAGCACTGAAGAACCGTTCCTATATCACCCTTCCTAGTCACAGCAAGTTCCCTTTTGGTTGGACGGCAGCATATGCAAATAGAGGAGCAGAGGAGATAGCTCGTTTTTCAGATATCATTCTTGACGGGATAAAGAAATTTGAGGAGGTGTATCAAAAAAAGCCTTCAGTATTTACTCCGCCCGCTCAGCAATTCCCAGTCGCATTAGATCAGGAAGTGCTTAACTGGCCTATTACAGCTATGGACCGTCCATTTGTTAGTAAGCGTGAGCTGGAAGGCAGATCTAAGAAGTATTTCTTTAAGCAAAAGAAGTTGGATAACGGCCTTGTACACATGGTGCGGAATGTGGTTTTTGAACCAAATATGAATCCTAGTTTTAATGCGGTAGATTTTGCAATGAAGCAAATAGAGGTAGCATTTAGATTGAATAAACCCGCTAATATTAGTTCACACAGAGTCAATTTTTCGGGCCATATTAGCCAAGAGAATCGAANGCTAGGACTAAACGCTCTGAAACAGCTTTTAAAGAAGATTACAGCCCGTTGGCCAGAGGTGGAATTTATTTCTGCCGGTGACTTAGCTAAAATGATAGTATCAGAGAATGAGTAGTATGTATTCAAAAGGAGGGAAACGATTGCTCGATATTTTCATTTCATGTATCGTTATTTTAGTGTGTATTCCAATACTTTTATTAGCCGTAATTGGAATAAAAATAGACTCAAAAGGCCCAATATTTTACACACAGAAAAGAGTTGGTAAAGACTTAGTTCCATTCCAAATACTCAAACTTCGTTCGATGACTAACGTGGCGAGAAAAGTGGGTAAGTCTCCAATTATTGGCACGTCACAAGGCGTAACAGTTTTTGGTTATTATTTGAGAAGGTTTAAGATTGACGAACTTCCCCAGATTATCAATGTACTTGTAGGAGATCTTTCTATAGTAGGCCCAAGGCCGTCTATTTTTGAGCAGTTAGAAGATATGACAGAAGAAGAGAAAACCAGGTATTCTGTTCGCCCTGGCTTAACAGGATTGGCCCAAGTGAGTGGTAATATATATATCCCTTGGAAGGAGCGCTACAAGAAAGATTTAAACTACATAGCGCATGTAAGTTTTAAAAATGATGTGATAATTTTATTACGCACAATTTTGGTCATAATTATTGGTGAGCGCCGATTCGTCAATAGGCCTATCACTTTTAAAAAGTAAGGATGAAGACGTATCCAAAAATAGTTCTAGCGGGTAGCGTGAACAGTAGCTATCAGACGCTGAAGAAACTTCACGAACACAAAATGGATGTTGTGCACGTATTAGCGCTTCATCCAGAAAAATCAGAACAAGTGAGTGGCTATAAGGATTTGAAAATGCTTGCAGAAGAGCTGAGTATCCCCGCCTCTTACTTTAAAAACATAAATGACTTGGAAACTCAAGAGGTTCTGATCCAGGTCAAGGCGGATATTTTATTTGTCATAGGNCTTTCGCAGATTGTAAAATCAACAGTATTGAATATTCCAACTCATGGTTGTATTGGCTTTCATCCTACAATGCTTCCCGAAGGTCGCGGCAGAGCAGCTATTGCTTGGACTATCTTAAAAAGCCTCTCTCCTGGGGTTACATTTTTTCAAATGGATCACGGAGTAGACTCTGGCCCTATACATGCACAAGTACCTATTGAGCTTGCTTCGGATGAATACCCGTTGACATTGATTGAAAAAATCAAGAGCNCCATTGATGTTGCCCTTGACGAATGGTTGCCTAAATTACACAGAGGCAGTGTAAATCTCCGTCCTCAAAACCATGCCCAGGCGACCTATTTAGGCGTGCGAAGAGAAAAAGACGGATGTATTCAATGGAAAGAATCGGCAGAAGAAGTATATAAACTGATTCGTGCAAGTTCCCACCCGTACCCTGGTGCGTTTTCCTTTGTTCATGGTGAAAAGATTAAAATCTATAGTGCTACCTTAAGACCAGAATTTACGGGGATTAGCGGTAGAGTACTTGCTATTGAACATGATAACCCCATAATTGCATGCGNTAAAGGCGCCATTGAGCTTGGCGAAACACAATCTGCGCAAACTATAAATTGGAAAATAGGAATGGACCTTGATCTATGAAAAATATACTAATTCTAGCCCCGCATCCGGACGATGAAATTTTAGGTTGTGGTGGCGTCATGGCCAAATACATTGCTTCGGGCATGAACGTATATGTAGCTGTTATGGGTCGCGGAGATATAGGTGCTCCCGAACTTTTTTCAGCGGAAGGAACAAAGCAGGTGAGAAAGGAGTGCTTAGAAAGTCATNCTTTANTGGGGGTAAAAGAAACCTTTTTCTTGGACCTTCCAACGCCACGGTTTGAAACCCTGCCGAGCTATCAAATTTCTCTTCAACTAAGTAAGCTGCTCAATGATTTGGCAGTCACAGATTTGTACATACCGCACAGAGGAGATATTCATAAGGACCACCAAATAGCCTTTCAATGCGCTTTAGTAGCAGCCCGCCCTGTTGGAGATTATTCGGTGAAAAGAATTTATGCTTATGAGACGTTGAGCGAAACGGAATGGGCATCTCCATCCGTTGACCATGCGTTCATTCCNACTAGATTTGTCAATATCACTAAATCCCTTCCNTTAAAGATTGCTGCATTCAAGAAATTTAATTCTCAGTTAAAATCTCCGCCACATCCACGATCCNTAGAGAATATAGAATCTCTAGCGAAATTAAGAGGAGCTACGGTAGGAGTAAATGCTGCAGAAGCTTTTATGGTAATACGTGAGATAGTTGACTAAATGGATTTGAAAAGAATCTTGTATTTGGGTTATTATTGGTGGAAGCAAGACCAAAAGCANTTCAACCTCTATTTCCAATTCGTATTGAATACTACAGATAAGAGTCGACTTGGCCTTTGGATAGACATTTTAAAATCCTCTTTACGTTACAATATTTCCCTGACAGAATATTTTTATTTGAAATTTTATGAGCGCTCGGCTGAGGAGCGAGCTAATTGGGCAGGAACAGGATTCATGTACGAAACGCAAAGAATACTCAACCCGCCGTCCACCCGCGCGAAACTAAATGACAAACGAGAATTTAGTAGGGAGTATAAGGAGTTTATGCTCCATAGGGTGTATGACCTCAATACGCTGAAACAGCACGAAAAGGATTTAGAACTAGTGTATAATGAAAAGCAGTTGGTCTTTAAAACACACGATGGTAAATGCGGGCGAGGCACCTTTTTTTATAATTCAACTGAGCATTCTTTAGAACGCCTAAAAGCGCTTATTCATTCTCAAGATTATGACTTGGTTGAAACTTTNATTGTTCAACACGATGATCTGAATACACTAAGTCCTTCAGGAGTAAATACGGTTCGTATCATCACACAATTAGATGATAAAGGCAATGTACATATACTGGGGTGTCGTTTAAGAATTAGCGTAAATAATGCTGTGGACAATCTTGCTGCAGGAAATATGGTGGCTTGTGTGGACGAGTCGACAGGCAAGGTNAACAGCAAAGCAGTATATAGCGACATTACAAAATCTTCAGAAAGCGTTCACCCAATAACAAAAACTGAAATCTTCGGTTTTAATGTGCCATTTTGGAAGGAGTGTATTGCACTTGCCAAAGCAGCAGCATTGAAACACCCTGAGAATAAATCGATTGGCTGGGATATTGTCGTTACTAATGAAGGTGTAGGCTTATTGGAGGGGAATCACGATTGGTGTAAATTGGTCTGGCAATTACCGGCAAATAAAGGTTTGAAAAGCCAATTAGCACATTATAGAGAGTTGTTTACTGTATGAACATATTGATAACGGGTGTTGGTGGTCCTACTGTGCGTAGTATTACCAAAAGTATTCGCATGAGTGATAAGCTCGGCCAATTAACTATTATTGGTGTTGACGCCAATCCATATTGTCACGGTTTGTATGAGGAAGGGATGTACGATGCAACCCAAGTGGTTCCAAGAGTGCACGAAGCTAATTATTGGCAATCTATAAATGATATCGTTGAGAAGCACTCGATAGATATCGCTATAGTTCANCCCGAAAAAGAAGTTATAGGTTGGTCAAAATATAAGAAAGAGGGCAACGATTATCCTTGTAAGGTCTTTCTGTCTAATGTCGATTTGAATGCTGTTTTAGTCAACAAATCTATAATGACAACGCATCTTAAAGACCTGGGCTTAGTGCCAAAGTCTATCAGCTTCACCCATAAAAATGTAGAAAGTAAAAAGGTTGGTGAGACCATAGGCTACCCCTATTGGGTGCGAGGTGTAGTCGGTTCTTCCGGTTTAGGATCGCTCAAAGTTTCGTCAAGTGAGGAATTGGAAAATTGGCTTTCTATCAACCCTTCAATTGAGCAATTTATTGCCAGCACCTATTTACCCGGTAGAAATTTGGCATGTAAATTATTGTATTATAACGGGAAATTGGTTCGTGCTGCGTGCGGTGAACGTGTAAATTATATCATGAGTAATGTTGCGCCCTCTGGTATCACAGGTAACACCTCCTTTGGGAGGTTAATCAATGAACCACAGTTAATTGAAAAGGCTAAAAGCGCTATGGAATACTTATTTAAGGCGACCAGCGCTGAAAAACATGGCTTTTTCACTGCAGACTTTAAAGAGGATGAAAGTGGCTCTGCTTATCTCACGGAAATAAANGCGCGAATGGTTGCNTTTAATTTGAGTTTTGCCAAAGCTGGAGCAAATTTCGGAGAGGATATTATTCGNCTCCTACAGGAAGATCCCAGCTTCAATANGTCTTACCAGATGTATGAATTTGAGCCAGGTACNGNTTTTTTAAGAGATGTAGACGCNGANCCTATTCTTATCAATGAAAGAGACCTACTTCTTAATAGGTAACAGAATCACCCTTTAACTCGTATCAAACGAGCGGNTTCTTTGATTATCTCCTTATGGTTTAGCCATAAAAACCCGCCCATGCACAGCAAATAGATCGTGCTATTTACGAAAGCTTTCAGTATGCTGCTTTCAAAAGTTATTGCGTTTTGGAGCAGCAGCAGAATCAAAGAGGAAATACTCACTAGAATAAACAGCGGCTTGAATTGACCCCAAAAACTCATTTGAAGCAGCTTGTATGCTGAATAATAAGAAACACCTAATACGATCACGCCGGCGGCAACCAGGGAGTGAAGAAAGGTTTCCATATCACCAAAAAATAAAAAGATAACAGGTANCATAGCTATNAANTGTTTGATAACAACATAGTTGAAGTTTTCTTTCGCATATCCTTTAGCGAGAATAGTTGTAATAATGATACCGTTATTGGGCACTACNATACTCTTAATCATCAACCACATAAAAATNGGAATAACGGGCGCCCACTTTGCGCCAAAAAGACCTATAACCAACACCTCTGCGTTTATTATGGACANAGTACAGAGTACTACAGAAAGAATGGCAACTATTTCTGATACAACCATATAGCCTTTTAAGAACCTTTCTTGGTCATCTTGGATGGAACTGAGTGCTGGGAATAATAGGGTTCGAATACTGCTAGAACTGTTTTGTACAATGAGTTGACTGAACGATTGGGCTCTTNCGAAGTAACCGAGTATTTCTGCGTTAAACACTTTTCCAATTACGAGCGATTGAGAGGCATTAAACACTTTGTTTACTGCAATTGATGAAAAACTATATGAGGCGAACCCCCACAGCTTCCTCGCTTCCTCCCAACTGAATTCTAATTTTGGGCGCCAGTGAGACATTCGCCACAGGAGAAATGTACGAAGTGTATTAATCATAATGTGATGCACCACAAGGGCATAGATGCCATAACCTAGAAAAGCTAGTACTGTAGCGAAGGTGCCTGAAATTAATTGTGCTACTAAAGAGCGAATAGATAAGGACTTAAAATTGAGCTCTTTTTTCAGTATAGCTACTTGAACTACACTAAGGCTTTCTAAGAGATAAATTATAGAAAGTAATTTGACTATAGAAATCAATTCGACTCTTCCATAAAATTGGGCAATCATAGGCGCAGAAAAGTAGATTAGAAAAGTAATAAGAATACCAAGGGAAAGGTTGATAATGAAGACTGTGGAGTAGGCGCGGTGTGAATTATCCTTGTTTTGAATAAGTGCATCACTGAAACCTAAAGACATAGCCACCTTTAGAATCTGAATGACAGAAAGCGACATGCCTACAATTCCAAAATCTTCAGGACTTAGTAATCGGGCTAAAAAAATAGAAATAAAGAACCCAACTATTTGACCACCGTAGGTGCCTACAAAGGACCATTTTAAGCCTTGGCTAATTTTGTATTTAAAATTANTACTCAATGTTAAAACATTACCTGATTAATTGAATGTAAGGTATCACACGAACGGGTAGCACTATTCGAGTTTGTAGTACTCTTTATACCACTCTATAAATTTAGCCACACCATGCTCTACGGTGGTTTGTGGCTTAAAACCTATGTAGNTTTCCAAAGCTGTAGTGTCTGCATGAGTAGCAGGAACATCACCNGGCTGAATATCCATCATATTGTATGTNCCTTTTATACCAAGTGTTTTTTCGGCAGCTTCTATATAGCGCATCAATGGTACAGGAGATCCGTTTCCAATATTGAAAATACGGTAAGGAGCAGAGGAGGTGTCAATCCTTGGTGAATTGCTGTCCCAGTCGCTATTTTCTTTTGGAGGTTTAATAATCAATCGTCGAATGCACTCCACAATATCTTGAACATAGGTGAAATCCCTAATCATTTTACCGTGATTATAAACATTGATGGCTTCTCCCTTCCTAAGCGCTTCTGCAAAGAGAAATAACGCCATGTCAGGCCTGCCCCAAGGGCCATAAACTGTAAAAAAACGCAGTCCAGATGTAGGAAGATTAAATAAATGAGAATAGCTATGAGCCATCATTTCATTCGCTTTTTTTGTGGCTGCATAAAGTGCCATGGGGTGTTCCGTGGGCATAGTTTCTTTAAGCGGCATTGATGTATTGAGTCCGTATACAGAACTAGTTGAAGCATAAACAACATGCTTCACATTACTTTTCCTTGCTCCTTCTAAAATTGACATGAATCCGTCAACATTGGAATGTGTATATGCCAATGGATTGTCTATACTATGACGCACTCCGGCTTGAGCCGCGAGATTCACAACAAAATCAAACGATTCTGATTTCATCATATTCACGATGTATTCATGATCTGCAAGATCTGCCTTTATGAAACGAAGATTNTCCGAAGAACTTGAAGCAACCGGATGGTTCATTGTCAATTCATTAACTCGAATACCAAGATGCTCTAAACGTGCATGCTTAAGGTTTATGTCATAGTAATCATTGACGATGTCCAAACCAACAACATTATAACCATCCTCTACTAATTGCTTAGTTAAATGAAAGCCAATAAAGCCGGCAGTTCCGGTTACTAAGACCTTATTCATTGATCATTTTAATCGTTAACATGCTATTTTTCTTTTGGGCCAATTTTTAATNACATGGAAAAGTAAGTAAAATTAAGAGCACTCTCTTTCGAAATAAACAATCTTTAAATTGAATATTACTCTCTTTGAAATTAAAGTAGAAACCTTTTTGCNAATTTGAATTTACTAGTTAATCACCCTATCATTNTCTTTCCAACAAAGTCACGTCCATATGCAGCAATTGTTTTCTAGTGTTTCAAAGAAATTGTCGGACCAGGGATTAACCGTGGTGGCTGCTGATAAGCAAAGACCATGGGGCGGGTTTTTTGTTATTCACGAAGACGAAGCGCAAAAATTTGCGGATATATATTTTGATGGATTAGATGTCAGTGGATTACGCGTTGCAGGAAAGCTTAGCCCCAAGATATTATTGGTCAAGCCTGAGGCCCGTTTAAGCTGGCAGTACCATCACCGTAGAAAGGAAACTTGGCGCGTTGTTGAAGGGCCTGTAGGTATTGCGCGAAGTTTGACTGATGAGCAGCCAACTGCGGAAATGTTTCAAACTGGAGAAACNGTTGTGATGGAGATGGGTGAGCGTCACAGATTAATAGGATTGGATAATTGGGGCGTTGTTGCCGAGTTTTGGCAGCATACAGACCTGGATCACCCCTCTGATGAGGATGATATTATTAGGGTTCAAGACGATTTTGATCGGTCCACGCCTGAATCCAAGTAAACTTATAACACATGAAGAAAGCGGTAATTGTTTCAGGGTATTTTAATCCGATACATAAAGGTCATTTAGAATATTTCAATAATTCCAGAGCGTTGGCGGATGAGTTATTTGTCATTGTAAATAATGACGTTCAAAGGGCACTTAAGGGGAGTAAGGAGTTTCAGAACCAAGAGGAGCGTATGANCATCGTTAGCAATATCAAGGCAGTGGATAAAGCCATTCTTTCTGTAGATGAAGACCGCACGGTATGCGCCACATTAAAGAAGATTGCACAGGAGTATGGAAGTGAATACGAGCTCTCATTTGCTAATGGAGGAGACCAGAATAACGATACTATTCCAGAACGNCCAATTTGCGAAGAAATGGGAATTGCACTCATTGATGGATTAGGGGATAAAATCCAATCCAGTAGTTGGCTGCTCAAAAAGGGTTGAGAACCAACTAATACGCTTGAAAATTCAATAGAGAACTTCTATTTCTGCCAATACTGCGTATGTCTCAGCTCCATATCTGCNGTAAAACCGGCTATAGTTACTGGTATGACATCATCAAAATAAAGCCATAGCTCGTCTTCAGTAATGCGAAGGATTTTAAATTTCTGATTTCCGTTCCAATTCGCTTCAAGTTGTTGCAGTACCGGTTGACCAAAGTCATTGATAAGTTGTCGGTCGAAAGACCAATCAATGGCATTCACTGCCCCATTGACGGTGATTACACTATCGCTGTCAATGACNAGATCTGCGCTATCTAAAGTTTCCCCAAGGCTGTCTACTACAAAAGTTCCATTCAAGGTATCAAAGGTGCCAATTAAGTCNGTAGTGATGTGCGGGTGTAACGTGTCCCAAAGTCCCTGTGCGATAAGGTGATTGGTAATTTCAACGCCGTACCAATCTCCATGAAGCAATTCTTCCATGCGTTGTACGTTTTCAGGCTCTTGTTTACAGCATCCCGTTAAAGCAATCGCGATCAATACTATGGTTCTTTTCATCTCAAAGGTTTTATAGAAATCCCATAACCAAAATACACCCCGTAAAACGGCCCATTGGTGCTTCCTGAAACGGAAATAAAATGTGTTAAATGTTCAGTTTCATAACGTTGCCCGTAGCCTCCAATTAGGGAAAACCATCTACCACGAAAGTTTTTTGCAGCCTCACTGCGAGCAAAGAAAGTGTAAGTTATGTTGGGATTCTTGAAGTTCCAACTCTTATATACGGTTGGGGTCAATAAAAAGGTATATCCTGCGTCTATATCATTAAACGTCTCAGAATACTCAAAGCCTACCGGAATGGAAAATGCCCATTTTTGGTCTGCGCTAGACCATTTTGGACCTATCAAGGTAGCTATGCGTATGTTGTCTTGCTCCACGTTAAGTCGAGAAACGGCTGTTGTTGAAACCAGGTCTAATTGATCTGTAAGCCCTCTATTATAGGCGGNTACTCCTCCAGTACTTGCGTTAAGCCCTCTTCCTGAAAAAGCGCCTACTGCTAATTTCTGCTGTCCAATTGGCGTGGAGGCAGCGGTTTGAAATTCAGGCAAAGCCACGGTGCAACTGCTTACGGATAATAACAAAACAAACAAAACAAACCGACTCATAATTGATTGTACTAAGACTAAAATTAATCTCATCTAAACAAAAGAAATAAACAAGTTTAAATCCTCCTTAAGCTCGAGCTTAGTATCCAAGCTCTATTTCCTTTATTNTTTACCGCCGCCTTGGCTCTATCAGCCTCAGGTCTGGAAGAATGAATACTATGAACGATGTANTACTTGTTATTATATCTGGCAAGAAAGGCTTCCGGTGCCCAATCATTGGAAATATGATCTAAATATTGATTGGCAAGGTTGCGTTCTAGAAACCCACCTACGATGATACTGAAACCACGATTTGTTCCGGCTGCCGGTTCATTATCTGTAACCCAAGAGGTGTTCCTTGAAGAAGTATTTGCTTCATCATTGCGGATATCATTATCCTGGGAGATTGAACGATTATTTTCCGTACTTCCTGAACCTTGAGCAATTTCCTTGGAATCCAGAGTAGCAACACTATCATTAACTGCAGTATCTGCAGGTACTACCGCTAGTTCTAATTTCTTGATTTTTGGGATAGGGATGTAAAAATTGAAATTAGCAGCGATTCCTTTCTTTTTGCTTTGTGATGCCATTAAAGTAGTATCATTAAGCTGCAGCAGTCCCATATCATCTCCCCTGCCGTTAATTGACAATGTTCGTGCAATGGTATCGCCAAACTCTAGCGTATGCAACTGTAGTCCATAATTCCGCGANCCTCGTGAAAATCCAATAGTTTGATTGGGGAGCAACGTAGGAAACACCTCGCTTGCTGGTGTATTCACCATTGGAACAGCCAATGGCTTACTCCAGACGCCGTCAAAACTGAGTGTACTTTTATAGATGTCATAATCGCCTTCATGTTCGAAATCCGAGGCAAAGTATAGCGTATAGTTCTCAGGGTCGAAGAAAGGATGTATGTAGTTGAATGATTGTTCAATAAANGGGAGCTCTTTGGTGGGGTTCCCGCTGAAAGAGATCTCACTCAAGGTCATGAGAACGGCACCCTTTTGGTTGGGTTTTTGACGACTATGTGACATGATAATAGCAGAGCTATCAGGAAGCAATGCACCTGGACCCACATAGAATTTAAGCTGATTGATTTCTGCATTCCCTTGGTAAGGCGTAATTTTTCTGTCTGAAACTCTCATAAGATAGAGCGCAGGAAAAGGTGTATTGGTTANNGGATCTTTGGGCGATGCCGCAGAGGTGTTTCGGTTAGAAGCAAAAAGAAGGTGATTAGCGCCATAAGGTACCGCACCATAATCTTCTGCATTTGGATCACCAAGGAGACTGATGTTTAAGGAATCGGGTTCTCCTAATTGCTCTAGCATAGATTGAGCATGCAAGCTTNTGNTNCAGAGCAGAGCACCAAGGAGAAGGTAGAAGCTGTAATTTATGCGCATCATAGAAAGAATCTTGGAGAAGTTAAGCTCTTAGCCTTATTGATGATATCAAAGGAAAACCCCACCACATGGCTACTTCTTGTGATATAAACCAAATCAGTTAAAGGAAAATTATATTGATAATAGAAATTCCAATCATTGGCTGTGTTGATCTTTAGNATCATGCCCATTTCATCCGAGGGGCTATAGAGTACACCAAGACCCCAGGAATTTTTGTGTTCTAGAAAGGCGTGCAGGTTCAAGTCTCCAGGTGAATTGGTTGTCCCGGTTGCTAAGAAACTAGTACGGATTGCCCACTCNTTATCAAGAGCTTGCGTGTAGCCCGCAAAAAGATGGAAGATTTGAGCGGTATAGTTGTTTTGGTAAATTTGGGCTCGATTCACATTTTTATAGCTCAGGCCGAAATAGGCATTTTCTCCGTTTAAGGTTGTGCCAATATCTATGTTGGTAATAAAGGGTCCTGCAAGGGTATAGATACTCGGATCTAATCCGTCGTAAAAAACTTCACTATTTAAATCCACTGTGGTGCGGCTCGCTGTTGCACGAATCCCTGTGCTTAAGCTCCATTGTTCACTTATGGATAGGTGATAAGCACTGCTAATTGCTAATTGTCCTGTGCTCATGGGCCCAAGAGCATCTGAAACGGCCATGATGTTAATGCCAAGACCATTTAAAGTCCTGAAATCTGCGGAAAGCAATCCCGTCCTTGGTGCCCCTACTACACCCACTAACTGGGCATCTACAAGACTAACTACATCTTTGCCCTGCATTCCAGCATGAGCAGGGCTAATGGCCACTGGAGTAAACAAATAATTATCTAAGGAAGGGTGTTGTTGAGCCCAAACGCCATTCACTACAAGACACATGAGAAGTGCCGTGCGCATTTGTTTAAAAAATGTCAATTGCTTTCTCATGATTTATCTGTTGATGTAAATGTATCCATTCATAGTTTGCTCCGAACTGCCAAGTTTGATGAGGTAATAATAGGTCCCCGTTGGTAATTCACGTGTGTCATTCGTAAGAACAGTAGGAACGTTTGAATTTCCGCTAAAATCGTTGGCATAATTGTCATTAGAATACACAAGTATACCGTGCCTATTAAAGATTTGAACAAACGTGTTAGGATGCTGTGATAATTCAGGAATTTCCCAGAAGTCATTTTTACCGTCTCCGTTAGGAGTCATTACAGAGGCGGGGTTTAGGTCACACAAATCGGCATCTAAGAAATCAGGGAAACCGTCTCCGTCACAATCGTCAAAAGGTATACCGTCACCGTTGGTATCAAACTCAATGGCATCTGCAATTCCATCGCCATCGCTATCCGTATCTAATTGGTTGGGAATGCCGTCGCCGTCTAGATCACCCATTCCGCCACCTCCACCTGGAATGCCTCCTTCGTCTTGGTTAAGGATGCCATCACAATCTTCGTCTAAGGCAATAATGATGGCACTATCTGATGCAATAAAGCCATTTGTATCAATTACTGTAATCGCATATAGGCCGCTTTGAAGGCTTGAAACGGTATCGTTCGTGGATCCATTGTTCCAGTTTAAGGTATACGGCCCAACACCTCCAACAATAGCGGCAAATATTACCCCTTGATTGTCATCAGGGCAAAGATTATCACTTAATACTATGGCTTNTACTATTAGTGTATCTGGTTCTGTTAGTATTATGGTATCTGTGATTATACAATTGTTGGAGTCGGTAACAAGAACAGTATAGGTTCCGGCTGCAATNCCTGTTAAATCCTCCGCAGTCGCAAATCCATTGTTCCAATTGAATGAATAAGGCGCAGTACCTCCGCCAACAGTCAAATCTGCTGTACCGTCAGATGCGCTAATGAAGCTGACTCCATAACCGTTGTAGTTGGAAGCAATAATAGAAGATGTTAAAGCGGGAGGTTCGTCCAAAGTGAAGTTTCCTTGAGCGAAACAACCGTTGGTGTCGTTTACAATATAACTGTACGCCCCTGCTCCTAAATTACTTATTGACGATACAATATCACCGGTACTCCATAGGTAGGTATAGGGTAAGGAGCCTCCGGAGATTGTCAATGATGCCGTTCCGTTGCTGTCTGCATTACAAAGTACGTCTGAGGTACTTAGCGAAGTTTGAATTACCCCCAAAGGATTATTTGCCACCGTAACGGGCACCTGTATACTGTCTATGTAACCAAGGCTATCAAGGCCGTAGAACCACACTAGTGGCGCTCCAATATCTGAACAAGTAAAGAGCACTTGAGAAATCCAAAGAGAATCAATCCCACTGCAGTCGGTAGAATTATTATTTACAGCGGTAACCGTTAGAGCTGTAAATCCATTGCTGTCAAGAGTGAGCGATTGAGAATTGGCATACAGTGCTGGCCCCACTTGGTCAATTACAGTAATAGTAAATCCAATGGAATCAGAATAGCCCGCAGCATCTGTCACCGTGTAATACATGGTATGTGTTCCAATGGAGAAGTTGCCATTTGGGACGATTGCATTTGTTTGGGTGGTATAGTTCGTGGAGTTTTCCTTCACAATAGGTTGCGCCCACGCGTAAAATACAGAGCAGCTGTCTGCGGGGGTATATAAGGTTGTATCCCCCAAAGTAGAAATGAATTCTGGTGCTGTAGTATCTTCAATATCAACGTAGAAACTGCAAGTATCACCGTTTCCATTATTGTCGTAGGCGAAGTAGTCAATTTTGAAGAATCCTATGGGTAAATAATCGCCCTTAGTAAGCGTTGTATATGCATTTGAAATGCCACAAATATCCCATACACTATCGCCACTCCAGGTCACCTGGGTCCATGAACTATCTGCATCAGCAGTGAAGAATAACGTGTCGGCAGGACAGTAAATCTCAGGCTTTATAAGGTCTTCAATAATTAGAATTTGTACAATACTATCGGTATTACCCTGATTATCTGTTGCTATCCAAAATAAATCATGCATTCCAGCTGGATAGGTAGAGTCTGCAAGGTGATAAAGAGTATCCAGTCCGCAGGCTTCATACCAGCTTGGTTCTTTGTAATCAACCGAATCTGAAATAATCCCACAGACATCGGATCTGGACGAAAAGAACAAAGTATCTGGGTTAGAACTACCAAAGGGCGCTAAAGTGTCTAAAACGGTAACGGTAAAGGAACAGGTACCTGTATTACCACTTGGGTCTGTAGCGAACACCACTATGGTGTCTACGCCAATAGGAAAAAAGGTACCGAGCGTATCTGTTTGAGCATAGGCTACACTGTCACAATTATCTGCTGCTATTTGTGCAGCCCATGAGAAATGAACGCCACAACTTGTGCTGTTCGTATAAAGTACGGTATCCATTTGGCATGCCACAAAGGCTGGCGCAACGGTATCCACTACCGAGATGGTGAACCCTAATGAATCTGAGTATCCTGCCGAGTCTCTTACGGTATAATAAATGGTGTAGTTGCCAATGCTAAAAGTGTCACTTGGTACCGCCACGTTTGAACCAGTGATAAAAAGGTTTGAGTTTTCCTGAATTTCTGGAGTTGTCCAACTATAAATGATAGAGCAACTGTCTGCGGGTAAGTACAACGTAGTATCGGCCAAAGATGATACAAATACAGGTGGTGTGGTATCCTGGATATTTACGAAAAAGCTACAACTGTCCACGTTGCTATTATTATCTTTTGCGGTAAAGCCGATTTCATAAATCCCAATCGGCAAATAATCCCCTTTATTTAATGAGAAGTAGGAGGTGTCTATTCCGCAAATGTCAAAAACACTATCGCCTGACCAAATGATTTGGGTCAATGTGCTGTCCGAATCGGCGGCTATTATAACTGGATCGGTTGGGCAGAAAATTTCTGGTGATACGGTATCGCGAACGATTAAGATTTGACGAACAGTATCTGAATTACCACTTTCATCTTGAGCAATCCAATTAAGATTATGTGAACCAATGGCATAAGTAGAATCTCCAAGGTAGAATAAGGAGTCTAGACCACAAGCTTCAAAAATGNTTGGAGGGGTAAGGTTCGTGCTGTCGGTAAGAATACCACAAAAATCCGATTGAGACTGGAAAACTAATGTGTCTATTGGTCCGGTGGGTATAGGAGCAATGGTATCAAGAATGTTAACTATGAATGAACAGGTATCTGAATTCCCGCTTGGATCTGTGGCGAATAGCATCACTGTATTTGCTCCAATAGAGAAGAAGGTCCCGGAGCTGTCTGTTCTAGAGTAGCTTACGCTGTCACTATTATCTGTAGCTAACTGTTGAGACCATTTGAATTCAATACTACAGCTTACCGAATCCGTATATAGCAACGTATCTGCAAGGCAATTCGTGAACGAAGGTGCTATTGTGTCTAAGACATCTAGGATGAAGAAGCAAGAATCCGAATTTCCGGCATTATCCATTGCAAAGGTGTAGACGGTGTAGGTCCCAACTGGAAACCATGAACCGCTCGATACGGACGACCATGTACTATCTATGCCACAATTGTCATAGAGTCCTGCCAAGGCCCAGCTAAAAGTGACCCCCGAAGTGTCCGGTGAACAGTACATTGAGGTATCGCTTTGGCAACTAAGAACAGGAGCAGTAGTATCTAAAATAGTTACAATACTATGGGCAGTATCGCTCTGGAAAGCATCACTTCCGATTAGCAGAATTGTGTCCGTACCCAAATCAGCGCAANTCCAACTAGAGTCGCTTAAGGTTAACAAAATCGAGCAATTATCGCTACTTCCATCATCTACATCAGTTTCATCAATATGGACTAATCCCAAAGAGTCTAGGTAAAGAGTGACATCCTTTGCAATAACAGTAGGTGCAATTGCGTCACTATCATTAACTGTTATGGAGGCAGATCCTTGACAACCTATTGGATCTAAGATNGTCACGCTATAATTCCCGCTTGGTATGGCAGTTAAGTCCTCTGTACTTGCTCCATTGCTCCATTGATAGGTGAGTGGGGTCTGCCCAGCTGTAATAGTCAGGTCTATGGCCCCGTCTGTTGCAGCTATACAATTCGTTGGGGTGGCACTTAAGACGGCCGCGGGTAAAACATGTACGCTTGCGCTAACCTGAGGAGCCGTCCATCTGCAACCTGATGCAGAAGTAACCTGCACATCATAAACGGCTTCTGAATTTAGAACGGGTGTTGTAAATGTGGAGTTTGTATCTGCTGGAAGCGAATTCCAAACGTTACCATTGAGTATTCGCCATTGATAGGAAACAGGTACTCCTAATGCAATTACTCCAAATGTAGTGGAGGTACCAACACATAATTGCTTGTCTGTTGGCGCATAGTTGATGTTAAAATCAACGGTATCACTTAAGGTTATATTATTTCCTGATGCTGTGGTACAGCCTACAGAATCCGTCAGGACTATATTGAAATAGGGGCCTTCTGAAAGATTTGACAGGGTTACAGTACCAGCTACCGCAGTACCTGTTGCCGCCCCGCCTTCGTAAGAGATTGGGTAGCTTCCATCCAATAAGTTGGAAACATCAAAAGAAATACTTCCGTCAGTTTGTCCACAGCCACTAGGGTTAGTGCCGGTGAAATTGCTTGCAACTAACGGTGCTTTTTTGATTCCGTTAACACGAAGGCTTAATCCTGGATGATTTGCTGTTGTAAGATTAATATCCGAAGGATTGGCTGGTGAATTGCTTCCATCCAAACGAACAAACAGTGAGGTATCTAAGCTGCCATTAGTAATAGGCAGAGACAGATTGATGCTCCATCCAATACTGCTATCCGTGCTTATTTCATAGCCCGGTGGCGCTGTGATAGAGACTCCAGAGTTGAGGTTCCTACCTTCTAAAAACAGACCTTGAGTGGCAGATGAAACGCTGTCACATGTGAGGAAGTTAGCAAGTGTCCCCAGAATGGTCAATGTTGGAATGGTAGTTTCTATAGCTGTTGTTGGAAACCAGTTCGATGAGTTATTTCCGGAAATGAGATGTGTTTTGTTTCCAGAGCTTGCTGCTCCTATTCTGAATGCAATTGTACTCTTACTTGAAAAGCCTACCGAGGCCCTTGACCTGCCGTCATTTCCGGCGGTATTAGATGAGCCATCGTTATTGGTGAATCGAGCGTTTCCCGCTCCTGCTGTTGAATAGTTTAAAAATGTATTTGAACCAATTGTGTAACTACTTACTCCATCTGCCTCAAAGAATACAGCAGAAGGTCCCACGCCGTCTATGTCCCATGCACTTAGATAAAAGTCACCTAAATTGATACCGACAGGAGCGCCTGCAGTTCCGTCTTCAATGAAAGCAATGGAGTATGCTATGCTCCCAGCTCCAGTCCAAATAACTTGTGGGGAGAAATAAGAGGCATNATTCCCGTTCGTTGCCGAGGAATTGTCAAAATTGGTAATTAAGGCATTACTAATGGAATCAATAGTTACAATTGCATCGTAAGCCGTGCCATTGACATCTACAACATTGTCATAAACACAAGTTCCTCCTTCAGTAAGGGTTGGGTTAGCGGTCAGCGGGGAGCTGAAATCAAGTGATTGACCAGCTACGGAAATGGTCTGTGCAGACATTCCAATCCCTATAAGCATGAAGGCCAACGAGCTGAGTAATCGTAGTCTCATAAATTCTCGTGTGAACGTGTTTGTTTAGGTCTTTTGTAAGGTACTAAATATAGATACTCTTGATGAGCTTTTAATGAGCTACTAATCAAATAAGTACTCTTAAAAAGAGTAGAGCTAATTGTATCGATTAATCGAGAGCTATTTAATTTTCTTCTTCAGACAATTGTTAATCTCGTCCTCAAATGTGACTTTTGCTCCGACAACACATCTGACATAATGGAAGCCAAAGTAGAAGCGATAGATCGCATCAACGAACTCAATGAGATATTTAGGCCCTTACAGCCTGAACAGCGTATCACAGAATTATACCGTCATTTTTCCGCTGACGAAGTCATGCTTACGAGTTCTTTTGCTGCAACTTCTGCTTATTTGTTGCATTTATTTTCTGTGTATCAACCGGCTCAAGAAGTCTTATTTATTGATACCGGTTATCACTTTACAGAAACATTGGTTTACAAGGAATACTTGACAAGTATCTATGGACTAAAAACAAAAGAAGTCCGGGCGGAGGCATGGAAGCATGAATTTACCACGTCAGATGAAACCTGGAAAAAAGATCCCGATTATTGTTGTACCATCAACAAAGTTGAACCTTTTGAGAAGTTAAAGCAAGCGCATCAAGTTTGGATTAGTGGCCTCATGTCTTGGCAGAGTGATCGCCGTTCCTCCCTTGATGTTTTTGAAGACAGAGGAGGGATTCTGAAGTTTTATCCCTTGCTAGACGTGAGCAGAGAGCAACGCGAAGCCTACATCAAAGATCACTTATTGCCATTTCATCCGCTACAGAACAAAGGATATCTTAGTATTGGTTGTTCACACTGTACCAAGCCTGGATTGGGTAGGGAAGGAAGATGGAACAATAGTCCAAAGACAGAATGCGGTTTACACTTATAATTAGAAAAAGCCCGCATGCATCATACGGACTTTCTCAATTTGGTAAGTGATATTTTGGCAGGAAAACAGGTAAACACTCGCCTTCGGCTCACTCAACCGATTTAAATATTGGTATAGAATACTTTCGAGTTTTCATCCGAAGGTATACATGAATCATATCTAGTGGGTATGGGTTCATAGGTAATAACTTCATCGGCTGCTGCTTCTTGTGAGGTGAAGTATCCTAAAAGCGTTAATTCCTTGATGGTACGAAAGAAATGATTGCCATCTTCATACGAAGCTTGATCATAAACTTGCAGGAATTCCTCCCTTTCAAGTTGCGAAGAACTCTCAAATGAACGTCCAAGCCTTTCTTTACCTTTTGCCGCAATCTCNTTAATACCTGCATTTAATTTTATTTGCATATCCGGGTAGTAGCAGTCTCTTATCATGACGTCTATAAATGCACCAATTTGGGCGTCAATAGCACCCGAAGTGGCTGTTCTAGGTATGATAGTCTCTGCAATTGCATCGAGCAAAGCAAGTCGCGCCGGTGTCGCATTCGTGGTGCTTGTGTCAAATGAGCAGCTTTCCAGTAACACATGAGGTGCTATAAGCGTACCTCCTATGGCCATAGCTGTGCGCTGTACCATTTGTCTACGTGTGATTTTTTGTTGTTCCATAGCTCAGCAGATTAAAGAGTTCCTTTTTTCAATTCGTTCACAGCATAATGTGCTGCTCTTGCAGTCATTGCCATATAGGTTAATGAAGGATTAACACAAGAGGCGGAGGCCATGGCGCCGCCGTCCGTAACAAATACGTTGGGTGCGTCCCAAACTTGATTCCATTTATTTAAAACTGAATTAGAGGAATCTGTACCCATTCTTGCCGTTCCCATTTCGTGAATACCCATACCAAGCGCATAGTCGCTTTCCCAAGGAGCAACATTTTTAAACCCTGCAGCTTCAAGCATATCTACAGCATCTTGGGCCATGTCAACACGCATTTTTCGTTCATTTTCCTTGAGTTCAGCATCAAAAGACAGAACAGGTAATCCCCACTTATCGGTATTTGCACGATCCAATTCAATTTTATTCTCATGGTAAGGAAGTACCTCTCCAAAGCCTGTCATTCCCATGCGCCACGGGCCGGGTTTACTAATTGAATCTTTAAAGTCCGCGCCAATTCCTAATTCACGAACACCCCGTCGCCAGTCTCCTCTAGAGGCTGAACCTTGATAACCAAAGCCGCGGAGATAATCTCGCTTATCATCATGCCAGTTGCGGAATCTTGGAATGTAGAATCCTGTGGGACGACTACCAAAATAGTACTTGTCCAAATCACCTTCCCAAGTACCTGAGGCCCCTACACGGAAGTGATGATCCATAAGGTTATGGCCAAGTTGTCCCGAACTTGACCCCAAACCATTTTCCCAAACATCATTGGCGCTATTCATTAATAGCCATGTTGAATTCAAAGCCGAAGCATTTAAGAATACCACTGGTGCGGTGAATTCGTAGGTCATATTAGTTTCGGCATCTAATACCTCCACACCTTTTACGCGCTGCTTGTCTTTGTCATAAATCAACTCCTTGACAATACTATGAGGCCGCAAAGTGAGCTTTCCTGTGGCCATTGCGGCGGGTAAAGTAGAAGCTTGGGTGCTAAAGTATCCGCCGTAAGGACAGCCCAGCCAACACTTGTTTCTGTATTGGCAGCCGGTTCTGCCTTTATGCGGCACTGCAATGTTGGAAGTACGCCCAATAATTAAACGGCGTTTCTCATCAAAGGCTTTCCGAATTCTATCTGCTGCAGTTTTCTCCACACAGTTTAATTCCATAGCATGCAGGTAAACACTGTCTGGAAGGACATCCATATCCTCGTGAGAGCCACTCAGGCCAGCAAAGCGTTCAACATGCTCATACCACGGCGCTAAATCTTCATAACCTATGGGCCACGGAGTACCAATACCNTCTTTTGCATTGGCTAAAAAGTCCTCACGATTCCAGCGGTAGCTCTGTCTTCCCCACATAAGGGATCGGCCACCAACATGGTACCCTCTGTACCAATCAAAACGCTTTTTTTCAGTGTAGGGACAATCTTGGTCGTCCACCCAAAAGTCAGGGTTTAGTTCATTCAATGCATAATCACGACGTAGAACAGGATTTTGGTCTTTTTGTGCCGTGGTGGGGCGACCGCGATGCGGGAATTCCCAAGGGTCCTTGTTTGTAGTAGTATAATCCTTGATGTGCTCTATATTTCTTCCGCGTTCGAGCATAAGGACTCGTAATCCTTTTTCAGTGAGCTCCTTGGCTGCCCAGCCTCCGGAAATCCCTGATCCAATTACTATCGCGTCATAGTGCATGTTATCCTCTGCCATGGTGTTTAGGTTATTTTATATACTCGTTATAGCTCGTTTTCATACTTTNTTTAACGGGCTCAGTAAAAACGTATTCAAGTGCCACATAGCCCTTAAAACCTGTTTTATCAATTGCCTGCATTACTGCCGGATAATTTATCTCTTGATTGCTCCAAGGCTCATTTCTTCCCGGTACTCCCGCCACGTGGTANTGTCCATAAAAGGTATGGTTTTCTTGGATGTTTTGGATGAGGTTACCTTCCATGATCTGCATATGGTAAATGTCATACAAAAGTTTGAAGCTTGGGCTGTTCAGTTGCTTTGCAAGTGCTATTCCCCATTGTGAGGAATCGGCCATGTAATCTGGATGGTCAACGGTACTGTTAAACAATTCCATTTGTAAAACGACCCCGTGCTCTTCAGCAATTTTTACTAGTGGTTGAAGTGCTTTGACGGCTTGCTTTAAGCCCGTCTCCTCATTTAATCCGCGACGGTTCCCACTAAAACAAATTAGATTTTGGTAGCCAGCTTTGGCTACTCTGGGAATCATCTCACTGTACCTCTGNTGGAGCACACCCTCAAATTCTTCATGGATAAAGCCGTCCACTAAGTTGAGTTCTGCACCATTACACATGGAGCTGTCTAAGCCAAATTGTTTCAGATGGTGCCAGTTTTCAGGTCCTACTAAATCAATAGCGTCAACACCCTCTTTAACCAGCCATGGGCACAAATCTTCCCACTCTAGTTGGGAAACTGTCCAGTGGCTTATACTTCGCTTATATCCGAAGGGACGAGCAGAGCCTTCCTCCGCAAATAAATGCGATGGTAATACAGTGGTTGCTGCTAGGCTCATTAGAGATTTTATGTGTGTTCTGCGATTCAAGCTCTAGGTATTAAGCTTTTTTATTTGTTTCATATACAAGTGTATTCCCGCGAATATCACAATCAATGCTATGGGTATATAAAGAGTGGTTCTTATCACCGCACGTCCTGCATCTACGTCACTTAAATTTGAAGTGAGCCCATCGTAGTATCCGCCCATTATTTGGGTGTATATGGAAACAGCAAACATTCCTGCAGCGCCAACTACCGCAAGACCTACGGCTCCCGTTTTTGGAATATAGGTTGCCACAAAGCCTAGCATGGTGGGCCAAAAGTAGGTGACTCCAATTCCAAAGATTACAGCGCTTAAGAAAAGCATAGTTCCGCCTAAATTCGCCATCATGTATAGCCCAATCGTAGTGAACACTGCGCTAAAAAGAAGCATCCCTGTGGTAGAGAAACGGCTCACAACAGGGGCCGCCATTCCGCGTCCCACGGTCATGACTCCAGAGGTAATAAGTAGTATTAATATGGCATTATTGCTCACGCTTTTTAACAGAACATCAATCCATTGATTNATAAAAAGCTCGGAAATGGCTGTACCAAGCATGGCAATTGTAATAATTAAGAACACAGGGTTAAGCAATGCTGAATACATTTCTCTGTCCGAAACTCTATTCGCTACGCGTTCTGTTACGGGAAAATCTAATCGCTCCATTTGAATAGCGTACCAAATGGTAGGAATGAGCATGACTGCCATCATGAATTGCCAATTGAGCCCGGCTTTACCAAAAGCGAAAGCTACCAATGAACCTATGACAATGCCTCCTGGAAACCAAAGGTGGAACTGGTTGAGTTTAGTTGTCTTTTCCTCCGGGTAAACGGATGCCACCAAGGGGTTACATACCGCCTCTACCATACCGTTGGCTAGGCCAATGAGCAATGTAGAAGTCCACAGTGACCAAAAACCACCGGCAAAAATGGTTAGAAGAATACCTACGAAATGCCCCAGATAGGCTAGACGCATCAGGTTTTTCATTCCCACTTTATCCACAATTGCACCACCTATGATCATAGAAACAGGAAATCCCCAAAACGCTGTGGCAGCGATTCTGCTTAATTCACTTGTGTTTAATTCGAATTCTACACCTAAGTCGTTTAAAATCCCGGCTCGGATTCCAAAACTTAAACTAGTGACCAAAAGGCTGGCACAACTTGCCACGAAAAGGGCGCTTCTGTTTGATGCGTTTGACATGATTTAGTTCGAGTGTTTGCGTTTCAAGTGTACAATATACATTTAAAGAATACACCATGTAAGCTGGACTCGTTTTCTGGTGTATCCCATTTGTCTCACTGGTTACTCTTAGGCTAATTCATTCTTAAATGAGTTTGAATTGCGCATTTTCCGCTACTTTGCATTAACTAAAAAACTCATACATGAAAGGCAAGTTGAGAGTCGCAATGATTGGTGGAGGACCGGGTTCATTTATTGGTGCAGTGCATCGTATTGCTTTACGAATGGATGGTCATTATGAAATGGTAGCCGGCGCTTTTTCTTCTTCCCATGAAAAGTGTTTGGAAACCGCAAGAGAATTGGGGATTTCTGAGGATCGAGCGTATCCAAGCTGGAAGGAATTGGTTGAAAAAGAATCTGTCCTTCCTAAGGATGAAAAGGCACAGGTGATTGTAATTACTACTCCAAATCACCTGCATGCTGAACCCACTATTGCTGCATTAAAAGAAGGGTTCCATGTTGTTTTAGACAAGCCGTTATGCACCTCTTTACAAGAGGCTTATGGTATAAAAAAAGCAATTGAAAATTCAAAAGGTTTGTTTTGTTTGACCCATACTTATACCGGTTATCCAATGGTTAAAGAAGCCAAATTTCAAGTGTCTGGCGGTACTTTGGGAAAAGTCAGAAAAATCTATGTGGAATATCCGCAAGGATGGCTTTCTACACTTTTGGAGAATGAGGGTCATACCCAGGCATCTTGGAGAACCGATCCTTCCAAATCTGGAAAAGTGGGTGCTATGGGTGATATTGGCACACACGCTTTCAATTTAGTAGAATACATAAGCGACCACACTATCACTGAAGTTTGCGCCCAATTAAATAGTGTAGTTGCCGGTCGTGCATTGGATGACGACGGTGCTGTATTGTTCAAAACAGCTGAGGGTGCAACAGGGGTGTTGATATCAACTCAAGTTGCTGCAGGTGAGGAAAATAATCTTAAAATCCGTGTATACGGTGAGAATGGCGGGCTTTGTTGGGAGCAGAAAGACAACAATACCTTAACTATGATGCCTTTAGAGGCACCTGTCCAGCTTTTGCGTACCGGGGGAGTTGGGACCTCTGAATTTAGTTTGGCTCATCATCGCGTGCCGCCGGGTCATCCAGAAGGATACTTAGAAGCATTTGCCAATTTGTACAAGAATTTTGCCGCACACATTCGCTCTTTAGAAAACGGTAATTCGGTGAATCCACTTTTAGATTATCCGGGAATAGAAGACGGTGTTAGAGGCATGAAATTCATTGAGGCTATTGTTAAAAATAATGCGGGTAACGAAAAATATACAGCAGTATGAAAACGCTGAAAGGACCGGCCATTTTTGTGGCTCAATTTGCGGATGATATAGCCCCATTTAATTCGTGGTCAAGCATATGCGATTGGGCCGCTAGTTTAGGATATAAAGGAATACAAATCCCATCTTGGGATACGCGATTGATAGACCTTGAAAAGGTCGCCAACAATCAGGATGCGGCAGATGAATTGAAGGGCGTGGCATCAGAATACGGAATAGCGATTACAGAATTAAGCACTCATCTGCAGGGCCAATTAGTGGCAGTACACCCGGCTTATGATGCTCAATTTGATGCTTTTGCTCCTTCAGAAGTTCAAGGCAATAGTCAGGCACGCACCGCATGGGCTGTAAATCAATTAAAATTGGCAGGAACAGCTTCGCGAAGACTGGGTCTAAAAGTTCATCCAACTTTTTCAGGTGCCCTTGCTTGGCCCTATTTTTATCCGTGGCCACANCGCNCAGCTGGATTGGTTGAAGAAGCCTTTAAGGAATTGGGNAAACGTTGGATGCCCATACTTAATCATTTTGATGATTGTGGGGTGGATCTTGCTTATGAGATTCATCCGGGAGAAGATCTGCATGACGGTGCAACTTTTGAACGATTTTTAGATGAGGTTGGTAATCATGGTCGAGCAAACATGCTTTATGATCCTTCGCATCTAATACTACAAGGCATGGACTACTTGGGATATATTGATCTCTACCACGAACGTATAAAGGCCTTTCATGTGAAGGATGCGGAATTTAATCCAAATGCGCGTACAGGAGCTTATGGAGGATACTTGCCATGGTTGGAGCGTGCCGGTAGGTTCCGTTCTGTGGGTGATGGTCAGATTGACTTTACTTCGATTTTCTCTAAGCTGGCACAATACAATTACGAGGGTTGGGCAGTATTGGAATGGGAGTGTTGCCTTAAAGATTCGTTAGTTGGCGCAAAAGAAGGAGCAGAGCGAATAGCCAACTGGATTATACCTACAACCTCACGTTCCTTTGATGATTTCGCTGCAACGGATGTAGATTCTTCTTCCAATAGAAAAGCGCTTGGATTAGATGAATAAGACGGTTCTCATTACCGGAGCCACTGGAATGGTGGGCAGCTTGGTGTTAAAAAATGCTTTAGCCTCCAAGTATATCTCTAAGGTCGTTGTATATGGCAGAAGTTCCGTTGATTTTGAGCATGAAAAAATGCAGGAATTTCTGAGTCCCGTATTTACACAGTTTCCTGTTTCATTCCTTAAAGAATTACCTTCCATAGACCATGTATTGTTTTGCGTTGGAGTGTATACGGGTGTTGTAAAGCGCGATATTTTTCGTCAAATAACGGTAGACTATCCTGTTGAATTGGCAAAGCAACACCTGCTGGTCAATCCAAAGGGGTGTTTCAGTTTGCTCTCAGGACAAGGTGCGGATCGTTCAGAGCGGTCTCGAATGATGTTTGCAAAGGATAAAGGCCAAGCCGAAAACACCCTAAGCGAACTTTATAACGGCTCTTTCTTCACCTTCAGACCCGGTTATATTTATCCGGTTGAAAAGCGTGTAGAGCCAAATTTCTCCTATAGGATTTCTAGACTAGTATACCCGTTATTTAAGGCCTTGGGGCCAAAGTTCAGTATTACCTCTCATCAATTGGCAAAGGGGATTTTAAAATCTGCCATGTTACTGCCACCAAAGGAAATTTTAGAAAATCAAGAAATACTTAANTACCTGAAAAAATGAGAGGTCTATTGTNTTTTNCAGCCATTNTNTTAATTGCNTNNAATACGCCAGTTGCAGGCCCCTATGAGCCAGAGGAAATTACTGCTCAATCTGAAAAGCACAATACTATTACTGAGGAAGAAATAGTAAACGGATGGGAACTCATGTTTGACGGCCAGTGCACAGGGAATTTNCGAAATTACGGAGANACAGTACTTGGAAGCGCATGGGTTATTCAAGACAATGCTCTTCATTTAAATGCCGGTGAAAAGCACGACTGGCAAACAGAAGGAGGAGGAGATATTGTATATCAAAACTTANATGGGTCCATTCGTGTTTTTGAGAACTTTCNCATGAAAGGTGAATGGAAAATTACTCCTCAAGGAAATTCGGGGGTAATTTATCTGGTTCATGAGGATACGGCAACCTATCCATATTGTTGGATGACCGGATTGGAGATGCAAGTTTTAGACAATGGAACAGATTCAACCAAAGGCCATGAAGACGCATCTATTGACAAACACAGGGCAGGAGATTTGTACGATATTAATGCTGCACCACAGGATGCATCCAACACCGCCGGCGAATGGAATCGATTTGAAATTATTGTAAAGGATGGGCACCTTACTCAAATCCTTAACGGCGCAATGANCGTGGACCGTCAGTTGTTTGATGAGCAATGGCGCATTGATGTGGCAGGCTCCAAATTTCGCGAATGGCCTGGATACGGAACCGTTAAAAAAGGTGGTATTGCACTTCAAGATCACGGGGACAAAGTGTGGTACCGCAATTTGAAAATCAAACACCTTGATTCCGAAATCAATAAAAAGTAGACGCTGCTTTTTGCGTTAAATCCGTTCAAATATGGGTCAATATTATAAAAGTAAAGCAATTGTTTTGAGCGCTATCAAATACGGAGATAGTTCAAGAATTGTTCGTGTTTACACAGACCAATTCGGTTTAATTTCGGTACTTATTAATTCTATTTCTTCTAAGAAATCAGCGGTTCGCTCGTCCATGCTTTTACCGCTTACGTTGCTAGAAATTATCCATACGCACAAGGGCGAAGGCAAGCTTGATCGTATCAAGGAGGCCAAAATGGACTTAACTTATACCTCCATTCCGTACGACGCGGTTCGCAATGCGGTAGCTCTATTTTTAGCAGAGCTCTTTGGAAAAGTCCTCAGAGAAGAAACTGAAAACAAAGAGAAATTCGATTTCGTACGCTCAGCGTGTTTAGCACTTGATACCCTTGAGAAAGTACCTGCTGCTTTTCATATAAGTATTTGGTCTAAGTTTTCACTATATCTAGGTTTTTCACCTGACGTTAACCAAGCTAAAATGGGCGATTATTTTGATCTACAAGACGGCCAATTTTTGAGCCATCCGTCTGTATTGCATCCTTATCTTGATCAAAACACCACCGCAAATTTCATTAAAGCTATGCGCTGGAGTTTTGAGGGTCCTCTAATAATATCTAGAAAGGACCGCACCGACCTCTTTGAGGGGCTTCTTCAATTCATGAACATCCACTATGAAGGTTTTGGGAAGTTTAAGAGCACAGAGGTATTAGGGGAGCTTTTTAGTTAGATTAATTAAACTCAACGCCTTAATAAATTCAGAAATTCCGGGAGAAACACAAAAGAAGAAAGCTGCTAAAAAGGCGTAGTCCTAGAACGTATTTTTGATTAGGGTTCGCAGGTGGTTTAGGTTAAAATATGACACTATGTCTAAATTTTCCGTTTTGGGCAGTTATTGGACTCATATTTGTACATTTCCAAATGAACTAAATTTATAATACATGAATGCACAATTTCCCAAGTGGTTGATTCCTGCCTTTGGAGCCTTCCTATTTATTCTAATCTTTTCTTCACGACTTTTTGTCAAAATAGATGCTGGTGAGGCTGGTATTCAATATGACTTATTTTCCGGATTGAATGAAGACAAAGTTTTTGGCCAAGGTTTGAAAATCATTGCACCTTGGAATAAGATGTTTATCTATTCAACGCGTATACAAGAAGATCGTTCTGTGATGGAAGTATTAAGCGCTAACGGTCTAACTATTCGTACAGAATTATCTTACCGTTATCGTCCAATTCAAGAAAAGATTGGATATCTGCATAATAATGTTGGCGAAAATTATCATGAACGCATCGTGATTCCTGAAATACGTTCGGCAACACGTGAAGTAATTGGTAAATACCTACCGGAAGAGCTCTACAGTTCCAAGCGCGATAGCATCCAGACTGAAATATTTGAACTTGCTGCAAATAGAATTCAAGAGAAAAACATTGAACTAGATGCAGTTTTAATTCGTGATGTTGGCCTTCCAGAAAAATTGAAGCAAGCAATTGAACGCAAATTGGAACAAGAGCAAAGTTCTCTTGAATATGAATTCCGTCTTACTCGTGCGGAAAAAGAAGCAGAGCGTCAGCGAATTGAAGCTGATGGTAAGGCTGTAGCTAACAGAATCCTTAGTCAATCACTTACAGATAAAGTATTGAAAGACAAAGGAATTGAGGCCACACTGAGACTAGCTGAAAGTCCAAATTCAAAAGTTATTGTTGTAGGGGGAGGCGGAGACGGACTGCCTTTAATACTAGGTAATAATTAAAGTTTAGCAGATTAATTAAGTGTAAAGAGGCGTCCTAATTAGGGCGCCTTTTTTTATTTTTAGCAATAGGATTGATGTTAAACTTACTTTTTGTTCGGTCCACAGAACCATTAATTTAAAAGTACATGGAACTACATGTTGCTATAACCTCTAATCATCCGCTATACTTTATTGGTTGGGGTGTTGTTCTGTTCATGATTTTCGTGCCAATTTTTATAGGAAACAACACGAGTATTCTCAGTAGAAAAAATCTTGAAAAGAGCTGGGCAATCTTGCTTGTAGTTTCCTATTTCGCCATGACGCTGCTAAGTATTTTTCGCGGTGAGTCTTCATGGGCAACTAGCCTGCTTTGCCACATGTGTGGCCTTTCTCGAATCTTGGCCATTGGGTATTTGTTTACCCGCAAGAGATGGATGGGTGAGATGGTAACATTCATGGGTATAGCAGGTGGTCTTCAAAGTTTTATTACTCCTGAATTTACACATGGTCTGCATCCTCTCTACGTCTTTGACTATTACTTTAATCACGCATCAATTATCGCTATTGGCTTTTATATCATATTCGTGCACAAAGAACAACTTCAAAGAGGGGCTTGGATTCGAACTTTTGGACGAATTCAGCTTCTTGCTCTTTTAGCTCTGATAATAAATTTAATCACAGGCGGAAACTATATGTATTTGATGGAGCCGCCCATAGTAGATAACCCTCTGATTGTCCATAGCGATGCCTTTCCTTACTTGCATGTTCTTTTTTTCCAGGTTTTTGCAGCATTGCACTTCTTTCTCTTACAGGTTGTTTTATCTAGGATTAAAGTAAAGAAGAGGTATGCACATTAATAAAGTCTTTTTCACATTTTTTTTGTGCCTCAAAGTGAAGGTGCTTTAATTATATTCGCGGCCCGTTTCGCACAAAAAGTAAAGAATCGGGTTAAACCTTAGTTCACTAAACCTCTCATAGCATTGATGAAAAGATTTATACCAATAGTCTTAGGGCTCTTCCTAAGTAGCACCTCTTTTGCACAGCAACCAGGAAAAAGAGGAGATTTTGACCCATCCCAACTTCCTAAAATAGGAGTCTTATCAGGTATAATAATAGATACAGACACCAAAGAGCCACTGCCATTCGCAGCGGTGAAAATCACTCATAAAATGAGTGACGAGTTGGTCACAGGCGGAATGACAGATGAGAAAGGCCGATTCAAAGTTGAATCTATAAGCCTTGGGCCAAATATAGTAGAGTTTGCCTACGTTGGCTATAAGACAAATACGCAGGAAGTCCTGTTTGGTAGAGAAGGAATTGAGATTGACTTAGGTAAAATTAGTTTGCAGAGCTCGGGAGTTGAATTAAATGAAGTCACCGTGGAAGCGGAGCGAGAATTCATGACGAACGAAATCGATCGTAAGGTATACGATCCCTCTAAACTCATCTTGTCTAAAACTGGTTCAGCGACGGATATTCTTGAAAATATCCCTGCTGTTGAACTAGATATAGAAGGAAACATCACGCTTCGCGGCTCCTCTGCGGTGCGCATCATGATTGACGGTAGGCCGTCTCGTTTTACTGGTGAAGACTTAAGTGCATTACTACAAAGTCTCCCTGCTAATAGTGTTGAGAAAGTAGAAGTAATGACTAATCCATCCGCAAAGTATGATCCTGATGGCACGGCTGGTATGATAAACATTGTACTCAAAAAATCAGCGCTTCAAGGTTTAAATGGATCTGTCAACTCTTCTTATAGTGGTGCAGATAGATTCCGCGCTGGAATAAACCTCAATTATAAAGTTGAGGACATAAACTTTTTCTTCAACGCTGGGCATAGCTCTGGTCGTTATCCGCGCTCTTCTTGGTCTAGACGTGATAATTTCTTAGGTCAAGATACGTTGAGTTTTTATCAAGTCGTAGATGGCTATGGAGGCAGAAACGGAAATAACATTAAAGCAGGAATTGATTGGTCTCTAGGAACTAAACATGTATTCACGTTACAGGGCACAATTAATCAAGGGTTACGACCTCGTGTAAGTGATAACAATACGGATTGGACCACACCCTTTCTAGATTATACCCTAACCCAATTTAGTGATAGACAGGGCAGCAGGTGGAATAATAGTTACGACATGATTTATGACTTTAAACCCAAAAAGGGTGAAGAACTTAATGTTCGTTTGTCGTATACAGATGGTTCCAGCGATGATGTGCTTGAATTTACCCAAGATACCTTAACCAATACCATTAAGTCTCCTTCAGATAAATATCGAACCAATAGTTTTGGCGAGCAATGGGAATTTAATGGGATTTTAGATTACACTAAAAAGTGGAATAAGGATCGCAAGTTTGAAGCTGGAGCTAAAATAATTACTCGTGAAGATCTAGATGCCTTTAACCGCACCAATATTGATATATGGAACGGAATGGAAACGTACCTTCCAAGTAGCGAGAACGAATTCCTGTATGGTGAAGACATTTTTGCTGTGTATTCCAATTATGGATTCAAGGAAGGTCCTTGGGGTTTTCAGTTGGGAGTAAGAGCTGAACAAGCAAATATTACTGCCACCCAAATCACTCAGGATAGTACGTTCTATAATAATTATTTTCAAGTATATCCAAGTGCTTTCTTGACCTATGAAATTGCCGCTGGACGCGAATTAAATTTAAGCTATTCTAGACGAGTACAACGCCCAGGTGGACGCCAATTGAATCCTTTTATTGATTACAGTGATCCGTTCAATCTTCGTTCTGGTAATCCTTATTTGTTGCCTGCATTTACCGGATCTTATGAGTTGGGTTACACGCACATTCTTAAGAAGGGAACTACGTTAACTTCCAATATATATTTCCGCGATCGAAGCAATTTGATAACATGGTATTCAGAGGTAGATAGTAATGGCGTTAATCTAACCACGTATCAGAATTTAAACAATGGTGAAGATCTAGGATTAGATATGAATTTTCGCGGCCGATTGGGTAAAAAAGGCGGATTCTTTTCTCTTGGTGGAAATTACTTTTACAGCCAAGTATCCGGAGATATTCGCGGACAAGGCTGGGTAAATCAAGGCCAGGGATTCAGTCTAAACACTGTAGTAAGCACACCTCTATGGAAGAATGCTAGCCTTCAAGTAATGGGAAATTACAGAAGTAAGCGTGTGATGGCTCAAGGAATTGGACGGCCATTTTACTTCATGGGCGGAGGGTTCAAGCAGGGCTTTATGAATGATCGATTAAACTTGAGTATCAATTGCCGTGATATGTTTAATACTATGGGTTGGAACTATGAGACTAGTGGTCCCGGCTTTTATTCAGAAGGTCAATTCCGTTGGATGAATCGTGTGGTTGAATGTGGCCTTACCTACAATTTTGGTGAAGTACAGCGTCGCCGTCGCCAAATGGATAAAGGCAGCAGAGGAGGTGGATCTATGGATATGGAAATGTTTTAAGCAGCTCTGCTAGCGATAAAGAGACCTCTTGATTTTTGGATGTTATAACCAAGCGATTTTAGTTTGGTATGTTTCAATTGTAAGCGTTTTTCCGGCACAGATGATTCGAAAATAATTTTCTGAATCTTCTTCGTGATCGTTGGGTGTAGCCCAAGCAAAATTTGTTCTTCTGCGCCTTCGCAATCAAGCTTAACTAAGTCAAAAGGTTTCTCTTGAATAATTAATTCGTTGAATGAGGATAATGCTACCTCAACCGATTGTCCGCCAAAATCATCTACTATGCTGTGGCCTCCATGATTTTTATTGTTGATGTTCAAGTGAATTTTTCCATTTCTAGTACCTAAGGCTTCTTGCCGCAATTCTATATCCTCTAGATGGTTTGACTGTATTAAATCTCTGAAAACATGATAGTTTGAAGGCTCTGGCTCATAACTAAGAATCCTTGCGTTTGGATAAAGAAGTTTAGTTCGTAAAGAAAACATACCTGTGTTTCCTCCCACTTCAAGTAACCTCGGGCTAGAAGAATGTAACGATTCTAGTGCCTCATCATAACATTTATGAATGAAGAGCTCGGTAAAAATATAGGTTGACATGAATCTTTTAATGAGCAATTCATGTCCAGTTTTAAAGTGAAACTTGAATTGATAGAAGTCATTCACGCCATTTAATACCAAGCTCAAATAATATGTGAATGGGTTAGAAATTACGTTACTGATTGAAGAGTAGGTCGAAGAATTGATACTGCTAAGTGTAAAACTAAGCTTCCAGGGTATTTTCATAGCAACAGATTAAGTGTATAAACTTAATAATAATCCAAAACATATAAGTTAAATAACACATAAACATATCCTTTTTTGCAGATTAAAAATATTTCTAGTCTTGATTGTACATGAATAAGTACGCTATTAAAGCGAAGAAATTTTTATCTTCTGCTCGTAAAAAAACCACCAATATGAAAAAGTACCTTTTGCTATTATTGCTCCCGTTAAGTTTATTTGCCCATGGTGCATCAAGTATTATGGCACCCACTGTTTATGATTTGACAGGAGCAATTCAAGAGGGACAGAAAGTGGTGTCTCTAATATCTGATCAAGCTGAAGTAGCCGAATACACTCTAAATCCAGAAAATAACTATCTAACCATCACTACTCCGGCCACCTTTTATTATGCACTATTGGCAGACTCTGCGGGTGCAATGATCTGTCTTTATTTAGGACCTCAGAATGTGGGGAGTACAGAGTTGTTTATAGAAGAGGTCGCTCCAATGCATACGTCACCAGTTACCGCTGGTTTGAAGGCAGCGGGCCGCGGAACTTTGATTTCTTTAGGGACGGGTACAACAATAGTTTTGGTTGCTATAGCTATGGCAAGAAGTTCTTCTGGGGATTCTTGGACACCGGTTTTCGTCGCTGCATTAGGTTTACTTGTCGCGATTGCCGGAACGGCATTGTCATTGGTAGTTGGTGCCGCAAAAGGGATACAGACCTCCGTGGTGAATAATATTGATATGCGACGAAGACACAAAGCATCTCGCAGAAGTTCTAGCGGTACAAGTTTTGTGGTTTTGCCAATGGAACTAGAGGAGGTACCCGAAGAGTTTCGAATTCCGTTATTAGAAGGGCATTCGTAAATTTAGAATTCTTCGTTGAAAGCCTCGACTGCACCAGGGAAGTCAATAGAGTTGGGTACGCAATCAACATCAATATTTAATGTTCCCTTTGGACGATCAAAAGGCTCCATGCTAATTCCAAGTTGAGGGTTTGAATAGTTTTTTTTCATGTAAACTCCCCAAATAGGAAGAGCAGAGGTAGCACCCTGTCCGTAATAGGTTCCCCAGCCGCCTCCAAAATGAGCCGCACGATCTTCACAACCGGCCCAAATCCCCGTAATTAGATTAGGGACAGCTCCCATAAACCAAGCATCTGAATTGTTTTGTGTGGTGCCTGTTTTACCTGCTATTTCATTTGTAAATGAATAGGGGTAACCTGTAACTGCTTTATTTCGATAATATTTTTCACCATAGTTGTGACGTAAGCGCTGGCCAGTTCCGTCTTCAGTAACTCCCATCAATAGTTTAAGAATGGCATAAGCTTCCTTTTCCCCCATAACTTGATGAGTTTCTGGAGTGAATTCTTCAAGAACAACTCCGTTTTTATCTTCAATCCTTGTGATCATAATCGGCTGCACGTAGCGTCCTTTGTTTGCAAAAGCAGTGTAAGATCCAACCATTTCAAAAACACTAAGATCTACTGTTCCTAGTGCTATGGAGGGCACTTCAGGGATATCGCCAGTAATGCCCATTTTCTTTGCCAACTTAATTACCGGCCTAGGACCTATTTGCTTCATCAAAAAGGTGGTGACCGTATTCATAGAATTAGCTAACGCATGCTTTAGAGACTTGGTACCTCCGTACTTATCGTCAGAATTAGCTGGACACCAATCCTCCATTAAACCATATTCACCTTTTTCAATACAAATCTTTGCGTTGGGTACTTGCATACAGGGACTATAGTTTTTCTCAATGATGGCAGAAGCATATACAAAGGGTTTGAAGGTTGAACCAACTTGCCGTTTACCTTGCTTTACGTGGTCGTATTTAAAATATTGGTAGTCATTACCGCCAACCCAAGCCTTTACGAATCCTGTTTTAGGTTCCATTGACATCATCCCTACCTGATAGATTCCTTTATAGTACATAATGCTATCACGTGGACTCATTGTTGTATCAATATCACCTTCCCAACTGAAAACGGTCATTGGAATTGGAGCGCTGAATACCGAATTGATACTGTCCTTACTTACTCCTCGCTTCTTCAAGCCCTTGTATCTTTGTGTTCTGCGCATGGCTTGGTCTACTATTTTTCGAACGTTGCCTGCTGGGTCGTTATCAAAATAAAAAGGGCCGTACTTTCTGTCCTCTTTGATAATATCGAAAATACGCTGCAGATTACTCATATGTTCACTAACGGCCTCTTCCGCATTTCGCTGCATTTCCGCATTTATGGTCGTGTAAATCTTAAGACCACCAGTATATAAGTTTAAATCGTTGCCTGTGCGTTTTTCATGCGCTTTGATCCACCCTTTCATATACCCTCTTAGGTACTCACGGAAATAAGGTGCCAAACCAGCGGTATGACTTTGCGGTCTAAATTCTAGATGTATGGGTAATTCTTTCAGGCTATCCTTTATTTCTTCTGAAATGAAACCATTTTTCACCATTTGTACAAAAACTTGGTCGCGACGCTGTTTTGATTGCTCTGGATATCTTCGTGGATTGTAAAGGGATGGGTTTTTGGCCATGGCTACAAGCACGGCTGCTTCTTCTAATTGAAGATCTATAGGTTTTTTATTGAAGTAAACTCTGGCAGCGGAATTAATACCAACCGCTTGATAAAGAAAGTCAAATTGGTTCAAGTAGAGGGCTATGATTTCTTCTTTGGTGAACGCACGTTCTAGTTGAGCTGCGATAATCCATTCACCTAGTTTTTGTCCAATTCGTTCAATGATATTTTGAGCAGGTTCATTGAATTGCATTTTAGCGAGTTGTTGTGTCAATGTAGAACCACCGCCTTTACTTCCCAATCCAGATATTGCACGAGCAAGCGCTCGCGCATCAATTCCACTATGGCTAAAGAAACGCTCGTCTTCTGTGGCTACCAATGCATTGATTAGATTGGGTGATATTTCTTCATAAATCGCTGGCGTTCGATTCTCATAAAAAAATGTCCCCAATACCTCATTGTCTTCTGTGATGATTTCCGTGGCTAATTTTGTTTCGGGATTGGCAATCTGCTCAATAGAGGGGAGTTCTCCAAAAGCACCAATTGAGGTAAGATACAATGCCAAAGCAAGCCCCCATACGGGGCCGGTAATCACGAACAAGGTTAGAAACACCTTTGTAGTGTTTTTTCTTGTTTTGGGTTTTTCTCTTTCCTTAGCCATATTCAAAAATAACGTTTAGCTGTGTGCTTCGTTAGCGTAAAATAAGAACTTTTCCTTGTGCTGTAATCTCTCCCAAATCGTCAGTTGCATAGATTAGATATACCCCTGATGCTACCGTTGAGCCGTCTATTTTTGTGCCGTTCCACTGTGCTTGACCACCCGCAGCTTGCAGATCGTTAACTAGTGCCCCGCTGACATCAGTGATTTTAATTCGGGCATCACTACTGTTTCCTTGAATGAACAAAGGCCCCGTATAGCCAGGCCTAACAGGGTTTGGATATACCGCCAATTCTGGGACTGAGCCTAAATAACCTGGTGTAGCGGTTCCCCTATACCCTATAAGGCCTGCATCCGTAGCGATTATAACTTCTCCTGTATTTGGATCTGTTGCAATACTGAGTATGGTATTACTCAATAAAGGACTATTTTCTGCGGTGAATTGATGAATAGTTTGCAATCCATCTGGACTAACAAGGAAGAGTCCAGCCCCACGGGTACCCAGCCATTTTTGATTTCCACCATCCACATGAATGGCACTCACAGGGTTTTCTCCAAGTAGCTTTTGAACCACGCCATCCTCTTCAAATAAAATAGGTCTTGCATCACGATTCCCTGAACCGTCAAAAACATTATCAGGGCTGTATAGAACAACTAAGCCTTCATCAGTTCCAATCCAAAGTTCACCGTCGTGATCAAAAGCCAAGCTTAGCACTTTGTCTGAGGGAAGATTACCACTTTGAACACCACTGCTTATTTTCCTTTTGATTCCAACACCATTTTCTTCAGTATAGCCGTAAATACCATTGGTACGGCTTTGAATGAAAATCATTCCGTCTTTGGCTACAATATCCTTTAGAGCAACGCCATCTGCACCAGGAGAAAGGCTGTAACTGGCAAATTCACCTTCTTGACTAATGCTATATAGAGGTGTGTTTACTAGGGATTGAACCCCCCATAAAGTTCCGTTTTCATCAAATGTGATTCCTCCTGCGCGAAGATCAGAAGCGTTTCCGCCAACGCCTTTTAGTACGCCGCCGGTATTGGTCGTATTAAAAAAGGCCACTGTATCTAATGATTCAGGCTCCCCAATACCCTCCAGTTTGACTAAGCCTTTGCCCCAAGAACTCAAGTACATTTCAATTTCTCCTGTGCCTGATATCTTGAAAGCTGCATCAACAATGTCGGTTACACCAAAAAGGTTTTCATTACTCAAATTGATCCATTCTTGGTCTGTGTATATGCTTGCTCCGTCTGCAACAAATGTTCTTGTCCAAAGATCTGTTAATGCGCCTGGTGCAAGTATCACACCGCCAAAACTCATAGGTCCACCAGGGCTTAGGGCATTAGAGAAGGTGAAATTTCTGCCTTCGCCATAACTAATGACTTTATAAGAGCGGTCACTAAAAGGGGAAGGGGGAAGAAACCGTTTTACCTTATTTCCCTCACGCACTCGGATAAGACCTGTTCTGAAGTTGCCAATATAAATGGACCCATCATTTTCGTTGTGGACCGCACAAATTGGCCGAAGCACACCGGGTGCAAAAAGTGCATTGGAGATATTCAATGAATCTCCAAAGGTGTTCTTTGCAGTCGATTTACGCGCAATAATATTGAAATCACGCGTCAGGACAAGCCAATTTTCAGTAACCATGATGTCCTGTATGTCCTGCCCGCCTGCGCCGCCTTGAAAAGGAGTACTATAGCCTTCAGCCTCCCATTGGTTAGCGATTGTTTCTGTCATAGCCAAGAGGTAAGTGCCAGATGCTAAATCGTCTACAGCGAAAATAAATCGCTCCTCCTCAGGGAAATAGGTAATATGTTGTGGGTTATAATTATCAACAAAGAGACTGAAGTTAGAAGTCTCCCAATTAGGGAGCGTTTGGTTCAAATCTCCAAAGTAAAATAATTTGTTGTTCGAAGGCGAATAGGCACAAACTATACCTGAAGGATTAATGTCAAAGGTCTCTATGGCAATCGGACTGAAGTTTTCACCCAAGAGTAGTGTGCGACCTGCGAGGCGGCTAGAGACATTGAATTCTACTAAACCAAAGTCGGTAGCGATGTAGGCGAATCCGTTATAAAAAGAAATATCATTGATGCGTTTAAGACCAGTGTAAGATGGCGTTTCTTCTATAGCTGAAATAGAAAAGATGCCCAGAGATGACCAAATGTCTATTCTTCCATTAGCATATCCAATCCAAACAGTACCAGACACCTTGTCAGCTTTAAGGGAAGTAATGTTGGAGCCGGACAATCCGTTGATGCGCGAGAATCTAGTGATCTCATCCGAATTGGAATTAATCACCAACAAATTATTTGAAGATGCAGCAAAAATGTATTGGTCAATTTGATCTACATGACTGAATGTGTTATACGGCAGGTGGTCGACCCAGAATTGAAAAGGCTCTGCGCTAGCGTTTTTATCCTGTACCTGCGCATGCAAGTAAGCTGAGGGTAGGAAAACACTGAGGAATGTAATGGGGATGATAAAAAATAACCGGAGCTGTCTATACATGAGTTCAATTTACGACCTTAGTAAATGAATAAGCGTATGGAATAATACGTTTATGACGCAAAATAATAACGACCATGGCATGCAGTAATTGTAGTAGTGGTGGCGGCGTTCCTAAAGGCTGTAAAAGTAATGGCTCGTGTGGAACTGGAGGATGCAATAAATTGCCAGTCTTTGATTGGCTTTCAAATATGGAACTTCCCTCAACAGAGAAACCATTTGATTGGGTTGAGGTCAGATTTAAAAACGGTCGCAAAGAATTTTACCATAATGCGAACGAACTATCCCTCCAGGTAGGAGAAGCGGTGGCCGTTGAGGCTCACTCCGGTCACGATTTAGGCAATGTTTCCATCGTTGGAGAGCTTGTAAAGCTCCAGATGAGTAAGAAAAAGTTCAAGCCCGAAAAGCAAGAGCACCACATGAAGGTGTATCGAAAAGCTTCGGATAAAGATCTTGTAAAATGGACCGATTCACGCGCCTTAGAGCAAGACACCATGATGCGCAGTCGTGAGGCTGCTCTTCGTCTTGGTTTGGATATGAAGATATCAGATGTTGAATATCAAGGTGACGGCTCAAAAGCAATCTTTTATTATACGGCAGATGACCGTGTGGACTTTCGGCAATTGATTCGTGAATTGGCTCAATTATTCAGTGTCCGGATAGAGATGAAGCAAATAGGCGCGCGTCAAGAGGCACAGCGTTTAGGTGGTATAGGATCTTGCGGTAGAGAACTTTGCTGTTCAACATGGCTTTCAGATTTTCGCAGTGTCAACACGGCAGCGGCTCGCTACCAGCAACTAAGTCTTAATGCGCAGAAGTTGGCAGGTCAATGTGGAAAGCTGAAATGTTGTTTGAATTATGAATTGGACAGTTACGTAGAAGCAGTGAAGCGTTTCCCCTCTCCAAATAAAAAACTCAAGCTCAAAGGAGGTATAGCTTTCTTCCAGAAAATGGACATCTTTAAAGAGATGCTCTGGTATGCTACGGATAGTAACCCCAATGACTGGATTCCATTGAAACTCCAGCAGGTGGATGAAATACTTGAGGCTAATGCTAATGGTGAATTTCCAGAGGACTTGTCTGAGTTTAGATTTGAGGAGGTTAAGATTGAAAAATCAAATGGATTACAAGTTGCTGATTTTGTTGGTGGCAATGCTGAGGACAGCATAACGCGCTTTGATCAACCCAGGAAAAACCGCGGTCGTAATAGAAATCGTAACAGAAATAGAAAACAGGGTAATCAAGCGCAGACGAACAAAAAATAATGAAGAAGTTCATCTCATTGATCTTGTTGTTCTTTTTTGCCTCGTGTGGTAAAAATGTGGTGTTAGATAAACTTTATAGTTTTGAGAATCGTGGCTGGCATATGGATTCTGTCATTATTGCTCAATGGGAGCCCATTGACTCTGAAGAACCTGTTTTTATGAGCATGTATATCCGTCATACCACAGATTATCCCTACAACAATATCTACTTGTTTAGAAGTATAGAAAGCACACAAGGAATTGAATATACAGATACTGTTAACGTAGCATTAGCAGATCCTCTGGGCGTTTGGAACGGCTCGGGAATGAGTAACCTGAAAACCTTAGAGATTCCCATTGGGAAAGGTGCAGTGCGCTTCCTAGATGATGAACGTTACACTCTAAGAATTACTCAAGGCATGCGTGATACCCTGCTTCTTGGTATTCAGGATGTTGGAATTCAATTCGAGCAAGTAAAGTCTGGAAAATAATATAGTGGTTTTGATCATTGAACCAATTGCGCCCACAAGGTATCCATAAGGTGTTCGGCCTTACGACTGCTAAGATCTTGAATCTGATGACGGCAGGAGGTCCCTGTGGCCACCACAACGTCACCTTCAAACGCCTCAATTTTAGGCAGCAAAACTAGCTCTGCCATCTTTGTACTCATCTCATAATTTTCGCGCTTCATACCATAGGAGCCTGCCATTCCACAACAGCTGCTTTTTACTCGTTCTACCTTGGCGCCTAGAAGAAGCTGTAATACGTATGCAGTATCACCTGCGCTTTCTAAACTTTTCTGATGGCAATGCACATGTAGTAATATTTCCTTTTCATAGGGCTCAAATACCTCTTTTGGTATAGTGATTTTGGGCAGTTCGTCTGCTAAAAACTTATCAATAGTTGCTATTTTTTGTTCTAGTATCCAGGCTTTTTGATTGGGCAACAGTCGTGGATATTCATCTACGGCACTTAGCACAGCACTCGCTTCTAGACCCAAAATCGGTGCGTTTTTGAGCATTTTTGTTGCATTTTGGAGGTTTTTCAATGCTTTTTTGGCCAATTCCTTGGATTCTGGCAAGAAACCGCCACTTAGCGCTGCACGTCCACTAGGGCTACAAACAACCGCGGGACTATAGCCGAGCGCGCCCAGCACGTCACAAGCCTTGCCCACCAACATAGGGTCGTTCGCCTGTGTAAATTCATCCACCCACAAGATCACGGCGCGCTCGTGGCCTGAGGCGCTCTCTACCGAATAGCCTTTTTTATACGCCTTCATGTAGGCAGGATTCACCAGCCCTGGAACAGATCGCTCTGGGTGAATGCCCATCAATCGCTTGGTCACTCCGGATTTCAAAATTGGATTGATAAAACGCCATAATCCTTGATAGCTTAAGCTCTTATGGAAGTTCGCAAAAGCCCGGTCTGCGAATCCTCGGTTGGACCTATTTTGATAGAGGTATTCAGACTTCATGGCGGCCATATCTACCCCAGAAGGACATTCCTTCGTACAGCCTTTACAGCCAACACAATGCTGCATGGCTTCTGCCAATTCTGGTGCTTTAAATCCCTCAACGCTTTGCTCTGTCAATACGCTGCGCAGCACATTGGCCCGCCCGCGGGTACTATCCCATTCGTCCCTTGAGGCCATATAAGAAGGACACATTAAAGCACCTGTATAGGGCAATCGCCGGCAATCACCCGATCCATTGCATTTCTCCACGGCGCGTAAGAATCCGCCTTCCTCGCTAAACGGGAACTGGGTATCTAATGCAGGCTCCTTTCGGTTCACTTCGTAACGCAGGTCTTCTTCCATGGGTTTGGCACCCACAATCTTGCCTGGGTTCAGTCTGTTTTCTGGATCCCAAGCTTTCTTGAAACTTTCCATCCAAGGATAAACTTCGGGACCGTAAAAGTCCTTGATAAATGCAGCACGCACCCTGCCATCACCATGTTCACCAGATAATGAGCCACCGTATTTTTTAACTAGTTCAGCGCTTGCTTTGCTGATTTCATAGAGCAATCGGACCCCCTCGGAAGTCTTCAAATTCAGAATGGGACGCAAGTGTAATTCCCCGGCACCTGCATGGGCGTAGTACACGCTTTCTTGGCCAAAGCCCTGCATCAACTGATCAAACTCTTGGATATAATCTTGAAGAACCTCTATTCGTACTGCTGTATCTTCAATACAAGCCACCGGTTTTGCATCGCCCGGCAAATTGGAGAGCAATCCCAGTCCTGCGGCACGGAGCTTCCAAACTTTATCGCTGTCGTTGCCAAAGAGCTCGGCTCTGGCATAGCTCCTCTCGCACTGAAGGGCAGCTAAATTTTCGGTCAGTTCGGCTTTCGTTGACCCGCGAACTTCAACGAGCAGAATAGCTGCCGGATCTCCTTGAACGAATTCCCTATAGCTTGAATACTCTTTGCTTTCACGTGTGCATTCTAGAATGATGCGATCCATTAATTCAAGCTGATAGGGTTTTGCGGCCATCAATTTTGGTGTTGCTCCCATGGCCTCGTCCATCCTGCGGTAGTGTAAGGCAACCACTGCGACGTGAGCAGGTGGCAAAGGATCTAAGGCCACACGAATCTTAGTCGTAATACCTAGCGTGCCTTCCGAACCGCACATCACCTGCAAGAGTGCATCGGCATCATTGCCAATTAAATCAATCGCATACCCAGTATTTCTTCGGTGAATGCTAGGATTCGGAAAATGAGATTCGAGATTCTGAGCGGACCAAGCTTCCGACCATTGCGTCATCCAATTCTCTACTGCCGAAGTAATATCACGCACCCCATCGGATTGAATATCGCCCATGGCGCGCAACACTCCATCAGCCGTTACGAGCTCTAGGCCTAATAATTTTTCTCTAGTGGTCCCGTAAGAAATAGAGGTGGAGCCCGAGCTATTATTGCCCACCATGCCGCCCATCATACAGCGGTTAGAGGTGGAGGTATTAGGGCCGAAAAACAGCCCGTGTTCTTTCAAGTGATGGTTCAGTTCATCTCGTACAACTCCCGGTTGTATTTCAGCCCAACGTTCCTCGATATTAACCTGGAGAATGGCGTTCATGTACCTTCCTGTATCCAGTACGGTGCCATCACCCACGACTTGGCCAGCGAGGGAGGTACCTGCGGCGCGTGGGATGAGTCTGGCACCGCTTCGCACTAAAGCGACCACATCTTCAGCCGATTTTGGGAAGGCTACCGCCTCCGGTGTTTCCTGATAGATGGAGGCGTCCTGCGCATAGGTGCGCTTAAGTAATTCTTTGCTTGGCTTTGTCAT
>PAND01000010.1 GCA_002707525.1 Flavobacteriales bacterium
GACTTTCTGTTGCCTTTGATTTGGCTACGCATCGTGGATATGATAGTGATCATGAGCGCGTCATGGGGGATGTTGGTAAAGCTGGTCTCATTTATGCTTTACGGTGGTGATGGTGATTACATTTTTACCAATGCGGATTTAGATCCAGAATATCACGTAGATGAGGATAAGCTCCATTTGTTCACAGTCCCATCCGATGATGATACCATTTATGGTTTGTACATAGGCGATTTTTCTCAAATAGAATCTGATACCATTATTGTTTATCTCCATGGAAATGCCCCTTCAATGGATGGCTTCTGGCCAACGGTGGCTGTCATGGCCAATTTGGGCAATAGGCATAGATATGGTGTGGTTATGTACGATTACCGGGGTTTTGGTAAAAGCACAGGAAAATCAATAAATGAAGAAACTATGGCCGCTGATTATGATGCTGTAATGTTATGGCTACAAGATCGCGGTATGGAACCTGATCGAATGATTGTTTTTGCCAATTCATTAGGCTCGCTACCAGCGGGACCTGCTGCTGCCGGTGGATCTAGAATTCCAATTGAGAAATTGGTTTTAGAGGTTCCTCAAAGCTCCGCTAATGTGATCATGCAAAATTCAACAGGCTTAAGCCTTCCTTCTTCAATGATTACTGAATACAACTTTGATATAGGCAGTAATATGGAAGACTATACGCAGCAGTTATTGTGGATGCACGGCGCGTTGGATGATGTGGCGCCATTAGAGACAGCTATGGGCGCAGTACAACGCCACAATGGATCATATTATAGGGAAGAGGTGTACCAAGATGCAGGTCATGGGCTTCGTTGGGATATTGGAACAGTAGAGTGGTCTAGGGTTTTACATGAATTTATTCTTCACTAATTTTACCCACTACGGGATGTAGCTCAGGTGGTAGAGTGCACGTCTGGGGGGCGTGAGGTCGCAGGTTCAAGTCCTGTCATCCCGACTCAGTAATAGAAAGGCTTTCAATTTCTTGAAAGCCTTTCTCGTTAGCAACTCTTAGATTTTCATAATTCTTACAAGTCTGGTAGTAAGTATTCTTCACTTTTGGCGTCACTCACTTCTATTAGTATTTCTCCTAATTCGACTTAGGGTTTCTCTACTGTTACCCAGGTAAGAGGCTATATCTGTTAGAGATACTCTTTGAAGAACTTCGGGAAAATCATGAATTAACTTATTGTAACGCTCTTCACTAGTCATGAATTGCAACCCATTCAATTTATATTCCAAAAAAACAATGTGCTCTTTGAGCAGCTGAAACATCAAATAACGGATTGATATAAATTGATTAGAGAGTGTCATTAGGTCATCCAACTCAATTTGAATCAATTCGGAGTCTTCTAATAATTCTACAGTTTCTTGGGAGATTAAGTCATCAAAGGAGCGTATCGTCGCAATGCAATCACCCTCAAAGGCAAACCATAAACAGATTTGTTTGGAATCCTTAAAATTGTAGGACTTAGCACTACCTGAAATCAAGAAGAAAACAAATTTATTCTTTTTCCCATGTTCAATGAGTATTGTCCCCTTTTGATACTCTTTTTTAATGGTAGAATCCATGAATACACTGTAAGCATGGTCGTTTAAACCGGAGAATACTGGGAAAATAGTGTGGCCCTTTTCAGTTTCAATCATTCTTTGAATTTAGTCAAAAACATTTTTTTTATGCAGTACCAATTTATTCATCTAGAAGCTCATTAATAGCGAAATAGCCTGATAATATTGCTCCAGGCACGCCCATTTGGCGATGAGCATCATTTATCTCACCAGCGAAATATACTTTATTCTCCAAAGGTTCATTTAATGCATTTAAATTGAAGTTCTTATTCAAGGCTGCATTGGTCCAAGTACCTAAAATATATTCCTCATTGCCCCAGTTTCGAAGTTCATATTCACCCGTAAAGGTGTTTGATGCAGTCCCGTTAAAAATCTCATCCAACTCAAGAAGTGCAGCAGAAACTATTTCTTCATCCGTTTCAACATCAAAATATTCCTTAGGTGAACCTCCTGTTGAAAGTAAGGTTAGGATATAATCATCAGACTCTTTTTTAAAGGCCATGTCATAGTAACCATGCTCTCCTGAATCTGAATCAAAAGTTATTGCATCAGGATAAAATTTTTCTGAAAACTTCATAACCAACTTAAATCCAGGGAGGAAGTCAACTCGATTTATTGCTCGTTCTTTTTTGTTACTTAACGCAGGGTTGAATGTTATCATATTTGACTTCAAAACACCTATGGATACCGTAACTAGGACTTTATCTGCAACATACTCTTCGCCATTTTTAGCCGTAAGAATAACATGATTCCCGGAAAAATCAATTTCTGAAATAGGAGTATTGAAGCGTATTTTATGCTTAACATGTTGAGCGAAATTATCGTCTACATAATCGAACCAGGTGGAGTTTTTAAACTTGTACTCTGGGAAAAAATTAAAAAATGCATCTAATTCCTCTTTATCTGTTTGTACATAATCTTGCCCGTCCCAACTAAAGGCACTTTCCAAATGATAGGGTATTAATTCTTCGCTTGTCCAATCACCTGGTAACCCAATTAACTTATTCAATATACCTGGTTGATTATGAATCCATTCAGCGCCTAGGTCCATAGGGAAGTCGGCTAACAGTGTGTCTTTTTGAAGTCTTCCTCCGTATCTGCCAGTGGCCTCTATAATTTCATAATTAATATGGTTTCTTTCCAATATTTTTGCCGCTGCAAGACCTGATGCGCCTGCTCCCACAATGATTACTTTTCCTTCATAAAAATAGTTTTTATCTAAGGCTATTGTCTCCGGAAAGCGGTCGTATGCTCTAGAACCCCACTTAAAACATCCAGTGAACATCCACAAACTGAAAAGTAAAACACCTATTGACTTTAATCTAAATTTCATATTGAATAATATAAATAATGAATTTCAATGATAGTAATACTTCATATCAAAGCCCTTGACAATAGTCACAATTCTATTTTATTAGACAAATCAAGCAATTACGAAACATTTAGTTGCTTTGCCACAAAAAATTTAAAACCAAAATGATACGACTTTTTCAAGACAAAGAATGAGTTTTGCTGTAACCGCCCATTAAATTACCTTTAGAGAATCGTCGTGCGCAATGCATCTTCAACTTCACTTTAAAATGAAACACCCTATGAAACTGCTTTTTACAATGAAACAAACTTTAACTGTTTTTCTTTTAGGTATTTCTGTGATGATGTCAGCACAGAATTGCACGGATTTAATCGGAAATCAAATCAAGGATATTGTAAAACTTGACAATGATCAATTCGTTTTTTTGACGGATAATTTCAAGATTACTAAAGTTGATTTAAATTTTGACACCATTTGGCACAACGAATATCTTGATACAACTGGAAATCGACTAAATAAAATTCAACCAACTTTTGACGGTGGCTTTATTGCCGCTGGTGGCGGTCCCAATGGGAATTTGTATAAGTTAAATGCTCTTGGAGATACCGTATGGGCTAAAACAGTTCAAGTTTTTTGGGGCCCATTTGGAGGATTTAGCATTAGAGATCTTATTCAAACTAAAGATAGTGGGTATGCTTTTATTGCAATTTTCGGACATCAGTTCTCCAATTCTATGATTGTTAAAACAAATAAGTTTGGAGATACTCTATGGACTAAAGTCGACTTTTTACCGGCATATAATTCACTTGATAAACAAGCAAAATCCATAAAAGAAAATAGTAATGGAGATATAATTGTAAGCGGATTCGTGAATTTAAGTCCTCCCTCAAGTGGAGAGTTTTCATTCTTATATAAACTAAATTCCAATGGAGATAGTCTTTGGGCAAAAACATACGACGACTATTATTTCAATGGATTTGAAATTGATGGAAACCAAGATTTCATCATTGCAGGCCAAGTAAAAAATGCTTCAAATTCAATGGAGCCAGTAATTTTCAAAACAAACTCACTTGGAGATTCGCTGTGGACTAGAAGAGTACCATCAAAAAGATTGAATTGCGTTGCGCTGGTAAATGGGGGCTATGCTTTTGCCGGTGCCAAAGAACAGTTATTCAACTATACTAGTTCGTACCTACTTAAGACAGATGTAAATGGGGATTCTTTATGGTCTAAAGTTTATCAGGCAGATAGTACTGATAGGGAATTGGAGCTGATTTATACATTGAGCAATGACGATTATTTTTTGCTTGGTTCGAAGGCACCTTTTCAATCCAATTTTTTACGAATGGATTATCGAATTCAGGTTGACTCCTTAGGTAATTGTGGTTCCGTAGGTTTTGAAGAATTGGATTATCAATCAATCACTTTAAGCCCAAATCCAAATACTGGATATTTTAGTATNANGGTTGANCCNAGTCAANTGGGNTCTGNTTATGGCATATTTGACAATCTTGGNCGACTCATTGAGCAAGGATTCATCACTGAAAAAANACAAGATTTTGATTTNTCTGNTCAGCCAANGGGCATGTATACCATTAANGTATCCAATCAGGATGNGATGAAAGTTCGTAAAGTGATCATTCAATAAGTTTTGATCTTGCTTCCTACGGAACTAATGCATTAATATGCAGATAGGAGTTTCCTCCGTGGCCCAAAAACTAAGGACCTTAAAGTTTAATAAAAGGTTTAGTCCGTAATACCCCGTCTTTCATTATACGTATTAAATACATCCCCGGAGAAAGATTGGCTATGTTTAACTTTATGTGACTTTCATTTTTAAACCTATGGATGGATAAATTCCTTCCACTTAAATCTAAAATTGATATTTCACAAGTGGAAACTTCATTAGGTAATACCACATTCAGTAGCTCTGAGGAATTCGGATTAGGATAAATACTGAATGAATTATTTAATTCTTCAAGACCTACTTCATTCAATGATCGAGTTATTAGGACGGTATCTCCACAATCGTTAAAGGCATAAAGCCTTACAACATAACTAAAACTTATTGCGGGGAAGGAATGAGCAATGCTTGTAGCAGGNGTGTTGGTCTGTGTTCCATCTCCCCAGACCCATAAAAGACCGCTTGATCCTGATACATTGGCAAGGAATGAAACCAATAATCCATTAGCGCCAGAGGAAACAATGGAGAATGTAAAGTCTGCAGATAATGGCGGACAAGTTGATACAGAATCAGAATAGGACAGGCTTCCAGAACAAGTATCCACTGCTGTTAATTCTACTTTGAAATTACCAGATGATTGATAAGTATGGGTTGTGGTTTGACCTGACCCCGTTGTACCATCCCCAAAATCCCATTGGTATGAAGCTAACCCCGAAGGCGTCGCATTAAATGTGAATTGACTTCCTGAATTAGATGTATTGTAGGATAGGCCCACGGGAGCACATGCAGTTATCAATTGGCTGCTCGTGGCAGATGTGCCGCATGCGTCTGTGGTAGTAAGCGTGACTAAGTAAGTGCCTGAATTCGAATATACATGAGTAGGGGATACGGCAGAGTTTGTTATTCCATCTCCAAAACTCCATTGATACGTAAGACCAGCGCCAATGCTTGATGAAGCATCAAATGCTATGGATAATGAATTACTCGTTGTCACGAATGAGGATGTTACTGCACCGCATACGGTTACTGTATAAGTGGCTGTGTCTGCAGAACCGCAATCATTGAATACTATTTGTTTGACCAGATAAATATTGGGTGTTGTATAGGTGTAAGACGCGGAATCTAGCGTTGAAAAGGCTCCATTACCCCAATCCCAAAGAATAGAATCTTGAGAATTACTAGAATTAATAGCTGAAACGGTTGCTCCTATCAATGTAACATTACCCAGCGCGCTGACTGGCGGACATGGATTGGTAGCGAAATTGATAGTAGCATTTGCACTCAATAGATTTGCTGTACAACTATCCTTTACAAAAACTGAGTAGGACGTGGAGGGTTGCAAACCTGATAATAGAGTAGGACTAGTTGCTGGGTTTATAACGGTACCGTTACCTAAAGTAAATCCTGTGGGTCCAAATTCTAAGATACTTGTAGAAGAAACTCCTTGCCAACTTATTGTAGCAGATGATGGATTTATATTAGTCGCGGTGAGTTGAGTAGGAGCTGGACAATTCAATGTTCCAGTAAAAGAAATATCATCTATGCTTGTTGCAGAACAAAGCGAACCAAAGAAAATACTGCTGAGATTATTCTTAATCGCTTGCAAGGTGACTGTAACGGTATCATTTTGATATCCGTTGAGAGAACAGGTTTTTTGCAACCAGGGTTGACCTGCGCTGGTTTGCTGTTCTCCAATGATAGTGGTTAAAAGCGAGTCACTTCTACCTCTTCTTCTAATAAAGACATTCAATCTATCTATGTTGTCTCCATACATATGATACCAGAAGGAGAATTCAGGTGATAATAGTTGACCAAGGTAAACTTCTGGAAGCTCCATATTGGCAGTATCGGCTGCTTGGCTGCTTGCATTTGCAAAGAAATAACCACTTGGGCCAGGGGTATGGTCAGCGTCTGGTCCGGTAAAAACATAATGATCGTAGCCTGAGCGTGCGCCAGTCCAGTAGTATCCACTATTTCCTCCTTCAAGTCTGGTAAAACAATTGCCTATAGTACCGCTAGGATTTAGAGGCGAGGGTCCTTGCCATTGATTNTTNGTGAANGNNCTNATNATNGGTGCTGTAAATACTACACATTGTGTGTAGAAATTAGGTCCCTTTACCCAAACGCTTTGATCCGCCGAACTACAACTATTGCGGACTTCCCAAATGTATTTTGTATTGGGATCTAATCCAGTAATGGTGGTTTGATTCGTATTGAGGCTTAAAACAGTCCAAGAAGATGAATTATCCTTTTTATAACGCAATTCATGATTTAAGGCTCCTGCAGTTGACCATCTCAAATCAACAGTGTTGCTTGTTACAGATTCAACGCGTAAGTATTTTGGTCTTGGGCATGAAGGTGCAGATTCAACTGAAATATCATCAACACTAAAGGGCTGCTCAAATCCGATAGTTTTGAGCTTGTAGCTGAATATTACACGAATTGTATCTGAAATTCCATAATTTAAGGGAACAACCATTTCTTTCCATGCTGCACTTTGGGAACCTTGAAACGCACCTGAAGTATCAAAAACGGCTGTTATCCCTCCTCCTAAGGTTTGAACTTTTGTAGTTAATGTTCCAAATGCTGTAACTTTTGAAAAAGCATGTATCCAAAATTTTAATTCTGGATTCGTCAGTGAGTCAAGTGCTATCCATGGCGTGGTGAATGACCAATCAGCCGGTGCAGAATTTCCTGTTGCGTTAGCCGCTAAATAATTGCCGGGACCACTAGGGGAATGATCTGTATTTGGCCCTGCATCTTGATTATATGGCGTTCTAGACACTCGCCAATAAAAACTAAGGTTACCTGAATCAAGAAAACAATCGCCAAAATCACCTTGGTCGAACCAACTAAAAGGTACGACCCAATCGCTGCTTTCAAAGTCTTCATTCCAAGGAGCCAAGAAGGCACCACAATCTGTCTCAATGGTTATAAATTCTGACCATTCAGAAACATTTCCGGAACTACATATGCCTCTAACTCTAAAAGTATATGAGCTGTTTGGTGCCAAGGAGGTAAGGCTGAATTGATTCGCCGAAACTATGGTTGTTGGACTCCCAATAGGAGCTGTTGTTGATTGTCCCCATTGTACTTCATAGGAAGGTACATTTGTGGGCTCCCATGTAATTTGTGCATTACTTACACCAATTGAAGTGAGTTCAACTTTAATAGGTTTATCACAGGTCATCGTGTCTTCGTAAACACTAAAGTCATCAATACTTATGCGAGAATCAATACCTGAATACAAGCTGCCAAACTCCCTAACAGCAGTAAACTTAAATGATACAGTATCCCCGGCGTAACTAAAAATGTCATAATAAACTTGATGCCAAGGGCTGGCAGGATTTACAAAAGCACCTGTATTTGGATAAAGTGTATCAATGGCTGTCCATGGACCAGCAGTATCTGTTGAAATGGAAAATTCTAAGCGACGGATATCCTCTCCAAGTAGGTGATACCAAAAAGCAACTTGAGGGGTTTGATCGTCATCTAAAGATATGTTAGGGGTAATTAGCTCAGTGGTTGAGTCTAAAGTAGAAACAAAAGGAGAGGACCAACTCCCAATGAAACCTTGCCCACCATTTGTATGATCCCCAGAAGGTCCTCCATAATTTTGTATTGAACCAGGAAAAGGAGCTTTTACCCATTGATAACTAACCCCAGACCTGGTCCAACAGGAGTTGATAGACCCTATATCAAATTGAGATGTCGGGGCAACCCATCCACCATTGGGACCGGAAAATGACTCTACATATGGACTAGTAAATAAACAAGGTGCGGTTCCTGTTGAAGAACACTGAGTTGTGAACTGGGGAGTCACAGTTGACATTTGATTCCCAGCAGGGGAGGTGTATAGCACTGCACCGGTAGATAAATCTTCTATTTTAAAGGAGCATTCGCCTTGAAAGGGGCCACCTCCCTGCCAACTGAGTGAAATGGTTTCCCCCAATCCAATACCGATAGTATAAGAAATTGAGGAGCCGCTATTTAGAGTGAGATTTGAAGGAGCAAAACCAGCAACTTGCACATTCATTGAATTACCATTCCAACCGTCACCATATGAATCCAATAACGTCAATTCATATTGACATTGCCCAAACATATTGAGGCTTGCAACTATTGAAGCAAATAAAAAGCTCTTGTTGATTAGTGTGGTAATTGTTTTCATAAAAGTTGTTTAACGTATCAGGCAAAAGATTAAACAAATAAAGTAAAAAAAACAAAATAAATCATTAACATATGATAATTCATAGGTGCATTCACAATTGTGCAAGAACAACTCAAGCATTGAAATGCATCTACCGTTCTTACTCCAATTTAGCCTTGAGGCGGCTTAAGCTTTGAGGTGAGATACCCAAGAAGGATGCGATATGATTATTTTGGGCGTATTCTACAACTTTAGGATAATCTAGAATAAATTTCAAATAACGTTCTTCAGCACTTAATTCAAGCTGTGATTGAATTCTTGCACTTAGACTTACAAGGTGTTTTTCAAGATTCCCTTTCTGAAAGGTCTCTATGGTGGGGAATCTTTTGTAAATCCATTCAAGATCAGACCAATTCATTTCGATTACATGAGCATTCGCAATACACTCTATGTTCAGTGAAGCAGCTTTTTTAGAGAAATAGGCACGATAATCACTGATCCACCAATTCGCAGTTGCGAATTGGATGGTATGTTCTTTCCCAGATTGGTCAGTTAGGTAGGATCTTAAACAACCGTCCATGATGAAATAGGCTTTTTTAACTAGCTCTCCAGAATTTAAAATAACATCTCCTTTTTTTAATTGCTTTGAAACTGAAATAGATAACAGGGAATCTTCCAATCCGATTGGAATTTCTATTGATTTAGAAATCCATTGCATTAAGTTCTCAATGATGCTAGACTCAGTCATTAGGGAATTTTAAACATTACATGAATGAAGATAATTTTCCTGAAGAGAATTTCTACCTTGAATTAGCATGTGTAATAGTCAAATGAGTAAAAGAATGAAGAACGATTTTGGCGTTAACAAATGTTAAGTGACAAATCAAAATAGAATAAGATTGTATCATTCCTATTAATTCTTGATATATTGGAAAGTCTATCAATCACCACCATGGAACAACAACCAATATTAGTTATTTCAGTACTCATTTCTTTTACAGTTCTTGGCGTGATTCTTGGGAGAATGACCTCAACCAAATCTGTTGATGATTTTGCGTTAGGAGGAAGGAATTTAGGTTTTTTTTCATCCCTCATGACGTTGAGTGGGACATTTGTTAGCGCGGTTACATTAATGGTGTATACTTCGTTTGTATACATATACGGCATAAGCGCTGCTTGGATATTTGTTGGCTACACCTTGGGCTTCTTATTCTTTATACCTTTTGCCTTGAAATTGTACCGCCTGTCCTTAGAGCATAATTTCTTTACGTTGACAGATTATTTTGTATTCAGGTATGGAAGAAGGACTGCTAGATGGGTGATTGGCGTCATTTTTATTTGGTATGTAGGTTTACTATCAACGCAACTTTTAGTGGGCTCTAATTTACTGAATGAAATGGGTGGCATTCCGGTGAGTTGGGCAAAGCTAGGTATGTTGGTTACTGTATTAGTTTATTTGCTCGTAGGTGGATTTGGATCTGTAGTAAAGACAGATATTTTTCAATTCTTGGTCATTTTCTTGGTGCTGATTTTAGTTACAATGACCTTAAATAGAGGAGGGGATGTTCCACCAGAAATGTATAATCCATTCAACGCTGGTCCTGTCAATATTATCGCCTTTTTATTGCTAGGTATTTTAACACCATTTGCTACTCAAGATTATTGGCAAAAGGTATTTAGCATGAAAAATGAAAGAGTGGTTAAACAGAGTTTTAGCGTTGGTGCCGGTATAAATATTCTTTTAACTGTGGCACTTACCTATGTTGGCTTGATAGCGCGCAGTTCTTTCCCAATAAATGGTTCTGTGGCCAATGAGCATGCGGAAATGATGGTGCTTCGTACATTCACAGAATTAGTCCCGCCTGAATTTCAGATAGTTGTTATGATTGCATTTTTTGCAGCTATACTTTCTACCTCTGATACGTATTTGTTTTTATTGAGTTTGAATGTCACTAATGATTTATTCCCTAGAAAAGAAGAAAGCGCTGCGAATGGAATAGGTCGAATTAGATACGCCTTAGTCGCTGTTGGATTAATGGCATTATTAATTGCCTTGTTCTTTCAGAGAATAGAGGATATCGTGGTAACATTTAAAGCACTTGGTATTGGTATAGCTCCAGTAATCTTTTACGACTGGGCAGGAAAGCATGATAAGAAAAGTGTTGTATTATCCTTGCTCATTATGGCCCTTGTAAGTTTGAGTGTTAGTGTTTACATGATGGGGACTGCCGGCGAGATCAATCCAGCAATAGCCTTTGTAAGCATAGGGACTTCAGCTCTTACGTATGGTATCTCTTATTCATTAAGAAGACAAAAGAAATAGGAGTACCTACTTACGAGTCTATTTAACAGATTCTATGCATAAAGAAACACATCTATTGGCGTTTACATGTGCACCATCACGTTCATCTTCTAAAACTTGACAACCTTTTCAACTTTGGTAAAACCAGAGTCACCAGTCAAACGAACTATATATGCTCCTTGGGCTAATCCGTTCATGTCAATGAGAAGTTCAGCAGGTCCAACAGGCAGTTTTCTACCTGTTAAATGTTGAACAAATTGGCCTTTTGAGTTATAGAGTTCGGCTCGAATAGTCTGTTCGGTTTCTAAATTAAATTGAACAGTTAGGAGTCTGCCGTCTACAATCGGGTTAGGGTACAATAATCCGCCATTAGGGTGAAGTGTAACAAGAGTGTCTTGACTAAATACCTGTGCTATATATGTTCTGTTTTGTTGGGGACCATCGCCATAAAAACCGGACATCCATACTTCAGAAGGTTTAAGCCTACCTTCTGAGTCATACATATTTTGAATTGCGAAATAATCACCCCAACGTTCATAGCTATCACTATGCCTGTCTACGTAAGTCGTTCCGGACTTGAGGTCAATAGGTTCGGAAAATGTTGTGTCATTGCCTAGCTGTACAGCTCCTACACCTGGATGACCAGCGGTAGAAGTATAATTGAATCCAATTAAGCATTGAATTTGACTGGTATGAATGCCTGTCCAAGCGATATTTGGATAGCCATAATCTCGCTCTGGGTGATGAACAATCCTGCCTCTTATTTTGGCGTTATGGCTGGACGCATTAGAAATAAAACCGTGGTATATTCCTGCATTATCATTGTTTCCATGCGCTGTAGTGCTAACGAATTGAATCCAATCGTCTTTTTGAATGGCTCCAAGAACGCGACCATCATTCGTTTGTAACCCTTTTGATGCATCAGAGGTATCTGTATCTTCTTGCTTGCCATTTGGAGGAACTCCATAAGGAATATTTGAAACTAGGGCTGTCGTATTGATTGTGGTATCATTAGGGTTTTCTTGCAACTCAATGAGAAAGATTGTATCATTTTTAAGATCAAAATTTCTATTGGACAAAAAATACAATTTGTCGGCAATATTATTATAACCTCGAACTGCATGAAGATTCCTCGTAAATTTTCCCTGATGGCTAATTTGAGTATAGACTGTAGCGTTTATATCTCCTCCAGAATACCCGCTATATTTATCTAAGTGCCAAATCACAGAACCGTCAAATCCCACTTGCCAACTCACACCCGGAATTATTAAGTTGGCAGTAATTACAAGTCCATTTTTGCTCAAGGAGATTGCTGGAAAATCGGTCCATCTGTTGTTATTTAATGGGTTTCCAGTCAACCGATACACATGCCAAGGATCAGCAGGATTATTAGTTGAACTAAAACAAACTATTATTCTGCTATTTGCGGCATCATTATCCTTTAAAAAGACTAAAATAAATCTGTCTTGAATTGGGTCGTAAGTGAGTTTTGGGTCGTAATAATTTTCAAAGGAGTTCCCTCCAGCCATTTGACGCAAACTGGTTATTCCAATGGGCCCGGGCATGATTAGTTCACCAGAATGTATATCCATAGCCCAAAATGTTGAATTCACAGCTGCACATAGAATCCCATCTTTACTTATAGCCATGGCGTTATCATTTGGAATACCCCCTGTATAATCATAAGGGCTACCTGAAGGTGTTAATCTAAAGAGTGATGTTCCAAAACCTTTTAGTGGTTGTGGGGTGCTAAGAGTTTTAGAAGAATTTGTAGTTGTAGGGAAATTTATGAAGTTCTGTTTTTTCTTTTGCTTGGCAAGAAAATCTTGATAGCTGTTACCGCCAGGTTTCGGTGCACCTGTAGGGTAGATGAATGCTGAAGCTTTATTGGTGTCTTGAGCCAAATCAATTGTGCCAACAAAATCTGCTCTAATTCTTTGAGAATTAAAAGAAGTGTTTTGTGCACAGAGGTGGCTACCAATAAAAACCAGAACAACAAATATTCTTCTCATCAAACTTGAATTATACCGGGATTATAAACTCTTTGTTCAGGATTGTTATTGGCCATTTCCAACCCATAACTCAACCAAGCACGGGTTTCAGCAGGGTCAATAATCGCATCAACCCACATTCTAGCCGCGGCGTAATACGGGCTTGTTTGTTTTTCATAGCGTTCTTCAATGGTTTTTTTGAGTGCATCCATATCTTCACTATTCAATTCTTTACCACTTTTTTTGATTCGTGCTGTCTCTATTTGTAGTAAGACTTTGGCCGCTTGTGCGCCGCCCATTACGGCTAATTTAGCATTAGGCCATGCCACAATCAATCGCGGGTCATAAGCGGTACCGTTCATAGCATAATTACCCGCTCCATAGCTATTACCTACTATCACAGTAAATTTAGGAACAACACTGTTAGCAACGGTATTGACCAATTTTGCACCATCCTTTATGATCCCGCCGTGCTCACTTTTACTTCCAACCATAAAGCCGGTAACGTCCTGAAGAAATACTAGGGGAATCTTCTTTTGGTTACAATTTGCTACAAACCGGGCTGCTTTATCAGCGCTATCGCTGTAAATAACACCGCCAAATTGCATCTCCCCATTCGCATTCTTGGTAACCTTTCTATTATTAGCTACTATACCAACTGCCCAACCGTCTATCCTTGCGTATCCGCAAATTATGGTTTTACCGTAAGTAGCTTTGTATTCTTTCCAACTTTCAGCATCCACAAGACATTCGATTATTAGCTTTGAATCAAAGGGTTTGCCGTCGTGGGGAATATGCCCATAGACCTCTTTAGTAGGCCTCTGCGGGTCTTTAGGATGTATCTTACTGTAGCCGGCCTTTGTACGGGCTCCCATTTTGTCAACGAGTTCTTGGATAGTTTCTAGAGCTTCCGCGTCATCCTCACATTTATAATCTGTAACGCCACTCAAATCGCAATGTGTATCTGCTCCACCTAATGTTTCATTATCAATATCCTCACCAATGGCTGCCTTAACTAAGTAGCTTCCTGCTAGAAATATGCTGCCGCTGCCTTTGACTATAAGGCTTTCATCGCTCATAATTGGGAGATAAGCGCCTCCTGCCACGCAACTTCCCATAATGGCTGAAATCTGAGGGATATTCATACCGCTCATAACAGCATTATTTCTAAAAATTCTACCAAAGTGGTCTCGATCGGGAAAAATTTCATCTTGTAATGGTAAGAAAACCCCTGCACTATCCACTAAATAGATAATTGGTGTGTGATTTTCTAGAGCTATCTGTTGCGCTCTCAAGTTTTTCTTTCCAGTGATGGGAAACCATGCTCCCGCTTTTACGGAAGCGTCATTTGCAACTATAATACACTGACGACCACGTATATAAGCAAGAACAATGACCACTCCGCCAGCAGGACATCCGCCGTATTCCTCGTACATGTCTTCTCCTGCAAATGATCCTATCTCTAGACAGGGTTTCTTCTTATCAACTAAGAAGTTTATTCGTTCCCTTGCAGTCATTTTCCCAGAATCGCGCTGCTTCTGGAGTTTCTTTTCGCCTCCGCCTTTTTCAATTTTAGCGTGTCTGCGAGCCATTTCACTTACCAAAAGCTTTAGCTCATCTTCGTTTTTATTGAATGCCAGATTCATGGTGGTAATGGGTTTATTTCTGTTTAAGGTTTATCTCTTGAAAGTAGTCCCAAGAACTACGCCCTAAGTTAAAGAACACATCTAAAGCACTCAAGTTACTCATGAATCCATTTTTTTCTTCAAAAACCTGAAGATATGGAGCAGATTCAAATCCTAAATTTTCTTTGGGATGCAGGTGGCGCCTATCAGTGCAGCTCGCGCTAATTTCATACCTAGAAGTAAGATGAATTTCATTGGGTAATTCTAGCCAATGAAAAAAAAGATGAATAGTAGCCATATTAAGCATCCAAAGGGAAGAATAGTCTTTTTGCAGAAGAACAGCAACATCTGGAAATAAAACTTCAAAAAAGGGACTGTTCGAATAAGCAGTTTCAATAGACTTTAGGTGCTTACTAGCCCATGAATCTTGATAAGATATAGGCGTCTTTAAAATACTTTTAATACTGCGGTCCACCGGGACACTGAGTGTTTGTCTACCATTGGGCCCTGCAACCTCCATTCGGGAACGGTAGCTTTGTTTCTGGAAATTTTCGTGCGATTCTAAATACAATTCCTGGCTTTGTACGGCATACGCAACCCAAATGACAGGTGGAAAATATGCAGTAGAGAGCAGCGTTTGCATGACTATTTTTTTCGCTTTCTTACCAACTGTACGATTTGATAAATGCCTATTGCTGCGATGAAATACCAGAAATAGCTCCTCCGTTTTCCTTCGCCATTTACTGTAGTGAACACTCTATTCATACGGATTTTTTCCATTCCCTTTCCGTGCTTATCGTAACTCATCCAAATAAAAACAGGCTTTCCCACTATATGATCCTGTGGTACATAGCCCCATTTTCGTGCATCTAAACTATTATGACGATTGTCTCCCATCATCCAATAGTAGTTCTTTTCGAAAGTGTACTTAGTGACTTGCTCATCATCAATAAACACGTCCCCCTCCCTTGTAATTCGCAAGTCATGACCTTCATATTCGCCAATAACTCTGCGGTAGGCATGCACATTCTTTGGCGTTAGTTCAACCGTTGATCCCGCCGCAGGGATATAAATGGGCCCAAAATTATCCCAAGTGTCGTTATAAGGACGCTCACCATGGCCGGTATCTGGGTTTGGAAATAATATCTCTTGTGCCTGTCCCTCCTCAATTTGAAGCAGACCAGCGGGCTTTGTAGTGTCAGCAGGAGTACCCGGTCTGTTTGCAATGACAGGCCAAATCTTTACTACGTTCGGGAGAGCGAGTATCTGATCAATGTGTTGTTGCTGCAAAAACATGATATAATCTGTCTGCGTTCTTTGGTAAACATCTTGGTCAGTTGGGTAGCGTCGCTGCTGATCATCTGTGAGATAATTGATATCAAAGTCCTTTTTGAGTCTAGAACGACTAAACCCTTGACCATTCGTTTGAATGTAGTACAGGAATTGAGGAAAACTTCTATCTGGAAATTGCATAGCATTTCCGTTAACAAAAACCTTGGTATCAATGACCTCCAAACTATCACCAGGTGCACCAACACAACGTTTGACGTAATTTTCTTTCTTATCTACCGGCATATTATCCATTGGATAGTTAAAAACTACCGGATCACCTGCTTTTACCGGAGAAAATGCGGGCAAACGCAAATAGGGGATTTGAGGCCAACTTAAATAGGAGGGGATCCCTGCAAAAGGAACTTTATTATGAACCAATGGCAGTGAGAGCGGCGTCATTGGAATACGAACTCCGTAATGCATTTTGGATACAAATAGAAAATCGCCCACCATGAGGCTTTTCTCCATGGAGCTCGTTGGTATGGTGTAGGCCTCAAATGTAGTGGACCGAATAACCGTTGCTACTACTATTGCAAAGAATATACTATTAATCCCTTCTCCTAAATTCTTCTTGATGAACTTGTCATCTCGGCCCCATAACTTCAATTTTTCTTGGTAATTCAAGTAACCTAGATAGAATCCAAAGCTTGCCATTACTGCTGCGGTTTGCCAGGTTTTTCTAAATTTAAAAACATGAAGCAATTCGTAAATCATGATGATCCCCATCACTACGCCAACCACAGGAATACAGTAAAGGATTATCCAGAAACGCGGCCTTTGTGCAATTTTGACCAATACATATGCATTGTATACGGGTATAAAAGCTTCCCAAGCTTTGCGTTCTGCCGCAACGTAAAATTTCCAACTAATAGCTCCAAACCAAAGAGCTTGAAGTAATGTAAAAATGATGAATTCCATAGGGTGAAAGTAGGTTTTTCTATTTGGTTGGTGTGTTATAGCATTGTGAAAATGGATTAGAATTCCAATACATCTTTCATATCAAAAATTCCAGTTTTGCCAATTACCCACTCGCTGGCAAGAATGGCTCCTAAAGCAAATCCTTCTCTATTTTTTGCATGGTGTTCTAGGCTGATTCGGTCAATATCGCTTTCGTAAGTGACGGTGTGTGTGCCAAAGTAAGGGTCAATCCGATCTTCTGTAATCTTGATTTTTCCCTCAATATCATTTTGAGACCACCCAGAATATTCAGGGTGCACTCTTATGATATCTTCTGCACTTCCAATAGCGGTGCCGGAGGGTGCATCTTTTTTGCTTGTGTGATGAATTTCATGAATTCTAGGGGTGTAGGTCTTGTGTTTAGACATGAGTGTTGCAAGTTTTTCGTTCATCTGAAAAAACAAGTTTACCCCTAGAGAGAAATTTGATGCATATAGAAATCCCACATTGTTTTTTAACGCTGCAGCGTCTGCTTGTTCTTTTTGCTTTAACCAACCTGTTGTGCCGCTTACTACCGGTATACCAAGACTAAGAATAGACTTGATATTTCCAAGAGCCGCTTGAGGCTGAGTAAATTCAATGGCAACGTCAGATGTTGCTATTGCCTGAAGGTCTAGTTCTTCACCGTTATTGATATAGACTATACTATGTCCCTTTGATTTGGCCATTTTTTCAATGGTTTTCCCCATTTTTCCGTAGCCAATAATTGAAATTTTCATGGTAGGCTTAGGGTTAATTTTACTGCCGGTATACCTCCAGTAAGCATTTTTGAGTAAGAAGGGATGATTGAAGGAGCAATACTCAAGTCATCATTTACATTAAAATCGTACAGATGTGCATCAATGTTTGCATCTAAAATGCTAAGGATATAGACACCAACAATACCAAAGAAGGCATATTCTCTTTGTGTTCGGAGCGCATCCATATAACCAATGGCTTCATTTGCAACGCCGCTCGCAGTCGATTGATAGAAAGGAGACGGCACGTCAATAAATAATTCTGGTGCATAATTTTCTAAATCAGTCAGCGTGGTCAGGGCAGGCTGGTCAACGATTAATTCAAGAATGCCTTTATAGGTCTTAAAATCGTTATCAAGGTCAACATAATAATAGCCGGCTCCACCAATAACTCCCCAAACAATAGGGATTTTCCAATATTTTTTATTGTACGCTTGCCCAACACCGGGTATTAAAGCTAAAGTTGTAGCGGTTTTTATATTGTGTTGCGCTGCCTCACTGTGAGAATGATTACTTATGATTTCTTGAGCACTAGCTGCCTGATGTGCTGCCAGAACATAAAGAGCAAATAGCCACTTAGTCATTAAGCTTCATAATTATCTTCTCCAATTCGCTTTCACTCGTAAAATCTATTTGAATTTTCCCTTTTCCTGAATCGCCCATGGATATGGAGACCTTTGAATGGAAGAAGTCTTTCAATTGTTGTTCTAATTTTTTTAATTCTTGTGGCTTATGAACTCTTTGTTTGCCTTGAGCAGGGGACTTTAGCGCTCGTACAAGTTCTTCAACTTTACGCACACTCAATCCATCTTTAAGCGTTTTATAGTATACTTTGATTTGATCTTCTTCAGAAGGAAGGTTTAACAGGGCACGTGCATGCCCCATGGAAAAGACTACGCTAGAACTTCCCTGGCTGCTTTCGTCTAAATTTTCATTTTTGTGAAGTTCTCTTAATTCCGCTTGAATCAGCGCAGGTAATTTTAGAAGTCTAAGAAAGTTTGTGATGGTTGAACGCCCTTTACCAAGCCTCTTAGATACTTGGTCCTGTGTTAGGCCTAATTCATCCATCATTCGCTTGCAGGAAAAAGCTATTTCTATAGGATCTAAATCTTCACGTTGCAGATTTTCAACGATTGCTAATTCTAAGAGTTGTCTATCATCAGCAAGACGGATGTAAGCAGGTATTTCTTTTAGACCAGCTTTCTTAGACGCTCTGAAGCGACGTTCACCACTAATTAATTCAAACGTCATTCCATTTTTGCGAACGGTAATAGGCTGAATAATTCCTACTTCAGAAATGCTTTGGATTAATTCAACAAGAGCGTCGTCATTAAAGTTTCTTCTAGGTTGGAATGGATTGGTAGAAATACGATCAAGAGGAATGTTAGCAACAGTTCCAACGAGCTTTTGAGCTCCTTTGTCTCTAATACTGTTGACCTTTGCAGCCTCATCTCCGAGTATAGTCCCAACACCTTTACCCATTGCGCGTTGTTTCGCCATGTGCTAGTCTCCTTTTGCGATTAATTCCTTTGCTAAAGTTAGGTAATTCTCTGCGCCTTTACTTCCTGCGTCATAAGCGATAATGTTTTCACCATGTGAAGGCGCTTCGCTTAATTTTACATTTCTATGAATTATAGTTTCGAAAACCAAGCCTTCAAAATGTTGACGTACCTCTTCAGCAACTTGATTAGACAAACGCAGACGTGAATCAAACATAGTAAGAAGTAATCCTTGAATGTTTAAAGACTCATTGTGCAATTCTTGCACTTTTTTGATGGTATTCAATAATTTAGCCAACCCCTCTAGGGCATAATATTCGCATTGTATAGGCACAAGAACACCGTCTGAGGCTGTAAGTGCATTAAGCGTTATAAGACCCAATGAAGGCGCACAATCAATGATAATGTAATCGTATGAATCTTTTACTGACTCCAAAGCGTTGGATAAAAAGAATTCACGCTTAGGTTGGTCGATTATTTCAAGTTCTACCGCAACAAGATCAAGCTGGGAGGGAACTATATCAACATTGGGTGTGCTTGTGGCAACAATCAACTCCTCCGCCGGTTTTGCACCCTCTATTAATTCGTACGTTCCAATTGATGCATTATCATGACTTAACCCTAACCCGCTTGTAGCATTGGCTTGTGGATCTGCGTCAATAAGTAACACTTTTTTTTCTAATGCGCCCAAGGCAGCACTTAAGTTAACAGCCGTTGTAGTTTTACCTACACCACCTTTTTGGTTTGCAACTGCAATTATTTTACCCATGAATTCATTCTTTTGTGCGACTTTCAAATGTAAGAGAACGAGAGGGCAAAAACTAAAAAAGAAATTAACAAAGCGGTAAGGGGTAAATACCCTTTAGGATACATCTAATTGTAATGCGATAAGTTCTGAATAATGACCTCCAGCATCCTCTAGTTCTGCATGATTCCCTTTCTCAATTATGCTTCCATTTTCCAGACAAATGATTTGGTCGCAGTGTTTTACACTACTAACCCTATGTGCAATAATCAACGAAGAGATGGAAGAGGTGGCCTGCTTGATATTGCCTAAAATCAACTCTTCAGTTTCTGTATCAACAGCGCTAAGGCAATCATCAAAGATCATTAGTTTTGGTTTTTTTGCCAAAGCCCGTGCAATACTAATTCTCTGTTTCTGACCGCCACTGAGTGTGACGCCTCTTTCACCTACTTGAGTTTCGTAGGCATTTGGGAATTCAATAATGTTTTCATGAACCCCGGCAGCAATAGCAGCATGTTGAATATTCTTAGCTTCTGTCTTGTTTAAACCAAAGGAAATGTTCCTAGAAATACTGTCGCTAAAAAGAAATGCCTCCTGTGGTACCCAGCCTAAGAATGATTTTAAGGTAGGTAAATGCCATTGCTTAAGATCAATTCCATCTATTAAGATTTCCCCACTATTAGGGTCGTATTGTCTTACAATCAATGACGTGATGGTACTTTTTCCAGCACCTGTTTTTCCCAGAATACCCAAGCTTTTGCCAGAAGCCAATGTAAAACTTACATTTTTAAGTGCCTCTATACCACTGTTGGGATAGGTAAAACTAACGTTTCGAAATTCAATGTTTCCCTTGAAACTATCTGGAATATATTCTCCCGATTTAAAATCAGGTTCTATGCTTAAAAATTCATTGAGGCGCTCCATGGACGCTGCTGCACTTTGAACAAGGCTTGTCACCCATCCAATTGACGCGATTGGCCAGGTTAAGAGGTTAACATAATAGATGAACTCTGTAATGTTTCCTGCCGTAATCTCACCGGCAAAATATAATTGACCACCAACGAAGATGGTTAGAAGAGTACTTATTCCCACCATGAGAATCATGATTGGCTGGAACGTTGCATTTACTCTAAAGAGCTCTTCATTAACTGATCTATATTTCAATGCTTCCTCCTTGAACTGGTTGCCAAACCAATTGAGTTTATGGTACGATTTTATAACACGCATTCCTGAAAAACTTTCCTGTGAGAAAGTACTAAGAGCGCTCAATTGCTGCTGAACAGCCAATGATTTTACATTGATCAAATTTGCCACTTTATAGATTAAAAAGGCAAGTAATGGGAGAGGAGCAAGTGTTAATAATGTGAGCTTTGGGCTTACACTAATCATGATTGAAATAACGAAAATGATGGTAAATCCCGTATTTAAAGCATACATAATGGCAGGGCCAACATACATCCTCACCTTACCAACATCTTCTGAGATTCTATTCATCAAATCTCCCGTATTGTTTTGCTTGAAAAACCGTTGCGTAAGTCTCTGGTACTGATCAAATACAATATTTTTAAGGTCATATTCTATGTGTCGTGACATAACAACAATAGTCTGTCTCATGAAATACATAAAGATGCCCTGTAGTATTGCCGATGCAATAATGTACAAACCGTACTTGATTAATTCCCAGCGGACTAATTCATTTTGAACTTGGCCAGATTTGTAGTTCTCTATGACTTCTGCGATGGTATCAAAAGAATTTCTGATCAGAAGTGCTGGAAACAGCTTAAATACAACAGAGATGATGACAAACAGCGCACCCACACCTAAAAGCCCCTTGTACTTAATTAAGTATTTATTAAGATATTTTAATGCCTGCATAGTTCGTTTTAGGTGGTATCCGCTGTATATTTGGCGTAAGTTAAAGCTCTTTGCATGCGGTTAGACAAAAATAACACCTCTTTACTGAAATCAGTTCAGTTCATTTGCCGCAGTATGCTAAATACCCTAACTATTTTATGATCACTAGACGTCACATCCGCATAAAAGTGTTGCATCATTTGTATGCTCATGCTGCAGATTCAGAATTAAGTGCAGCAGCTCTTTTGAAAAAACTCAATAAGAGCCTTGAGGAAGTCCATCATCTTTTTGTTTGGGACATTTCTGCCTTGTTAAGGATATATACGATTGCCATTGATCGATTAGAAAAAGTTCAAATAAGAAATGTTTCTAATACAGACTTGGAATTAAGATTAGAAGCGTTTAAAGCCATACCATTTTTCAATTTAATTAATGAGCATCATCGCTTAATTGCCTTCCAAAAAGGCGTTCATCCTGATTGGAGCCCATACAATTCCCACTTCTTGACCATTTGTGACGAACTATTTCATTCGGAAGAGTTCGATAGATTTCTTGAAGCAAAGGATGACTTTACCATTCAAAAGCGCCTTGTCAAATATATTTACCAGCGTCATATAGCCGAAAATGAATTTTTGCATGATATATATGAAGATATGCATGTTGGTTGGGGAGATGATCTTGACGCAGCTCAAATGATGAGTGGTAAAGTAATCACTAGTTGGAATGATCAAGGAGATGTAATAATCCCAAGTCTATACAAGGACAAGAGCGATGAAGCTTTTGGAGTATTGTTAATGCGCAAATATTTTGAATTTGCACAGGATAGTCAGGTTAGAATAGAAGCGAAGAGTAAGAATTGGGAAAGTGATCGTATTGCCAGATTAGATCGCGTTCTCATGAAATTATGTATTGCAGAATGGCGAGGAATGGAAGAAATTCCAGTGAAAGTGAGTATGAATGAATACCTTGATTTGGCAAAAGAATACAGTACACCTAAAAGTTCTTCCTTTATCAATGGGATTCTTGACAAAATCGTCACTAATTTGCAAGATGAAGGTTTATTGAATAAGGTAGGCCGAGGAATAATAGAATAAATTATATACAATGAAAAAAGTAGTTTTACTTGCCACAGGCATTTTTGTGTTTACCGCATGCAACGATGCTGCAGCTAGAATTGAGTCATCATCAGAGAGCACAACCACTCAAGCACCTGATGAAATGATGGAATCATTACCATCAATTGCCTTTGAGTCTGATTTCCATGATTTTGGTGAAATTTCAGAAGGTTCAGTGGCACAACATATTTTTACGTTCAAAAATGAAGGTGAAGGCCCATTAATTATATCTAACGCACAAGGATCATGTGGTTGTACGGTTCCGGATTGGCCTCGTAATCCTATAGCCCCAGGTGAAAGTGGCGAGATCAAGGTTAGTTTTAACTCAAAAGGTCGTGCAGGAAAACAAGATAAGCGAGTGACTCTAACCACCAATGCCGTCCCTCAAACTAAGGTTCTTAATATCACGTCAACCGTAATCGCAGAAAAATAATGTTGTATCAATTTTTACAAGTAAGTCCTGAAGGTGGTTTAGCATCTTTTTTACCTCTAATACTGATCGTGCTGGTCATGTATTTATTCTTCTTCCGTCCCCAGATGAAAAAACAGAAGGAAGAAGGCAAATTTAGAGATGAAGTTAAAAAAGGAAACAGAGTGGTATTAACCTCTGGAATACACGGAAAGATTTTAGAAGTTGGCGACTCATACTTGGTTATTGAGGCTGAAAACTCTAGATTTAAGGTAGAGAAAAGTGCAGTAAGTAAAGAGCTTAGCGCACAATATCAAGCCAAAGAGAAATAATGTAAACCGGCTTTAGCCGGTTTTTTATTGTCCATGATTAGCAGGTTGAAACATAAAGAATTCCTTTTATTCATTTTGCTTTCGGCTATAATTTGGTTGCTCTTAACCATAGGCAAGACGGAGCGTTCGGAACCGTTAACCATGTATGCGGTGTCACCTTCTTCGCGTATTGGTGAATTCTATTTGCAAGATTCCATTGTTCCTTTTGAAGTAGAAGTCAGCGCTTCGGGAATCAATTCAATACGTTTTAACCAGCTTAGGGATTACAAGGTCCTTTTAGAGGAAATAGATTTCTCTCAAAAAGAACAAGGGCAATTGGAGGTATCGTCTTCAAATCTTCTATTTAATTTAAATGCAATTTTTAAAGGGACCTTTAATTTTGCAGTGAAAAATGCACAAATCGTATTTCCTTGCGAGCATTTGGAGCGTAAAAAAGTAGTTGTAGAAATCCAAGGTCGGACTAATTTGACATTGCCCAAAGGTTATAAGTGGATAGAAGAAATTCGTTGTAAACCGGATAGTATAGAGATTGTTGGTTCACTTGAGCATATATCCAAGGCAGCATTATGGGTTGAATTACCGGATTTCACCTGGATAGGAGAACATGCACTTAATTTGCCGTTAAATGGCATTGATAATAGGGTAAGTTCAATGGAATATACTAAGGTTGAAATCATCGGGACCACAGCATTATGGGTGGAGAGGCGTTTTACAAAATCCATTGTTGTTGATCAAAAAATGCACGATATTGAAATCTGGATTGCAGGTCCAAGTCAATACCTTGCTAATGAGAGTCTGGAAGAGCTCGTTCACCTTTCAACAATCGAAAGTCCCAGATCAATAAAAATCGAAACGGAATTACTAAAGGATAAAATTTCATTACTTTCTATTCAGCCAAACTCCATAGATCGATTAGAATGAAAACACCAAGAGTAATTTGTATCACTGGAGGCATAGGTTCTGGGAAGAGCACACTGTGTAAGTTGCTGGAATCAAGGGGTTATGCGGTATATTATAGTGACGAACGCGCTAAGCAATTAATGAGTTCTCAAATGAGTTTGGTACGGTCAATTACTAATTTGTTTGGTGAATCAGCTTATGATAGTGGTATTTTGAATAGAGCCTATATATCCAGCTGTATCTTTAAACAAGAGTATTTAAAAGTTGAGCTAGAATCTTTAGTGCATCCTATTGTTAAAGAGGATTTCATTAATTGGTCTGCGGATATTGGTGAACCAATTGTTTTTAAAGAGAGTGCTCTCGTCCTTGAAACAAATGACGATTCTTGTCATTTTGTTATAAGTATAATGGCTGAAGAAAGTTTACGTATCAAAAGAGTAAAGCAACGAAGTCCAGCTTTAGACGAAACAAGAATTAAAGAAATAATCTTGAGTCAGCACCCTGACCACCTGCGTGAAAAACATTCTCACCTTGTAATTGAGAATAACGGCACTTTGAATGAACTTGAATTACAGGTTGATTACCTCATGTCTAAAGTAATCTGAATCAGTCCGTTAGCGAAGGTCTGGGTGCCGATGTTTCGCCATTCAATACTGGACTTGTTTTCTCTAAATAAAGGTATACCCGCGCCTAGCGTAATGGGCAAGTACGTTAATATCATACGATCAATGAGTTTTGATTCATGGATTCGAGCATTAGTAGCACCACCTCCAATAATCCATACATTTTTATTTTCCTTTTTTAAACGTTGAACTACGGATTCATCCGATTCTGTGGTTATCTCAATGCCGTTGTTACTGAGATCAACCCCCTGTTCCTTGCTTATTACAATAGAATCTTTAGCGCCGTAGGGATATTTACCCTCAAAATTTATGATTTGTTTATAGGTATTGTATCCCATAACAACAACATCAATGCCCTCAAAGAATCCATTATACCCATAATCTTCATCTGGAAGGCGGTATTTGGGATTTTCTAAAAAATCAACGCTACCTTCTTGGGTAGCAATGTAGCCATCTAGTGTTACTGCAGTATAAAGTGTTATCATAATTATAGGTTTTAGATGATATCTAAATGAACAAATCCAGCATTAACTAAAGCAATTCATTAGCAAGATTAGCTAATTCGCTACGCTCTCCTTTTTCAAGCGTGATATGCGCATAAATCTCTTGCCCTTTCGCCTTATCTACCAGATAACTCAAACCATTTGATTGCTCATCCAAATAAGGAGTATCAATTTGTCCAACATCTCCGGTAAAAATAAATTTAGCACCATCGCCTGCTCTCGTGATTATTGTTTTGACCTCATGAGGTGTAAGATTCTGACTTTCATCAACGATAAAGATAATATTAGCTAGAGATCGCCCACGAATGTAGGCTAATGGCGTGATAACTATTTTTTCCTTTTCTACCATTTCTTCGAGTTGTTTATACTCCTTGTCACGGTCGCTAAATGTATTCTTGATCAGTTTCAAGTTATCCCACAAAGGCTGCATATATGGGTTTATTTTTTCTTTGGCATCACCAGGAAGATAGCCTAAGTCTTTGTTTGACAACGGGACAATTGGTCTAGCAAGATAGACTTGTTTAAAGTCCCTACGTTGTTCTAATGAGGCAGCAAGTGCGATGAGTGTTTTACCCGTTCCTGCAACACCGGTGAGTGAGACCAATTTGATATTTGGGTTTAGGATTGCATCAATAGCAAACGCCTGTTCTGCATTTCTAGGTTTAATGCCATATACGGAACGTTTTTCTACATGATCCAAAGATCTATCTATTGCATTAAAGTAAGCCAAGCCACTAGAATTATCTGACTTTAAAACATAATAGGAATTAGGGAATGGTGTGAAAGAAGGGTTTCCTGAAACAACGTCATCTATATCCAAGGATTTTTGGGCATACAGTTTCGTTAATGTTTCTGCATTAAAGTTTTCTACAATGGATTTACCTTTAAACAAAGCATCCATGTCCTTGATTTTTCCTGTTAAATAGTCTTCACTTTTTAAATGAAGTGCCTTGGCTTTAAGCCTAAGATTAATGTCTTTGGTAACAAGAATGGTACTTCTTTCCGGCTCTATATCCTGAATATTTAATGCTGCATTGATGATACGATGATCCATTTTGCGACCCAAGACCTTTTCCGCATCTATTCCTTTATGGCTGGTATCCATTATTACACGGAGGTTTCCGTGAGTTGAGCCATTTAATGGGATCCAATTAGTAAAGTCTTTATTGCTAGTTATTCTGTCTAAAGTTCGTATGAATTCTCTAGCCTCGTAATTTTTAGAATCGTGCCCTTTTTTGAACTCGTCTAGTTCTTCTAAAACAGAAATTGGTAAAACCACATCATGTTCTTCAAAACAAAAGATAGCATTATGGTCATAGAGTATTACCGAAGTATCAAGTACAAAAATTTTAGAGCTTGCGTTTTTAGAATTTTTGGGCATGTACTATGTTTTAGATCACTTTTAAATTATTGAATTCTTGCGCACTACTTTGTGATTTAAGGAGATTTAGGCGCTGAGTTATCAACCATTTATAACAAGTATGGGCGGCCCCAGAGGGCCGCCCATACAGACACATCTAACACTTGGAGTTTATTTGACTCCAAGCAATACACGAGGCGCTGCCTCTAGTATTTCTTTTGTGGCTTCATCCTCGAATTGTCTAAAGTTATTCGTGAATTTCTTTGCCAATGCATTAGCCATTTCATCATATGATTTAGAATCTGCCCAAGTGGACTTAGGGTTCAATAAATGATCTGGTATATCAGGACATGATGTGGGCATATGTAATCCGAAAATTTCATGCTCTTTGTAAGTGGTTTTATCAAGCTCACCTGTCATTGCGGCTTTGATCATTCTTCGAGTATACTTCAAAGACATACGGTTTCCGATTCCATAAGGACCCCCAGTCCACCCGGTATTAACCAACCATACATTCACATCTGCTTCCTTCATTTTATGAGCAAGCATATTCGCATAGTAAGTTGGGTGAAGAGGCATAAATGGTGCACCAAAACAGGCGGAAAAAACTGCTTTTGGTTCTGTAACGCCCTCTTCTGTGCCTGCAACTTTAGCCGTGTAACCACTTATAAAATGATAAGCAGCTTGGCTTGGAGTTAATTTAGAAATAGGAGGAAGTGTACCGTATGCGTCTGCAGTCAAGAAGAAAATATTTTTGGGATTATTGGCCAAAGAACCGGGCTGGATATTTGATATGTGATTAATAGGATAACTTACGCGCGTGTTTTGCGTAATAGTCGAGTCCTCAAACTTGACACTACCGTTACTATTGAGAATCACATTCTCAAGAATTGCGTGTGGCCTGATAGCATTGAATATATCTGGTTCCTTATCACGGCTTAAATCAATAACCTTGGCATAACAGCCGCCCTCAAAATTAAAAATAGTATTATCTGCGCACCAGCCGTGTTCGTCATCACCAATGAGTTTACGTTCAGGATCAGCGCTCAAAGTTGTTTTTCCCGTACCAGATAAACCAAAGAATATAGAGGTGTCTCCTTTATCTCCAACGTTGGCAGAGCAATGCATACTTAATACCTCCTTTTGATATGGTAAAATGAAATTCAGCGCAGAAAAAATACCTTTCTTTATTTCTCCAGTATATCCTGTGCCGCCTATGATAATGCATTTGTCAGAAAAATCTAGGATAGCAAAATTCCCCTGTCTTGTACCATCTAATTGAGGATTAGCCTCAAAGCCTGGTGCATTGATCACGGTCCACTCAGCTTCAAAGTTTGCTAATTCACTCTCTTCGGGTTGGATAAACATATTTCCGGCAAATTGATTTGACCAAGGAAATTCATTGATCACTCTTAGAGACAATTTATAGGAAGGATGTGATCCAGCATATGCATCCCTTACATAGACTTCCTTATGATTTAAATACGCACAGACCTTTGATTTTAGGGATTGAAATTGTTCCGAGGAAAACGGTTTATTTATGGGTCCCCACCAAACGGAGTTTTTGGTTAATTCATCTTTTACAATGAACCGGTCCTCTGGACTACGTCCCGTAAATTTACCTGTATTGATGGCAATTGCTCCATGTGAGGTGCGTACCGCCATTTTCTTATCTAGACTATGCTTTTCTAGAAGATCAGCATGAAGGTTACTAAATACTTCTTTTGCCTCAATGCCCAATGAGCTTAAGGCTTCTAGGTGGTTCTTAGAAGTCATGAATTAGTGGTTCTTAGTTGTAATAGGTGCAACAAAGTTACGCACTAAACAATATAAATGAACTTTCTATTGATTATTTATCCCTTGGTTCAAAATCATTTATTCACAGAAGGTACTATCAAACTCAACCAACCTGCTATTAAAAAGAGTCCTCCTACGGGTGTGATTGGTCCTAGAAAATGGAGATCTACACCCATAAAAGTATCAGTTGAGAGTAGGTAAATACTTCCAGAAAAAAGAAAAATACCAATGGACCATAACCAAACCGTTAAAGAGCTATGCGGATAGTTGCGTATTGCTAATAAGGCAAGAGTATGAATGATGTGATAAAAGACTGCTGTTTTAAAAGATTCTATGCTGCTCTTGTCTAAGTATAGAGCCAATGTATGAGCTCCTAGCGCACCCAAACCAACTGCCGAAGCGCCCAAACATGCGATTAGTTTATTCATAGAGGGAAGATAATGAAGAGTATGTGTTAATACATGCTTTATAATTAATCTAAAGTTACTTACCAGTTTTATTTGAATCACCCTTCTCCTATGGTAAATTAGGGGAAAATCCATTCACTATGACTTCAGTTTTACTGATAGGAGCAGGGCTCAGCACGCAAAGTCTTGTACCATATTTAAAAAACCTAATTCGCTCACATGATATTTCCCTGAGAGTAGTGGATCAAGATGCCAGTCTTGCAGCATCTAGAGTTGGTGAGCCTATACGCAATTGTTCCCATGGTGCTCTAGACATAAGACAGCTTGACGCTCTTGAGAGTGAAGTGAGTAAATCAGATGTGACTATTAGTATGGTGCCAGCTCATATGCATTTGTCTATTGCCGAAGCTTGTTTAAAGCACAAGAGTCATTTGCTCACAGCGTCTTATTTAACAAGCGAAATGGAGGCGCTTGATGATGAGGCAAAGAAGAGTAACCTTGTATTTTTAAGTGAGTGCGGTTTAGATCCAGGTATAGATCACATGAGTGCCATGCAATTGTTAAACAGCATAAGGGAAAAAGGGGGTACGATTAAACTCTTTGAAAGTTTTACTGGCGGACTACTGAGTCCTTCGTCTGAAGGATCTAATCCCTGGAGATATAAGTTTACATGGAACCCAAGAAATGTTGTTTTAGCCGGTCAAGGAGGCCCCGTTAAATTTATACAAGAAGGCAAGTACAAATACATACCTCCACATATGGTGTTTCGTAGAACGGAGTTTATGAGCGTGGAGGGCTATGGCCGGTTTGAAGGCTTAGCCAACAGAGATTCATTAAAGTATAGAGATGCCTACGGATTGAATGATGTAGACACCCTGTACCGTGGAACATTAAGGAGACCAGGATATGCAAGAGCTTGGGATAGTTTTGTGAAACTTGGAATGACGGACGATTCCTATGTAATTACTGGACTACGCAAAATGTCTTTTAGAGACTACACTAATCTATTTTTAGCCTATAATCCGCACGATAGCGTTGAGCTCAAAATAAAACACTATCTAAATATTCCACAAGATTCAGACATTTTTGACAAACTTGAATGGGCAGGTTTGTTCTCTAATGAGACCTTTGAGTTTGACGAAGCTACACCCGCACAATGCTTGGAATATATCTTGCGAAAGGTATGGACTATGCAACCTGATGATAAAGATTTAATTGTGATGTATCACAAAATTGGTTGGCAGCAGGAAGGTCAAATGATGATGATTGAAAGTTCTATGGGAGTGGAGGGTAATAATGCTGAAAACACGGCAATGGCTGGCACAGTTGGTTTGCCTCTGGGTATAGCGGCAAGATTAGTCATTGAAGGTGGAATGCCAAAAGGAGTCTTACGCCCATTAACTAGGGATTGGTACGACCCGATTTTAGGAGAATTAGCGCAAAAATTTGATGTAAAGTTTTCTGAAAAGAAGGTAGACTACGCGGGATACTAAAGACTCTTATAAAATGGAGCGAGTAATTCCCTTGCTTCATGAGTATATTGTTGAGGAGAATCGTAGAGTACAAGCTCTTTTTTATCTGTTTCTTCTTTTTTCTCTTTGGTAAATTTAAGTATCAGCCTATTGGCTTCACGATTCATTTTAGGCTTAATGAAATAAATATGTGACGGATGCATATTCTCTTCAATGGCAGCGTCAATCATGTTTTCTGCTCGTTCAGCTGGTAGGACACACCAAAAACTGCCGGAATCCTTTAATAATCTCGAAGTGTGCTCAATTAGTGAATTAAAGTCAAGAGTTAATGCGTGTCTTGCATTTGCAACACCACCGTCAGATTTCGTTGGACCATTTTCAAAGTAGGGTGGATTTGAAATAATTAGGTCGTAATCGCTACCTGACTCAAATTCTTGGAGTGGTTCATGATAACATATCATCCTATTGGACCACGGACTCAACATAAAATTTTTAGAAGCTTGTTTGGCGCTCGGTCCGTGAATTTCAACGGCATCAATAAAGGCATCTTCAAACCGCTGCGCCATTTGCAACGCAATGACTCCACTGCCAGTCCCAATGTCAAGAATATGTTGAATTTTGTGAGGAGCTTCGTCTTCGCCTGCTAGCGCTCCCAAAAGACATCCATCCGTATTCACTCGCATAGCGCAATTGTCATGCTCTACGGTGAATTGCTTCATTTGAAAAGGTCCTACGAATTTCATGTTTCACCAATCAGTCCAAAAATCTTGGGACGCAAGGTGAAGAAATACACGATATTAACCAAAGCAAAAATGAAATAATAAAAATTGGAATCAACAAGCGTATAGGCTAATAAAATTAGGGTGCCGAGTTGAACCAATACCCATCTCCAAATGTGGATTTTAGTTAAGAGTTCAAGTTTTTCTAAGAGGTTGTCTGAAGTATTAATGTCTTTCATCCCATTATTCCAAACAAATCTACCAAGAAGGACCAATACAAAAGCGATTCCTGGAATAGCGTAAGTGTTTCCTTCAAAAGGTAAAAGAAAAATTTTCGCAGTTTCGCTTCCTACATATAAAACCACCGAAGTAAGCACAAGTTGAATCATTAAAAGGGCACTGAAAATCAAATGTAAGTACCTAGGATCGTATGGTTTCTGTTCGTTCATCTCTATGATTAAAGATCTAAAAGACCTTCGGGCAATTCAAGATAAACTTTTTTATTCTGATGGTCAATTTCTTTAATAAAAGCTTCCACTGCTGGGACAAGATTTTCTCTTTCTCCTTTAATCAAAAAAAGACTTTGCGCTGTGTTTTCGATTACATCCACTATGCTTCCAATAACCTCACCTTTTGATATTGCTTTAAAACCTATGATGGCCTTATCATAAAACCCTTCCGCTACTGAAGGAAGCATTTCTTTTGGTAAATAGGCACTAGAACCTACCAAACTAGTTGCCTGTTCGGAGTTTATGTCTTCGAGTGTTACAATGAGTTTCTTCCCGTTAAGCTTGCCACGTTGACTAAAAAAAAAAGGAATCAGTTCTTGGTTAATTTCCAAGAATACTGATTCCAAATGCTTAAAGTATTGTGGGGTAGAGGAGTCAATGAACAACACCATTGAACCTTTGTAACCATGGAGTTTTGTGATTTTACCAAGTAAAAAGCACTGCTCCTTTTGCACAATTACTCTTTTGTTTTTTCGGTAGCCTCAGCGGGTGCTTCTTCTGTTGCAGCTTCGGCAGGTGCTTCTTCTGTTACAGCTTCGGCAGGTGCTTCTTCTGTTACAGCTTCGGCAGGTGCTTCTTCTGTTGCAGCTTCGGCAGGTACTTCTTCTGTTGCAGCTTCAGCGTGTGCTTCTTCTGTTGCAGCTTCAGCAGGTGCTTCCTCAACTGGAGCCATAGCCGCTGCGATTGCAGCTTCACGTGCTTTATTTACCTCTGTTTCAGCAGAAAGACGTGCGCTTTTTTCCGCATCTTTCTTAGCATCTATAGCTTTAACATTGGCACCGATTTTAGACTCTTTGTCATTAAGCCAAGAGTCATATTTTGCATCAGCTTGCTCTTGAGTTAGAGCACCTTTACGTACTCCTTCAAGCAAGTGCTTTTTCATCATTACGCCACGATAGGATAGAATGGAACGAGCCGTATCTGTTGGCTGAGCGCCTTTCATAACCCATGATAGAGCGGAATCAAAGTTTAAGTCAATTGTAGCAGGATTAGTGTTGGGATTGTAAGTACCTAATTTCTCTATGAAGCGCCCATCACGTTTTGAACGTGCATCCGCGACAACTATTGAATATATTGGTCTTGCTTTACGACCACCTCTTTGCAAACGAATCTTTGTTGCCATAATTAATTGTTTTAAAAGGGTCCGAAACCCCGTTAATTAATAAATAATTGAGCGGCAAAAGTAAACAATTTATTGAAGTGGATATAAAATTTACATCAACTTTCAATATGTATGATTTTTGAGCCTTCTTCCTCCATTCTAAATTTAAAAGGAGAGGCACCCAAACTAATCATAGCGTCATCTAAACTTTCATGCTTATCTGCATTTGCATAAAAAAGCATAAAGCCGCCTCCGCCAGCTCCTAGCAGCTTTCCTCCGCGTGCGCCTATATTCATGGCGGCATCATAAAGCGTATTAATTCTAGGTGTTGTGATTCCCTTGGCTAAACTTTGTTTAAGTAACCAATTTTCGTGAAGAATATCCCCGAATGCATTCAAGTCTCCTAGGGTCAATACTTCTTTTAGCTTGTAGACTAAATCTACCATTTTCTCTAACGCTTGGAATTTATCTGTTTGAGCGGTGTTTTTATTCTGTTCGGCAAGAATTTTACTTGCACTGCGCTGATTTCCTATGTAGTATAATTTCAGATTACGATTTAAGGTATCTCTAGTTTTCAAATTGATTAAAACAGGGTCTATTTTTACGGTTCCATCTGAGTTAAACTCGATCACGTTTAGTCCTCCATAGGCCGCAGCATATTGATCTTGTTTGCCAATAGGTTCCTGCAAGAGATCAATTTCAATCCTACAAGCACCAGCTCCTAATCCTTCTTTGGATACTGTCTTATTCGTATAAGCACTCAAGTTATGTAACAAGCCTACAGTGAAACTTGAACTACTTCCCATTCCTGTCCCACCGGGTATATCCGCTATTGAGCTGACTTCAATTCCATTCAAATTAAAATCTTTAAGAACCGTCTTGAGAATGGGATGATTTAGCTCATTAACATCACTAACAGTTTCGGTTTGAGAATATTTACATCGTATTTTATCTCTCTCGAAAAACTCGTGAGTGCTGATATACATGTATTTATCAATGGTTGTGCTTAAAACAGCACCCTTTCTTAGACTAAAGAAACTCTCTAAATCGCTTCCGCCTCCTACAAATGAAATCCTGAATGGGGTTTTGGTGATAATCATGGTACTAAAGTAATGGATTGTTGAAAACCTAAAGTTTTCAAAGCAGGAAAATATTCTTCAGCCTACTACGTAATTTAGGTATATAATCTCAAAAACTTATTTATCAATGAAAAGAAATCTCATTATTGTAACGCTGGTTAGTTCTTCATTATTCCTGCATGCTCAACGCAGAATAATTCATGTTCCTGCTCCTCAGCCGCCAACTGTCCCTATTGATGGTGGTTTGACGGTATTGCTTCTAGGGGGAGGACTTCTTGCTAAAAGAATTGTTAAACAACCAAACCAATAAATTATGTATAACTCGTTAGAGCTCATTCAAAGTAAGAGCACCTTTCAAATTCAAAAATATGGTGCATCAATCATGATTCAAAGCAGGGGGGTTCAAAACTCTGTTATCAACGAATTGAATGCCTGTTGGCTTGATATTACTTCCGTGATGATTGATTATCACGAACAGGAAATACTTAAGGATCAAATCAAAGTTTTAGAGCGATTTTCTTGGAATATCGCAAAATTTACGGCTTTAATACCCCACTTGCCGGAGGATATAGTGGTCTTTCCCCCTAAAGAAGAGATGAGTAAGCAAAGCAATGTGTTTTACTTCAAATTAATGAGGGAATGTTCACGTAAAAGCGGCCAATTCAAATATTTAAAGCAACTCGATTAATTAGTTACTAAATGAAGACAACCATAAGCCAACCGCTATACCAGGAAGCTATGTCCATTAATCGTTCTATTCAGAGATTGACTAAAGGATATCATAGCAACGGCACATTCAACCTTGCATTTAAGGTAAAAGATGATATCATTAATCTATGCAATGAACTTGATCAGGGCGTTGCTGCACGGTATGAACATACTTTTGAAAATTACTACAGTAAGGCTATACAATCAGCTAATGAATTACTTGAGCATATAAGAATCGCAAATTCAGCTAGAATGCTTAAAGGTGGTTTTCCATCTGAACTCATAGAACGCGTGAAATTGCTACAAATGAAGCTTATATTAGTGCTGGAATTATTCAAGACTGAGGTTCCTTTAGATTACATCACATTATCTAGCTGGGCTCGGCAAAAAATTTCAATGAGTTAATGAATAAAGAGGAAATAATAGGTTTGACTTGGTGGGCGCGACAGCGCGTAAGAGGTTTTATGACAGGATTGCATAAAAGCCCTGATTTCGGCTTTAGCCTAGATTTCGCTCAGCACCGAGAATATGTTCCTGGTGATTCACCAAAATTCATTGATTGGACCGTATTAGCTAGACAAGATAAATTCCTCACCAAGCAATTTGAAGCTGAAAGTAATTTACGAGCGTACTTCTTATTAGATTCAAGTTCCTCTATGTATGGCGAGAATGGCGAGCGCTGGGATTATGCAGTAAAGCAGATTGCTCTTGCCGCTGCTTTGCTCTCAAAACAAAGAGATGCCCTTGGACTACTTGATGTGCGGGAGGACGACTTGTTCTTTTTTCAAGCTAAAAATACAGATGAGGCAGTTGAGCAGCTGTTATATCATATTGCGGAGCGCACGGGCAATGCTCTAAACAATGGAGACTTAGGTGGAGCTATTTCTAGGTTGTTGTCCGAAATAGCTCCACGTAGCGAAGTACTTTTCTTGACGGATCCATATCATGAAAATTTGGAATCAATTTGCGAAAGGCTTGGAGCATTTGTGGATGCCGGTCATTATGTTAAAATTCTTTTACTTGTTTCAAAGGAACGCGAATTAAAGCCGTCTTATTATGCGGGTGAATTCGTTCGGGATTCTGAAAATGGAATGAAAACGGTTTTATCTGCACAAGAATCCAAGTCTCTTAATCAATACATAGAGGAACAGATTAACACTGTTAAAAACAGTGCTGCATCTTATGGCATAAAGTCTAATGTTCTTTTTTTAGAGGATGATCCGCTTTTGAGTTTTAGTAAGATGCTTGAGCCTTAGTGAAATGTATACCCTCAATGGGAAGGTTTAGTCAATTCTTTAGAAGAAACAAGGTACTTGTGACATCCAGATAATTGTTGAGACATAATATATGCAGTATATAGTTGCTGAAGTCCCCTAAGTAAAACGACTATAATTAGTATTGAATCAAAGTCAGCACCGATTCCAAGGCTATTATTTACAAATAAGGAAAGAACCAAGGATGAAATAATAACTACCTCTCGTAAGTTTTTATTGGTCGCATCCCATCGAGCAGCATTAATCCTGAAAGAAGAAAGTGTATTCAGCTCTTCATTGCCTAATGAGTCCATACTATTTGCTAAATCACTTGAGTTGGCATGCCAAAAGTCTTGTTTGATTTTTATTCTAGATAATATAAGTACCCAAATTCCAATGATCAATAAGGTTATTACTCCAAATTTTGGTGATAAGCATATTCCTATCACTGTGAAAACTATTCCTGGTAATAATTGACTCCAGCCAACAAATAGAAAATTAATGGACTGTACACTTTTTCCAAAGTTCACTTTATGCAGTTGTCTTGATTCTTTGGATTGAATTTGACGAAAAGTAGTCATCAATTCTATTCTAGTCTTGGCATTTAAGAATTGAGCCTGACGCCCTACAAGAAATCGGATTAAAAGAATTATCCCTAATACAATTGAAAAATAGAGTAGGGATAGTTCTAACCATGCAATAGTTACACTTTGATATCCCAAAAAAAGACTCCTAATTAGGGGCAATGAGATAAGGATGGGCATAGTTTCTAGCACACCAGAAATGCCTGTAATAAGTAGTAACATTCTCAAACTATATGAAGTCTGCTGGCTACTATAAAACGCACAAGCTAATTTGATGGAATTTGTTTTATTCATTCGAGTGCGGAATTCTTTACTATTTCAAGTCCGTAGCCGGCAACCCCAACTCTTTTGATAGGATTATTAGTGATTAAATCAATTTTTTTAATACCCAATTGATGAATGATCTGTGCGCCAATTCCAAAGTCCTTAGCATCCTTCATTGATCCTAAGCTAATGAGCGAGCCATCCTTTTTGAATTGACGAATTCTGTTTATAATTTTATTCGAACTTCTCTCTTGATTCATGTAAATAATGGCACCATTTCCTCGTTTTGAAATGGTAGAGAGTGCTCTGCGGAAATTACTCGCTTCATTAGAAGTTAATGCGTGAAACACATCATTTGCTATGCCTGCGCTTTGAATGCGCACCGGTATAATTTCATCACTCTTCCATTCTCCTTTGGTGAGCGCTATGTGCACTTGTTCATTGGTTTTCTGCTCAAATGCATGCAAAGTAAATTTTCCAAATGGAGTGTCAATTTCAGCCTTCTCTGCAAGCTCCACCAAACTTTCTTTTTCCATTCTGAATGCCACCAGATCTTCTATGCTGATGATTTTCAAGGCATGCTTGACTGCTATTTTTTTAAGTTGGGGTAGACGAGCCATAGTTCCGTCTTCGTTCATAATTTCCACTATAACTCCAGCAGGTGCTTTTCCTGCCAATCTAGCCAAGTCTACTGCAGCTTCTGTATGCCCTACACGCCGTAAAACTCCTCCGGGTTTTGCTATTAAGGGAAAAATATGGCCTGGTCTTGCAAGCTGTTCAGGTTTGATTTTAGGATCAACTAATGCTTTAACTGTCATGTATCTGTCATAAGCTGATATACCTGTGGTGCATCCTTCACCGATTCTATCTATACTTACGGTAAACGCGGTCTTATTGGGATCTGTATTAGTTTGTACCATTGGTGGTAAATCTAATTCTTCGGAACGCTTGGGGAGAATTGGAGTGCAAATAAGCCCTCTTCCTTCCTTTGCCATAAAGTTGATCATCTCGGGAGTTACGCACTCGGCAGCAGCAACAAAATCACCCTCGTTTTCGCGATTCTCATCATCTACCACTATGACTACTTTGCCATTAGCAATATCTGTTAGTGCCTCCTCTATTGTATTAAGACTCATTATTGATTTCTTTTGGTTGGTTGCCAAACGCTTGATTTTACGCCTCTTAGGTATTTAAAGTGACCAATAAGCATTGCCAAATTCATGGCGCAAAAATACGCAACACGTCCGTGTATCTTCCTTTTCACTAAAAGAAACTGAAGTAAACAAAAAACTAACGCCGCAATACCTAAAAGTCTTGTGATTGGATTCAACAACAAAGAGAGTATCAATACGATCAAAATATGAGGGGTAATCCAACGCAAAATCTTGTGAAACAGGAAGGTATAACCAATGGGCCAAAAATTCTTGATTAGCTCACCTCGAAATCTTTTTAGATTTTGAAAGTTACCCAGGGCTATTCTAATTTTTCTTTTGAATTCTTCTGAAAGAGAGGTGCTCACCTCCTCCAATCCAACCGCATTAGGGTTAAAGACGATTTGATATTGCTTCTCCAATAATTTCATTGTTTGGAAGAAGTCTTCCATAAAAGTAGCAGGAGGTATCACAGACCAAAGATGTTTACGAATTGCATAGAGTCCGCCCTCCATTCCCAAACAAAAACCAAAATGTTGACTTTCGCTTAATCGTATCATATTTTCCATTTTGAGATAATCACTCTCTGCAATTGCTGTATTATTCTTGTATTGACCATGATATTGAAGCGCACCAGCAACAGCTCCAATACGGTTGTCCGTAAAAGAATGCACTAACTCATCTATTGTGGATGGCGTGAATATAATATTGGCATCTGTTGCAATAATGATATCGGCATCTGCCTGTTCAACAAGAATATTCATAATACCCGATTTGCCTGTTCTTTCTTCTACTCGAACAAGATTAATATTATGATGTGATTGTTGGAGTTCTTGAATGATTTCATCTGTACCGTCGTCGCTTAAATCACTACCAATCCAAATTTGAATCTTTTCAGCTGCGTAGTTTGATTCTACTATGCTTTTTATTTTAGATGTAATAACATCTCGTTCATTATAAGCAGCAAAGATTACAGCAACTAAAGGAGTAAAACCTTTGTTTTTTTCTATCTGTTTACGTTTATCTAGCCGCGCATATCTAATAGCCGGGTATACAATATAGGTCGCACCAATTAGTACTATGCAAATTAATGAAATGGTAATACCAATTATTTGGGCCATGCTTTCTGAATTGATGCCAAAGCATTTTGTGGACTGAACCTCTTGTTGATATCTGTGTAGAGCTCTCTGGCTATTTGAACAGCCTTATCAGAATTCGTAGTCAGGGCTACAATTTCGTGAGCCAACTCTTCTGGAATGTCGCTCAATGGGATTTTTGAATTTTGTTTTTCGTAAATACCTTCTGCACCTATGGCGGTAGATATAGTAGGTATTCCAAGGCTACCATTCTCCAGGAGTTTGATGCGCACACCTGAACCACTTAATAAAGGAATGATACTAACACCGTGACTTTTTGAAAAAGTCTCTGCACTTGCGACTTTACCGTGAATATGAAGGTTATGTGCTTTAAGCGCCATGATCTTATTTGGAGTATTATTGCCTGCCACATGAAATTCTATACTTGGGTCTAGTTTGTTCACAACAGGCCAAACATCTTTAAGAAACCATTGTAATGACTCTAAATTAGGCATCCAATCCAGTGCACCCAAAAAAAAGCATCGTTTAGGTACAATGTCAATATTCATTTCTTGCCTTTTAATGCTTACGGGTACGAAAAAAGTATTGCTATTAAAAGATTTGAACCAATACATGTCAATAGAAGATATGCTCCATACGGAGTGCACTAGTATAGCTAGTTTCTGTTCAAATTTTTTCAGTCTATTGGTTTGTATTCTGAGGTAAAACTTTTTTATGGGAGTAGCAATATGTTTAATGCTTCGTTCCCAAATCACATGTTCTAGATTGTGTGCGCGCAAAACAACTTTTTTACCCTTAATCATGGCCAATGGTAAGTAATGGCCCATGAAAGCACCTTCTATAACGACCAAATCAAAGTGGCCGTTCTCAAATTCTTCAAGCCATTTTTGCATGGATAAGACGAAAAACCGTATCGTATGAAATGGTTGTCTAGTGAATAGAAGGTTTGAAAGAGCATTAAATGGGGTTGGGGACGTATCTTCTTCAAAGGTCCTTAGAGTAATGTGCTCATTGATTGAATCTGGAAAATCATCTAAACGTTTTCTATGCTTAAGCGTATTTATGGCGCCATAGGTGATTTCGTGGCCACCCAATTCTATGAGATTTTCAAGTAAGCGAGCCATGGCAATTGAGCTTCCATCCTTGGAAGGGTAGGGTACTTTATTGCTAAGAATCAGAATTCTAGGCATTCGTCTCTTGTTTATTCAACTTTGAGGTCAATTTATTGAACCATTCTCCTGAAAGTAATGATCGGTCTGTTGATGCGCTGTACGTTAATAAGAGAGCAACAGGAGCAAGGATCAAGGAAGGCAGCCAGCTTGCTAAAGTTACATCCATGAGCATTTCACGTCCCATTTTCTCAAAGGTTGTATTCAAAATGTGAAAAATCAAAAAAGCTACCGTAGATATAACCAAAGGCAGCCCTATTCCACCTTTTCTTATTATACTTCCAAGCGGCGCACCAATGAAGAACATTATTAATACTGAAACGCCCAAAGCATATTTCTTGTAGTATTCAATCCAATGACGCATGTATTGTTCTTCTCGCCATTCCATTTCTCGTTTTTGTTGCCGAATGTACTCGAGATTACTCCTGGCCTTGCGAATGGCTCCTTGAGAGGCCCTAACTCGCATCCCACTATGAAGGTTCTTTATTAAATTCTTACTGAGAATAGCGGCATCACCTGTTGTACCGTCTATAAAGTTAAACTTATACTTTCCTTGTAGACTTTTTTCAAAATGCGCTTGTCGTTTTTTAATTTGCTTTTCAATGGTATCAGTAGTTGCCAATAACTGTTCAGTATTGAGCATCATAAAATCCCTACGTCTAGTTTTATATAGGTCTTCATTTGAAAACCCATCCAATGGAAAACGAATAAATGCGGTATCAAAAGAGCTACGAGCCCATGGCATCTTAAGTCGTTCTTCACGATCTTTTTTAACAATGTCTTCATAGGTTGCACCGTCATGAAGTTCTATTTCTAAATATCGACTTTCAGCTACTGTTCTCATGTTGCCAGAAGCAGCAGTAAGAACTTTATGATTACCCTTTTTAGTTTCCTTGTGGTCATAAATGTAAATGTCCGTCAACAGTTGTTCCTCATCCCCCTGTTTTTGTCCAATCTTTAAACTGTAGCCGTCAAATCCATTATAGAAAATACCGGGGGTAATGTGAAATGCAGGTTTACTTTTAGTGATATTGATTAATAAACTCTGCCCTTTCAAATTTGCTACAGGTATGACGTTATTATAAAAAAAGAATGCTCCGAAAGCAATGAAAATATTTAAAACGACAAGAGATCTAATTCCTCTAAAGAGTGAAATGCCAGAGCTTTTCATGGCGGCCATTTCATAATGTTCGCCAAAATTTCCAAATGTGAGAAGAGAGGCGAATAAAATACTTACCGGCAAGGCAAAGGGAACAACGCTAGCAGCCCAATAAAACATTAATTGTATAATGGTGTACCACTCAATTCCTTTTCCGGCTAGATCATCTATGTACTTCCAAACCATTTGCATGAGAAAAAAGAACACCATAATACCCACTGTTGGAATGAGAGGCTTGATGAAACTTTTTAGTACATACTTATCTAGCTTGTTCATGTATTAAAGGCGATAGAACCCTAAAAACTCTTGCGCATTGATATTGAATAACTCTATGTTTAATGAAGCATTTACTTCATACGTATCCACAGAAAAAATATTGTTTGAACCGTTGTTGCCAAATTGAGTGTAGTTGTCTAACAACATGGTTTTCATGTTTACACCAATGAGTATCTCTTTTATATCCTCACTGCTAACGGGTTTAAGACGTATATATTGCACCACCTTGCCTTGTTCTGTAGCCCGTCCAGCCATTTTATAACTGTACCCGTTTTGGTATGTTTTCAAAATATCCGCTGGACTTAAGCTGACCTCATCATCAGTAGCAGTAACCTCAATTTCTTCATCCTCCGGATAAATGAGGTAGGCTTTGCTTCCATCTGAAAGAAATTCAAAAGCATCAGTCTTCACTCTTACCTTTTCTCCAATAGAAAACAATTCACCCTTAGAACTTCTTTTTTTAATACCCCCGTTACTAGGTACTTCCATTGTATTGGTGAACCATATGTGCTGCGATTCCAAAGCAAGCGTACTTTCATAGACCTGATTTAATAGCTTCTTGGCTTCTTCATGACTTTGACTAATCAACATGAAGGGCATAAATAGTAGGGCAAATATTCTCATGAGTCGCAATTTACGTATCTCCTTTCAATTTCTGTTCCAATGCAATATCATCCACTACTAAAACTTGCCTAGCCTTTGATCCTTCAAAAGGTCCAAGTATGCCTGCAGCTTCTAATTGGTCTACAATGCGCCCTGCTCTGTTGTATCCAAGTTTCAGTTTTCTTTGAATCATTGACGTGGAGCCTTGTTGTGAGGCTACCACTAATCTAGCGGCATCTTCGAAAAGTACATCACGATCTTGAGGGTCAATTTCTCCTACACCGCTACTTTCCTCACCAACATATTCTGGAAGTTGATAGGCCGTAGGGTATGCTTGCTGATTCCCTATGAAATCACAAATCTCTTCAACTTCTGGCGTGTCAACAAAGGCACATTGCAAACGAACGAGGTCTGAACCTTGAGAGAAAAGCATATCGCCTTTGCCTATAAGTTGATCTGCACCTCCTGCATCTAATATGGTTCTTGAATCAATTTTTGAAGTTACCCTAAAGGCAGCTCTCGCAGGGAAATTAGCCTTGATGATACCTGTGATAACATTTACCGAAGGACGCTGAGTGGCCACAATGAGGTGAATTCCGATTGCTCTTGCCAACTGTGCAAGTCGTGCAATGGGCATTTCCACTTCTTTGCCTGCCGTCATGATTAAATCTGCAAATTCATCAATAACTAAAACTATATAGGGTAGGAAGCGATGCCCTTCCTCTGGGTTGAGTCTGCGTGCAATGAATTTAGCGTTGTATTCTTTAATATTTCTGACCATGGCACCTTTTAGAAGCTCATAACGGTTGTCCATTTCAATACATAAACTATTTAATGTATTGACCACCTTCGTTGTATCTGTGATAATCGCTTCATCAGAATCCGGCAATACAGCTAGGTAATGCCTTTCAATTTTATTGTATAATGTCAATTCAACCTTCTTAGGGTCAACAAGAACAAATTTTAATTGAGAAGGGTGCTTCTTGTATAGAAGTGAGGTAAGGATTGCATTTAAACCCACTGATTTCCCTTGACCTGTGGCACCGGCCATTAAGAGGTGTGGCATCTTTGCAAGATCAAATACAAAATTTTCATTGGTGATAGTTCTACCCATCGCCACGGGCAATTCCATTTTAGCCTGCTGAAATCGCTTGCTGGAGATAACTTGTTTCATACTCACCATCTGTGGACTCGCATTTGGAACTTCAATGCCTATGGTTCCTTTTCCAGGGATTGGTGCTATTATTCTAATACCTAAGGCTGCTAAACTTAAGGCGATATCATCCTCTAAATTTTTTATTTTTGAGATTCGTATTCCTGCAGCTGGAACAATTTCATATAAGGTTACAGTAGGACCTATAGTGGCTTTAATCTCCTTGATTTCAATGTTATAATTGCGAAGAGTATCAACAATATTATTCTTATTCTTTTCAATTTCCTCTTTGTCAAATGTGATTTGTCCATCACCATATTGCTCTAACAATTCAATTCCCGGTAATCGGAATCTACTCAAATCTAACGTGGGATCGTATTCACCAAAATCCTTGACTTTTTGGTTGAGCTCTTTTTTGGTAGCCTCTTCGTCTTGATGAACCTCTACTTTTACTTCAAAATCTTCCTCTTTAGATACATCATTGGATACCAATATTTTTGATGCCTCTAATTCTTCCTGCTGCATCACCTCTTTTACTGGGATCTCAGTGGTTAATTCGGATTCATCATTAGATTCAATATCTTCTTCTGTTTCGCTATTAGAAAAAGTGAGTACTGTTTTAGCTTCAGGTTCTGTAGATTCATTCTGCATTAGGCGCTCTGAATCGTCCGTTTCACCATTATTGATTGAGCGTTTTCTTGAAGGAACACGCAGCCTATTAATTTTAAAAGTTACAATCAAGTAGAGCGCTGTAATTCCAAGCAGAAGCAGGTAAATACCCAAAGAACCCAGCTTGACAACCAAATAGTTAGAAAAGTAATACGCAGTAATACCACCAAGAACAGTTGGATGTGCAGGTACAAGCGTAGATATGAATACACTAAGGATGAATATAATTATTAGAGTATGATTTAATAAGCTAACTGGTTTTAATCTTCTGAATTCAAATGCTATCCTCAAGCCTAGGGCAAAAATGTAAAAAGCAAATAAAATGCCGCTTATACCAAAACCTCTTAGCATGAATAACCATCCAATCCTATGTCCTAAAGTTCCAAGTAGATTAGCGGCTGTTAACTTTTCAAGTGCTACATCTTCAGAAGTGTTGAGGCTAAAATCCTCTGTCCAATTCCATAGAAAGCTGATTTCTGCAAAAAAAATGAAAGCACTCATGAATAGAAGCATCACTCCAAAAAATATTTTTGCAGTGGGGTCATTAAAAACTTCCTTTGTTTGGAAAAAAAAATGCTTGACTACACCAACAAACTTTTGAGTTGATTTCTTCTTGGAAGCTTCTTTTTTTGTTGCCATAGTCGTATTGCTAGTACTATCAAAAATAGTTCGTTGCAGGTTAGTAAAAGCGCTCACTTAAATGGCGTTATCAACACATTTAATCTATTTTTGTAATCCATTAATTCACAGCATGCAAATAAACCCAAAGGTCAAAACGGAATACGGTAGGCTCCATACTGTTGTAGTTGGAGTGGCACGTGATATGGGAGGAATACCATCCGTAGAAGATTGTTATGATGCAAGAAGCAGGGAGAGCGTTTTGTTAGAAACGTTTCCAACGCAGGAAGATTGTATTGATCAGGTAACAAGATTGGTTGAACGGCTTAAGTCATTAGGAGTAGATGTGCTTAGGCCTTCGGTGCTGGACAAGACGAATCAGATTTTCACTAGAGATATAGGATTTGTGATTGATAATCAGTTCATTCTGCCGAATATTATTGAGGACAGGCAAGAAGAACTCGGCGCTATTGAATTCTTATTGAATGCCATACCTTCTTCTAACATTATCATGCTGCCAATTGATTGCTTTGCGGAAGGAGGAGATATCATCCTGCACAATACGCATGTTTTTGTTGGGGTTAGTAATAATGAAACCTTTGAGACATACCAGACTGCTCGTACTAATAGTATTGGATTTGACTACTTACAAGATGAATTTCCTGCATTGAAGTTCAAGGCTTTTGAGTTGTTCAAAGACGACACAAATCCTCGCAAGGGTTCATTGCATCTAGATTGCGCATTTCAGCCAATAGGTGATGCATTGTTATTTGCGCCTCACTTATTCAAAAAAACCGGTGATATAGCATGGATTGAAAACTACTTTGGTAAAGAGAATATTTTTTATTGCACCAAGGATGAAGCGTATGAATTACACACAAATGTGTTAAGTATAGGCCCAAAAGAAGTTTTGGTCAGTTCGGATGCCATTCGATTGCAAGATTGGTTGCGTGATAGAGGGTATACAGTGCATGCAATTGTCTACAACGAAGTGGCTAAAATGGGTGGATTGTTGCGTTGCAGCACCATGCCTTTAATAAGAGAATAAATGACCAAAAATGCTACTAACGCCATTTTAATGATTCGTCCCATTCGATTTGGAATGAATGCGCAGACGGCAGTGGATAATTTTTACCAGCATATTGAGGCTGCAGGCGAGGAAGGCGAAGACAACAAAAAGGCTCAGGCGGAATTTGACGTTTTTGTAGTCAAATTGCGACATGCTGGAGTGCATGTAGTTGAATTACAAGACAGCGAAGACCCTCATACGCCGGACAGTGTATTTCCAAACAATTGGATAAGCATGCATGAAGATGGCACAGTAGTGCTTTACCCAATGAAAGCAGAAAATAGACGCTTTGAACGTCGTAGCGATATTGGGCAAATTCTACAAGACGAAGGATTTACAATAAAAGAAGTTTATGACATCTCCCATGCTGAAGATCAACAAAGGTTTTTAGAAGGAACGGGGTGTATCATCTTTGATCACGACCAGAAGATTGCGTACATGGCACGCAGTCAACGGGCTGATGACCAATTGTTTGAAGATTTATGTCAAAGGTTAGGGTACGATTCAGTAGTCTTTGGTGCATTTCAAGACACGCCTAATGGAAGACATCCTATTTATCACACGAACGTATTGATGTGCATGACAGATAAGTATGCGGTCCTTTGCGCAGATGCCATTGATAATGTAGAGGAGCGAAAACTTGTAATAGACAAAATAAAGAATAGTGGTAAGGAATTGCTATTCATATCAGAGGCGCAAAAGCATCAGTTTGGTGGAAACATGCTGTTAGTAGAGGGTCAAAACAAATCGTTGAATTTAGTCATGAGTACAAGTGCATTTGATTCATTAACGGAAAAACAACTCGATTTCATTTATAGTTATCATAACATTATACATACGGATTTGAAGACGATTGAAACTCTAGGCGGGGGAAGTGCTCGATGCATGCTCGCTGAGATATATTTGCCAAACAAGAGTCGCGCATGAATTTGGAACAACATATTGAAGCTGTTATTCAGGAATTGTACGGAGTTAAATTCTCTGTGGAATTACAGGAAACAAGAAAAGAATTTGAGGGTGATCTCACTTTGGTAGTTTTTCCTATAGTTAGGGAGGCGAAAAAGGCACCAGAAATAGTTGCAAACGAGATTGGCGCAGCCCTGCTGTCTAATGAAGTTGTACAGTCGTTTAATGTGGTCAAGGGATTTTTGAATCTAGGTTTAGACAAGACAGGTTATGTTTCTGATTTAAAAGATTTTATAAATTCAAAATTAGGACTCCCTGTTCCAAAAAGCAAGGGCAAATACATTGTAGAATACAGTTCTCCCAACACAAACAAACCGCTTCATTTAGGTCACATTAGGAATAACCTTCTAGGTTATTCTGTGAGCCAAATTTTAAAGGCTAGCGGGATAGATGTGGTTAAAGTTCAAATTATCAATGATCGTGGAATTCATATTTGTAAATCCATGTTAGCTTGGCAAGAAGAAGGTAATGGCGAAACACCACAAAGCGCAGGTTTGAAAGGCGACCATCTTGTGGGTAAGTATTACGTGAAGTTTGATCAACGTTATAAAGCTGAGATTAAGGATTTAATGACGTCTGGTGTAGCAGAAGAATTGGCTAAAAAGCAGGCTCCTTCTATTATTAAAGCTCAAGAGATGCTATTAAAGTGGGAGCAAGGCGATACTGACGTTGTTGATTTGTGGAAAACCATGAATAGTTGGGTCTACGAAGGTTTTAATGCCACATATAGTAAATTGGGAGTTGATTTTGATAAAAACTATTACGAGAGTAACACCTATGTTTTAGGTAAAGACGATGTAGCAAAAGGCTTGGAAAAAGGAGTCTTTTATCAGAAAGAAGACAGTTCGGTCTGGATCAATCTAGAAGATGATGGATTAGACCATAAACTCGTGTTGAGAAGTGATGGAACTTCTGTGTACATGACTCAAGATATTGGAACAGCAATCCAGCGCTTCAAGGATTTTGACGCAAAAGGAATGACCTATGTTGTTGGTAATGAGCAAGATTACCATTTTAAAGTCCTTTTCCTCATTTTAAAGCGATTAGGTTATTCTTGGGCTGACGGTCTCCATCATTTAAGTTACGGTATGGTGGATTTGCCAACAGGTAAAATGAAATCAAGAGAGGGAACAGTAGTAGATGCAGACGACCTCATTGATAGTATGATTGCAGACGCAGCCTCTATTTCAATGGAGTTAGGCAAAATTGATGGATTTAGTGAGGAAGAGCAAATGAACTTATTTAATACATTAGGTTTAGGTGCTTTAAAGTATTTCATTTTAAAAGTTGATCCTAAAAAACGGATGCTTTTTAATCCTGCGGATAGCATTGATTTTAATGGAAATACGGGGCCATTCATACAGTACACTTACGCTAGGATACAGAGTTTACAGCGTAAAGCGAATAATGTAGTTGATGTAGACTGGTTAGATGTCATTCCAAATGAAGAAGAAACCACGCTCATAAAGGCTCTTTTAGAATTTCCCGATACTATTGAAAAATCAGCGAGAAACTTAAGTCCAGCGCGTTTAGCCAATTACGCATATGAATTGGTGAAAAAGTACAATGTTTTTTACCACAACAACAGTATCCTTCATGCCAATGAAGAAAAAACCATTGCCTTCCGATTGACGTTAAGTAAAACAGTTGGAGAGGTCATTAAAGAATCAATGAATTGCTTGGGCATCCAAGTACCTAATAGAATGTAATTATGAGTAAACAAATTCGGGTTTTAGAGCCCGCCTCCGTATGGAATCACTTCGCAGACTTGAACGCGGTTCCGAGACCTTCTAAAAAAGAAGAACGTGTCATTCAATTTATGGTAGACTTTGGAAATAGTTTGGGTCTACCCACTGAAGTAGATCATATAGGCAATGTGTTTATTAGAAAAGAGGCCACTGCAGGCATGGGGGAGAGAACTCCAATAGTTCTTCAAGCACACTTGGATATGGTTCACCAAAAAAATAATGATACTGATTTTAACTTTGATACCCAAGGCATTGACATGTATGTTGACGGCGACTGGGTGAAGGCTAGAGGAACAACATTGGGAGCAGATAATGGTATGGGCGTTGCTTATATTATGGCTTTATTGAGCTCTAAGGACATACCTCATCCTGCTATTGATGCACTCTTCACGATTGATGAGGAAACCGGTATGACCGGTGCCCTAGAACTTAAGGGAGGTATGCTTCACGGTAAAATCCTGCTGAACATAGATACCGAAGACGATGATGAACTCACCATTGGTTGCGCGGGAGGAATAGATATCAACGCTACAAGAGAAGTGGCCATGGAAGTAGCACCTGCAGATTATACTGGATTTAAAATCATACTTCGTGGCCTAAGTGGAGGGCACAGCGGAATGGATATTCACAAAGGCCTTGGTAATGCCAATAAGCTTATGAATCGTATTTTAGACCGAGTAGGTCATGATGTTCGATTGGCGCACTTAGATGGAGGTGGATTAAGAAATGCTATACCAAGGGAAAGCATGGCTATAGTAGCTGTTCCTAATGTTCTAGTCGCAGATTTTAAGCAAACTCTGTCAATTATTCATGATGAGTTAGCCTCTGAATATGGCACTACGGATCCCAATATAGAGCTTGTCTGTAACCCAGTACAAGAGCCGCTACGAGTGGTGCAAAATGAGCTGAAGGAGTCGCTAATCACTGCGATTTACGCGAATCCAAACGGTATTTATCGCATGTCGCCTGATATTGAAGGCTTAGTTCAAACTTCAAATAATACCGCCCGTGTGTTATTAGAGGATGGTCAACTAACTGTCCTTTGCTTAACGAGAAGTTCTGTAGAAAGTGAAAAAATGGATTTGGCACGTGCTATTGCACGAAATTTTGAATCCATTGGTTGTTCAGTAGAATGTACTGGTAATTACCCCGGTTGGACCCCAAATCCTAAAAGTGCCATTCTTACTACAATGAGCGGATTATATAGGGATTTATACAAGGAAGAACCAAGAGTAAATGCCTGTCATGCAGGTTTAGAATGTGGGATCTTAGGAACAAATTACCCAGAAATGGAATTGATTTCATTTGGACCTAACATCCGTGGGGCGCACAGTCCCGATGAGAAATGTCAAATTTCTTCCGTTCAGAAAAGCTGGGAGTTTTTCCTTGCTACATTAGAAAATATTCCAAACGTAGTGTAACATGTTCGATAATTTAAGTGATCGTCTTGAAGGGGCGTTTAAAGTTTTACAAGGAAATCATAAGATTACCGAATTAAATATTGCCGATAGCGTCAAGCAGATTCGTCGTGCACTTGTTGAAGCTGATGTAAGTTTTAAAATAGCCAAGCAATTTACCAACGACGTTAAGGAAAAGGCGCTAGGTTCAGGTGTTTTGACTGCTGTAAAGCCTGGTCAGGCCATGGTTAAAATTGTTCGTGATGAAATGGCCGAGCTTATGGGAGGACAGGCTGAAGGGATAAATTTGGCCGGAAAACCTTCTGTAATTTTGATGGCTGGGCTTCAAGGTTCTGGTAAGACCACGCATAGTGCTAAACTGGCTCATTTTCTTCAGAATAAAAAAACTAAAAAACCTCTTTTAGTAGCCTGTGATGTCTATAGACCAGCTGCCATAAATCAATTACACGTATTGGGTGAGCAATTGGGGATAGATGTTTTCTCAGAAGAAGGGAATAAAGATCCTGTAAATATTGCCACCAATGCCTTATCACATGCAAAGAATAACGGCCATAATGTAGTTATTGTAGATACTGCTGGACGATTAGCTGTTGATCAAGAAATGATGGCAGAAATCGGAAATATCCACAAAGCCATATCGCCTTCAGAAACGTTATTTGTTGTAGACTCCATGACAGGTCAAGATGCTGTACATACAGCAAAGGCATTTAACGATGTCTTGAATTTTGATGGGGTCATCTTGACCAAGCTAGACGGTGATACTCGCGGTGGTGCTGCTTTGACCATCAAGAGTGTTGTCAACAAACCCATTAAGTTTATAGGTACGGGCGAAAAGATGGAAGCGCTAGATGTGTTCCATCCTGACCGCATGGCCGATCGTATACTTGGCATGGGGGATGTTGTTTCATTGGTTGAGCGTGCACAAGAGCAATTTGACGAGCAAGAAGCGCGTATGATGAATAAGAAAATTGCAACCGATTCATTCGGTTTCGATGATTTTATGAGTCAAATTCAGCAAATCAAGAAAATGGGGAACATGAAGGACCTCATGGGTATGATTCCTGGAATGGGCAAAGCACTTAAGGACACAGATATTGATGATGATGCCTTTAAGCATATTGAAGCAATGATCAATAGTATGACTCTTGGGGAACGCCAACAGCCGGACATAATAAACGGCTCTCGAAGAAAGAGAATTGCTTCGGGTTCTGGTCGCACAGTACAGGATGTAAATAATCTTTTGAAACAATTTACGGACATGCGTAAAATGATGAAAATGATGCAGAGTGGCGGCGGTCGCCGCGGTATGATGAATATGATGCGAGGAATGCGTTAAAAATGTTTATATGATCGTTTTAGATGGAAAGTTGACTTCAGCAGAAATCAGGGCTGAATTAGCCCAAAAGGTAAAGTCATTAAAAACTCAAGGAAAAAAAGTGCCTCATATTGCAGCCATTTTGGTAGGAGAGGACGGCGCTTCCAAAACGTATGTGAATGCAAAAGTGCGAGACTGCGAAGAGGTTGGATATGGATCAACGTTGATAAAGTTACCAGAGGAAACAACGGAATATGAACTGCTGAAAGCCATTAGTAAACTCAATAAAGATGAAGATGTAGATGGATATATAGTTCAATTACCATTACCTAATCATATAGACGAGACAAAAGTATTATTGGCTATTGATCCCAAAAAAGACATTGACGGGTTTCATCCGGAAAATGTAGGTAAAATGACCTTGAATTTACCCACCTATATTCCGGCTACGCCTCAAGGTATTGTTGAGATATTGCGACGATACAAGGTTCCAACAGAGGGAAAAGATTGTGTTGTTATTGGGAGAAGTCAGATTGTAGGTTCGCCTATGTCTATTCTTTTAAGTCAACATAATTATCCGGGTAATTGCACAGTGACCTTATGTCATTCAAAAACTAAAAATTTGAAGGATGTATGCAGAAAAGCAGATATTATTGTTGCTGCCTTAGGTCAGCCAAGCTTCGTTACTGAGGATATGGTTAAAGAAGGTGCCTGTGTCATTGATGTAGGAATCACGAGGGTTGCTGATGCTACTAAAAAGAGTGGTTTTAGACTATTAGGAGATGTAGATTACGAATCTGTCGCACCCAAATGTAGCTTTATCACGCCCGTACCAGGTGGCGTTGGTCCCATGACTCGCGCTGCATTAATGTTAAATACCATGAAGGTCATTGAATTATCTTAAGTTTTGAAAGACATTACTGCATCAAAAAGTTATAGTAGCGAGGAAGTTCGAAATGGCTTTGTAGTTCCACTAATGGAAGAATTCTATACTATTCAAGGAGAGGGGTTTCATACGGGCTTATCTGCTTATTTTGTTCGAATTGGAGGTTGTGATGTAGGTTGTCATTGGTGTGATGTGAAAGAGAGTTGGAATCCGGATACGCACTCGCCTACGCCTATTTCTAAAATTGTTGACAATGCGTCCAAGTATAGTGATACTATTGTAGTAACTGGTGGTGAACCACTTACTTGGGACATGACACCATTGGTAAATAGTCTGCAGCAAAAGGGAATGAAAGTCCACGTGGAGACTAGTGGTGCTTATCCATTAACTGGAAATTGGGATTGGATTTGCCTAAGTCCTAAGAAAACGGCCCCGCCAAAGTCAGAATATTACGCTAGTGCACATGAACTTAAAGTCATAGTGCATAATCAAAATGATTTCAAGTGGGCAGAACAGCATGCCGTTAAGGTGGGTAAAAAATGTCAACTGTTTCTTCAGCCTGAGTGGAGTAAGCGTGAAGAAATGATGCCTCTAATTGTGGATTATGTCATGAAGCATCCTCATTGGCGCGTGAGCCTTCAAACGCATAAGTATTTAAATATCCCATAGGCATGGCGGTAATTTCAGATAGTAATGAGGCAGTGCGATTATTGAAGAATGGCGGTATTGTTGCGCTGCCAACTGAAACGGTGTATGGTTTGGGTGCAAATGCCCTAGACGAGCATGCTGTTGCCAAGGTTTTCAAAGTTAAAAACAGACCATCATTTGATCCTCTAATTGTTCATGTAGCTAGCATAGAACAAGCAAAACTAATTGCGGAAGTTACGGATGAAGCTGAGGCATTATTCAGAAGATTCAGTCCTGGTCCATTGACGCTCATTCTTCAAAAAAAACAGATTGTACCGGACTTGACTACTTCGGGTCACATGACGGTAGGAGTCCGTATTCCGAATCATCCCATTGTATTAGAGGTAATCAGAAATAGTGGACTTTGTATTGCGGCTCCCAGTGCTAATCCCTTTGGTTATACTTCACCAACTAATGCCGCCCACGTATTTGATCAATTCGGTGACGGCATAGATGCGGTTTTAGACGGAGGTCCTTGTGAGGTTGGTATTGAAAGTACCATATTGGAGATGAGTGAGACTCCAAAGATTCTTAGGTTAGGAGGATTATCTATTGAGAGCATAGAGGATGTTATTGGAAAGGTAATAATTGAAAGTAGTTCATCTGATCCTAAAGCACCCGGAATGCTCAGTTCACATTATAATCCTGGAGTGAATGTTCGACTGTTTGAGTCCTTGAATGAGATGCTCTCTCAATACAAAGTTGTTAATAAGTCATCAATTGGCTTATTAATAATGGGAAAGGGGCCTTGCGGAGATAATATGTATAATTTGAGTACTTCTAATGATGATGTAGAGGCTGCATCTAGGCTCTTTACTGGTCTACATCAATTGAAAGCAAAAGGTTTTAGAGAAATATGGGCGCACTCGGTACCTGAAAACGGACTTGGTAGAGCTATTAATGATCGCTTGAAAAGAGCTGCTCATTAATCTTTTGGATTAAGACGTAATCCAACCCCTTTTCAATATTTGTTTTGCTAATTTGAACATTATGAACAAACTACTGCTTGCTCTTCTATTTTTATTGTCCGCAAACCTTAATGCTCAAATACGAGGTGTTGTACTCGATGATAAAAAAGAACCTATCATTGGAGCATCGGTCCGTATGATCATTAATGGAAAAGAATCAAATGTTGGTACAGTAACTGATATTGACGGACAGTGGTCCTTGAATATATTTAATTATCCAGTTCTAGTTGAAGTCAATTCGTTGGGATTTGCATCAGAAAATGTGCTTATCCGCGATGATGTTCCAGTACGAATTCTTCTTAAACCGGATAGAAATATATTGAAAGAGGTCAATATTGTTCAGCAACGCCTGAGTGAACAGCAGGAAAAAAGTGCATTGACAGTAGAGAGCATGGATGCCCTCGCTATCAAGGAAAGTCCGAGTGTTAGTTTCTATGATCATCTAGGAACTTTGAAAGGAGTGGATTTGACTTCTGCAAGTATTGGATTCAAAATCATTAATACACGAGGCTTCAACAGCACGTCTCCTGTTAGATCGCTTCAACTCATTGATGGAGTAGATAATCAGAGTCCTGGATTGAATTTTTCATTGGGTAATTTTTTAGGAGCCCCTGATTTGGATATTGTGTCTGTGGACGTAATTGCCGGAGCAAGTACTGCATTTTACGGCCCTTCTGCTTTTAATGGAGTGATTTCCATGACCACCAAAGATCCGTTTAACTTCACGGGTATAAGTTCAAGCCTGAAAGTTGGAGAGCGTAACCTAACTGAAGTTAGCGTGCGATGGGCGGATAAGGTAAATGAGAAATTCGCATATAAAATCAATCTTTTTGCATTAAAAGCCGACGACTGGGAAGCAGGAAATTTGACAGCTACTGACATAAGTGCGGACAATGAATTAAACCCAGGAGGATATGATGCTGTTAACCGTTATGGTGATGAAGAATATTGGGATGCAGGTGGCGATGTCAAAGGGTACCCCGGGCTAGGTAGGTTCTATCGACCAGGCATAGAAGAGCGTCATTTAGTGGATTATGATACCGAAAACATTAAGCTCACGACTGCGCTGCATTATAAATTCAACGATCGAATTCGTGGAATTTACGCTATGAATTTCGGAGCGGGTACCACGGTGTATCAAGGAGACAACCGGTACAGCTTGAAGGATATATTATTTTTACAAAATAGAATAGAATTAAGAGAGGAAACTGGTAAATGGTTTTTACGCGCGTATTCAACACATGAAGATGCAGGCAATAGCTATGATGCTTATTTTACAGCGCTGCGTATGCAAGACAGTATTGTTCCTAATCAATTTTACAGCAATCAATATCGAACAATGTGGTACATCTTTAATCGTCCACAAGTGAGAGCTTTGCCCGATTACCCATCGAACACCTTGAGTAATTCGGACTTTGAAGCTGAAATGCAAAATGTAATTGCCAACAATAGGGATTTCTTCAATCAACTTCACGACACTACGAATGCTATTGTTATGAATTTTATGGAAGCGATATATGGTTATTCTGTAGTCAATTATTTGAAACCAGGTACTACAGAATTTGAACAGCTCAAAGGGCACATCACTTCTTCGCTTTTCACTGAAGGAGGTAGTAGGTTCTATGATAAGAGTGCTTTATACCATAGCCAAGGCGAACGCAGCTTTAATACCAGCGCGGGACAATTCCGAATCGGGGGTAATGTACGCATCTATACACCCAATAGTGCTGGAACCATTTTTAGTGATACGAGTGGCGTAGTTATTCGTAATTACGAAGGCGGTATTTATGGAGGATGGGAACAGTTTTATCTAGATGAAAAACTAAAAACTAGTATTACGGCGCGTTTAGATAAGAATCAAAACTTTCAACCGTTGCTTAGTCCTGCAGCTTCTGTGGTATATAAAGCAAATGAAAATCACACGCTACGTTTTAGTTTAAGCAGTGCTATTCGAAACCCTACTTTAGCAGATCAATACCTGTATTACAATGTGGGACGTGCCGTTCTATTAGGAAATTTGAACGGATTTGATTCTTTAGTTACCATTGATAACATTGTAGATTATTTAGGAAAGCCAGGTGCAGAGCGTCTTACCCACGATTTTGGATATTTTGATATTGATGCGATTCGTCCTGAACGTGTAAGAACGGCTGAAGTTGGCTGGAGGGCTACTCTTTTTAATCGAGTTTTTGTAGATGCCAATTACTATTACAGTAACTACAATGACTTTATTGGTTACGTAATTGGTGCAAAGATTGTAGAAGGCACAACTGCCATTGATAGACTCAAGGAGGTACAGGTTTATCGTATTGCGGCCAATGCTACTGAGCAAGTAACCACACAAGGATTTTCCATTGGACTGAATACATTCTTGGGTGACTACCATAGTTTATCAGGGAATTACAGTTGGAATAAACTAACATCCGATGTGAATGATCCCATAGTGCCAGCCTTCAATACCCCTGAACATAAATTTAATATAGGTTGGAATTTGCGGAATTATGCCATTAATAATAAGGAGATGCTCCTAGGAGCCGGTGTAAACTATAAGTGGGTAGAAGGGTTCTTATTTGAAGGATCACCGCAATTTACAGGAAGTATATCTTCTTACGGTCTTCTTGATGCTCAATGTTCTTTAACAAAGGAATATTTAATCAATAAGACAGAGACTACCATTACGTATAAGATAGGATCTAGTAATGCACTAAATAATCAAGTTTATCAAGTATTTGGAGGGCCTTTAGTTGGGAGGTTGGCCTATCTGAGTATTCAAATTAATTAACCCCCCTACAAAACCATGCTTATGAAAAAGAATTTACTTTTTATTTGCGCACTATTGATTTCAACTTCGGTTTTCGCTCAGCGTTATACTACAGAAATTTTTAGTGAGTCAGATATCGTGAAACAAAGCGATGTCGCCTATGGATTGAACTACAATCCATATATTGATTCTGCTCTTTTGGGCGGAACGAATATTCAGCCTCTCTTCGCTGATTTCTACATGCCTTCTCCTGCGGTTGATTCCGCAATTGACCGCCCTGTGGTTATTATTTGGCATACAGGTTCCTTCATTCCAAAAGGTTTGAATGGTTCTCCATTAGGAACTAAGGAAGACAGTGCCGTAGTTGAAATGTGTACCCGTTTTGCTAAGATGGGATACGTTGCAATTGCAGCTTCCTACCGATTAGGTTGGTTGGCGAACAGCACCAATCTGGATTTACGTCGCGGAACCAACCTGCTTGCAGTGTATTATTCCATTCAGGATGCAAAGTCATTGGTTCGTTACTTGAACTTGACTCAAATGGGTACTAACCCTTTTGGAATTAATGCTTCTAACACCATCATGGTAGGTCAAGGATCAGGTGGCTACATTACTTTTGCATATGCTACCATTGATAAGCACTCGGAAGTCACCGTTCCTAGCAAGTTCCAGTACCAAGATACCATTGGTATGTTTGGCGGCATGGTCAATGTTGGTGATCCATATGTAGACACTTCAATTGTGGGAGATATAAGTGGATACGGAGGACAAATCACGGTTACCGGTCAGAATGCGGCTGGTCTTCCAACAATGGATTATACGCAGCCCGGACGTAATTATGTGAATCATCAAGGTATGCCAGATGATGTGCTAATGGTTGTCAATATGGGTGGCGCATTAGGAGACGGAAATTGGCTCGAGCAAGGAGATGTACCTATGTTAAGCATTCATAGTAAGTTTGATTTCTTTGCACCTTATGATACTGGTATGGTGTTCGTTCCGATCGGACAACAATTCTATCCAGTGGTAAGTGTTACAGGTTCTTACGGTGCTATTAAAGCAGCTAATGGATTCGGTAACAATGATGTTTTCTTAAATGCAAATTACACTGATGCTGTTTGGGTTGACGAACAAAGTACGAATCCGACTGGTGAAGAATGTATTTATACGGTGGAGATTCCACCTGCGAATGCCGTTACGCCATGGGTAGTCAACACGGCTCCATGGAATTGGTACGATCCAAACGATCCGTTTGCATCTCAGAACCCAGCAAACCCGAATGATGAAACAAAGTCTCAAGCTTGGATTGATACAGTAATGTCATTTATTGTACCAAGAATGGCAACCGTTTTACAAGCAGAGGGTGTTCCAGCGGGTATTGAAGAGTTTGAATTGGACATGAAAGTATATCCAAATCCATCTTCAAACGGTGCTATGATGATTGAGACAGCAAATAGAATTGCAATTCAAGAGTTGATGATTTATGATATCACTGGTAGAGTAGTGGTGTATCAACAAGATTTGGATTCAAAGACAGAACTTGATCTATCTGATTGGTCTTCTGGTGTATATATCCTTAAGATAAAAACAGAACAAGGTGCTGCAGTACGAAGAATTACAGTAAAGTAAGCTCACCATAGCTTTTAGTTATCCCCGCCTTACAGGCGGGGATTTTTTTTGCCCTAATTTTGACTCTTAACAGCAAAAATTATGATTAATTATAACGGAACCATAATCTCTTATGATGATCTTCCTGTTGAAGATGTAAAACGCGCAACCTTCTATGGCGATTCTCTATTTGAGACGATGAGGATGCGAGATAATAAGTTATTGTTTATTGAAGATCATTATTTTAGGCTAATGTCTAGTATGCGTATTTTACGAATGCCTATACCAATGGATTTTACGCCTGAATTTTTTGTTGATGAAGCGAATAAATTGGCAGAGGAAGTTGCAATTACTGATGGACGACTAAGGCTTCAAGTGGTGAGGAAATCAGATGGTCGTTACACACCGATTCGGAACAATCAATGCAAATGGTGGATGGAACTTGAACCATTGGATGTAACAGATTATGTATGGAGTGACCAAGGTCTAAAGGTTGAACTGTTCAAAGACCATTATATTCAGGCAGGATTGCTCTCAACTATAAAGTCTTCGAATAGCTTACCGTATATTTTAGCAGGTATTTTTGGAAAGGAAAATGGTTACGATGCCATGTTGATGCTAAATGATCGCAAAATGTTAGTAGAAGCTCATTCGGCAAATGTATTTATTCTTAAGGATAATCAATTAAAAACTGCGCCGCTAGAAGACGGGGCACTTCGAGGAGTGTTTCGCAAAAACTTGATTGCGTGGGCAAAGGAGATAGGTCTTGAAATTAAAGAAGAAAGTATTAATCCTTTTGAATTGCAGAAAGCAGATGAAATATGGCTTACGAATACTATCATTGGTGTTCAGTGGGTAGAAAATTATAGAAAACGTACCTATGGTGGAACTAAGGCAAAAGAACTCGTAGAGTTGCTGCAGCGTAAGTTGAATGTTTTAGGATCACTTTAATTCAGCATAGGGTCCGAAGGAGAATTAGCCCAAATAGCATATTTCCCTCCCTTATTTTTCATGTATTCACGCCAAGCATTAGTTGAAAGACTCAAAGGGTCATGCACATTAGGCGAATCTACGAGTAACCACGTATTGTGCTCTAATTCTTCAACGAGTTGACCCTCTGACCAACCACTATATCCAAGAAAAAACTTTGGTTTTAAAATGGCTCCCTCCTCAAGGTTGTGATGAATGCAGTGCGTTTTAAAAATTTCGAAATCACCTCCTAAGTACAGCTTATTCCCAACATGCAAAGCACCAGGAATATTCTCAAAGCTGTGCAAATAAAACAGTGCGTCCTGCTCCACGGGACCACCATAATAAATAGGTTCCCTGCCAGGAAAGCCGTCTAAAAAATCTTGAACAATCATAGAAGATTTTTTATTTAAAGCGAATCCCAAAGAACCTTCACTATCGTGAGCAGTTAGATATACAATACTTTGTTCAAAAAAACCGTCATCAATAAGTGGCTTGGATACAAGAATGCATCCCTTTTTGGGGGTTATGTTGTGCTGCATTATACTAATTTAGCATTATGGATTTACATAACATAAGAGAGTCGTACAATTTTGATTCCCTTGATCAACTCAAGGCTAATCGTAATCCAATGATTCAATTTAACAGTTGGTTTACTCAATATAAATCCTTAGGGATTAAAGATTACAATGCCATGGCAATTTCAACTGTAAAAAATAATGAGCCAGAAAGTCGAATAGTACTCTTAAAAGAGATTCGGAACAATGGTCTAGTGTTTTATTCCAATTATGAAAGCAACAAAGGTCAGTCCTTAGCGAAAAATCCTAATATTTCTGTTTTGTTTTTTTGGAGAGAACAGGAACGGCAGGTCAGGATTAAGGGAGTGGTCCGTAAGATTGATACTCAAGATAGTGAGGCCTATTTTGAAAAGCGACCCTATTTAAGTCAAATAGGTGCAGCAGCCTCCAACCAAAGCAGGCCTATAGAATCAAGGTCAGCATTAGAGATTAAGTTTCAAAAATTTCAAACTAAATTTCCAGAAGGAACTCAAGTTCCTATGCCTGAGGAGTGGGGGGGATATCTTATAGAGCCTTTCGAGTTTGAATTTTGGCAAGGAAGAGAAGGACGTCTTCACGATAGACTCATTTACACTTCTAATTCAGATGATTGGAATATTCATCGTATTCAACCTTAAGATTAACCAAGTGTATTACAATAAAAAAAGCCTTCTCGTTAAAGAAGGCTTTTTTAATTATAGTTCAATTAAGGACTATAGCTTACCATTTAGATCAGCTCCAGCCTTAAATTTGGCTACTTTTTTAGCAGCGATTTTAATTACCGCACCAGTTTGTGGGTTACGACCGTCACGAGCTGCGCGCTGTGAAACAGAAAATGAACCGAATCCTACAAGAGATACACGGCCACCTGATGAAAGAGTAGAACCTACATTACCAGTAAAAGAATCTAAAGCTGATTTAGCTTGAGCTTTAGAGATGCCAGCGTCTGCTGCCATTGCGTCGATTAATTGTGCTTTGTTCATTACAATTAGTTTTTATTAATTATTAATACGAATGCTTATCAAATATAGAAGAAAAATCCATCTATCCAAGTGTTTACGGGGCTTCCGAGTTAAAAAGTTTAATAAAAATTGTTAATAACTCAAAAATATCTCATTTGTGAGTATTTATACTCATGTTTAAAGGGGTAAAATTGCCACTTTAACGCCATTTATGAAAGATTTAGACTGCATTTTCTTTTTTCCGTTTGGCTGAATTTCCAAGATTTCTATACTTCCTTTGGGATAATCTAGAAATAGTTGTTTCTCGCGAACACATAAAACTGGTATTTCTGAGGGATTTTGCGTTTCAGTTAACGCGGCAACAAGGAATTTGTACTGTGCAAAATGGGCTTTAGGGCTGGGGTTTAGACCTAGTATTTGTTGAACCAATTCTTTTGGTTGTTTAGAAAAGTCCAATCTGGTATTATCCTTATTTAACTTTGGAGCATGACTCGCTAGATTCTCGTTTTGAGGAGTAGACTTTAATGTTCCATCAATAAGGCCTTCAGTAGTTCTGATAACTATTTCAGGACCTAAGCCCATTAATTCTTCATATAATATCCCTGCAGTAGAATCTGGCTTGATAGGGTGTTCAATTTGCATAAGTGTACCCCCAGTGTCAATTTTTTGATCTAATAAAAATGTGGTTAAGCCCGATGTAAAGTCACCATTAATGATGGCCCAATGAATGGGTGCAGCACCTCTATATTTAGGTAAGAGCGAACCATGAAGATTGAACGTCCCTAGTCGCGGCATTGCCCAAACGGCTTTAGGTAGCATTCTAAAGGCAACTACAATAAATAAGTCCGCTTTTAATGATTTTAGCTCTGAAATAAAGGATTCACTTTTTAAGTTTAGCGGTTGTAGAATATTTAAATTGTTCGCTACAGCACACTGTTTAACTGCACTTTCTTTGATTTTCTGCCCTCGGCCTGCTGGCTTATCTGAAACTGTTACAACGCCAGCTATGTCATAGCCCTTCTTGATAAGAGCCTCTAACGGTGGTACCGCAAAATCTGGAGTACCCATATAAACAATACGCGGATTCTTATTTTCTAAGTGCATCTGGGTTGCAATTTAAATCAAACCAAATATCATCAAATGAATGACCTTTGGATAGCATTTTTTTTATGACTTCTTCGTCTGGATAATGGTTCAAGGTGCAATTACTACAAGTATTGCAATTGATTTGATTTTCCTGACCAAAATAGCAAGCAATTTGTCGGTTTAAGCAATCTTCATTCTGAAGCACATCCAACATGGCGTCGGTTCGCTCTCTCTTAGATGTAATATAGGCATTTACAAAACTCTCAGGAAACCGCATATGCTTATTAAGAGGCCGGGGCTCTGCGAAGACAATGGTACTATATAATTTTTCAGGTGTAAAAGTAATAAGGCCTTTGGCGTTTAATGAGGTAAGTATGTCATCAAATTCCTTAGGACGTACTTGAGCCATTGCAGCGAATCGTTTGCGATCTATTCGTTGATGATGTTCAACAGCATTTGGATACATCCTGTAGAGAGCAATTAAGATTTCTTTCCAATCGGAACGCAGGTCCTTCCATTGCGAAGGGTTAGAATGAAATTGTATACGAGGCACGCTTTGCTCGCTTTCTATGAATTGCCAGAGTTTTCTGTGCTGTATAAGCTTGATATATGTGAGAAGATTGGGAATAGAAAGATTCATTTTATCTGCTAATTCTACTAAGGAAAATTCTAATCTCAATCCCAGTCCAGCCCCAACTGCAATTTGATGTTTACTGCAGAATGCGCGGTAAAAATCCTCAACACCCTTGATATTTGGTAATTCGTCAAGGCTCTGGTTGAGTCGTTCAAAATCGTGCTGGTTGAATAATAAATACGTTTTGCTGTTCTTGCCATTTCGACCGGCTCGACCGATTTCTTGATAATATCCTTCTAGCGTATCTGGTACATCCCAATGAATTACCCAGCTTACATCGCCTTTGTCTATACCCATCCCAAAAGCGGTGGTCGCTACCATAATATTGGTTTGGTTGGTCATCCAGTCCTCTTGATTCTTCGCCTTGATTTCACCATCTACTCCAGCATGATAGTAGCAACTTTTGAATCCTTCGATATTAAGTAAATTACTTAATTGTTCGCAGGTTCTTCTTGTTTTTGCGTATATGATTCCAGTTCCTTCGAGCTTCTTTAGGAGCCTTAATATCTGCCTCTCTTTATTTGGAGTGAATTTTTTATGTAGGATAAGGTTTTCCCTTAAGACAGAACCTTCGAATACCTCTGCATCAGGAATCCTCAATTCATTGATAAGATCTTTCTTTACCCTTTTGGTTGCTGTGGCCGTAAGGGCAATCGTTGGGATTTCAGGGAGTAATTCTTTAATCTTTTGGATATTCAAATAAGACGGTCTAAAATCAAATCCCCATTGAGAAATACAATGTGCTTCATCAACTGCGAGTAGAGAAATATCAGCATTGGCTATATATTCCCTGAATAATGCATTACCAAGCCGTTCAGGCGCTATAAAAGCAAACTTGTACTTGCCATAGCGTAAGTTTCGAAAAGCCTCGTCTAGCTTACGAACTGGATAAGAACCTTTAAAGTGATAACTTTTGATGCCTCTACTTAATAGACCCTTGTGTTGATCTTCCATTAATGCAACAAGAGGGCTAATAACTAAAGTAGTACCAGGATAAAGAAGACCTGGTACTTGATAACAAATAGACTTTCCGCCGCCGGTAGGCAGCATACCTAGGGTGTCTTTACCTAAGAGAACAGATTGAATAATCGCTCCTTGAAGGCCACGAAAATCATCATACCCCCAAAACTCTTTTAAAACAGCTTTTGCTTTTTTTATCATAGCCTTTCTAAAATGAAGGCAACGCGATCTTTTACAGGTATTTTAGGTACAATTATCAGTTCATAATCCATTTCCTCATACGCTTCAATAATGAATTTCTCCACTTCTACACAATCTTCCAAGGTTTCCATTCGCTCGCTATCTAAGGCGTGAATTTCTGGCCATACCGGAAGGAGAAACACTTTATCAAATCTGCGATTCTTCATATCTCTCGTCCAACTTTCCGTAGGTTCTACGTTGCCTTTAATAAGATAGGCATAGGAATCTAAAATAGTGCGATCGTAAAAGTTTTTAGTTTCTAACAAGGCACTGTCGTACTGCTCATTGCGCAAGTCCCAAACTACTTGAGTAAAAGCCATAAGATCCTTCCATGGCAAAATATCGGTACCATTCTCCAAACTATTGCTTATGATTTCACGAGCTTGTTCGTGAAATACGGTATGTCCTAAGCCCTCTAATAGTTGACTTACAGTCGTTTTTCCTGTGGCGGGGGCACCCCCTAATACAATTCTGGGCGTTTTCAATGGGGATGAGATATCTTCGTAGAACTTCAAATGTACTTCTAATGGTTCGATTTTATCAACTAGTATTTGCACTACTTTTTCTGAGCTTATCCACATTTGGCCAGTCCAGATCTGCCATAAATGCTTTTCAAAAAGCGCAAGATGCCTTTCGTTCGGGGGAAGAATCTAAAGGTTGGAAGTATTTAGAGAAAAGTATGAAGAAAGGTGAGGGTGCATATTATCAGCCTTTTATCTATGCAGGTGATTTAAGTTTTCAAAAGGGTCAATACGTTCAGTCTATCAACTATTATGACCAAGCCATAGAAATATCCCCGGTGTCAACTATTTACCTTAAAAAAAGTATGGCATGCAAGTATTCAAACCAATGGGACTTGGGTATAGAGTCGCTCAGGCAGTATTTAACGAATGCTCGATTTGTGGGGCAGCGGCGTAAAGAAGCGGAACAAATGCTCCTGGACTTGATATTCACCAAGGATTCGTATAAACGATTTACCTCTGATACGTTTAACTACAACATTCAAAAATTGAGTTTTTCAACGGAGCAGTTGGAATATTTTCCAACGATTTCAGGGGGAGATGATCATTTGGTTTACACCCATAGGCATATTCTCGGAACCAAACCTTCAGATGAAAATCTTTTTGAAGGTGCACTTGATGGTATTACTGAATCAGGAGAGCCGCTAGGAGGTTACCTGAATTCATCCCTTAATGAGGGGGCATCAAGTGTGAGTGCAGATGGTCAGTTTATGGTACTAACTGTTTGTAATCGTCAAGGAGGCGCTGGGAGCTGTGATTTATACTACAGTCATTGGAATTCAGATTTTGGGTGGGAGAGGCCTGAGCCACTTCCGGGTGAAATTAATACAGGCCGCTGGGAAAGTCAGCCTAGCCTTGGTCCCGACGGACGCACTATATATTTTGTACGGGGACGTAATTCAAAATCAAAGGATAAGGATATTTTTCTGTCCGTTAAGGATTCAGAAGGAAATTGGTCAAAGGGGACAAAATTACCAGCGAATATTAACAGTCCAGCAAGTGAAAGTTGTCCGTTTATTCATTTTGATGGTCTAACCCTATACTTTCTTTCCGAGCGCAGTCCATCTTTAGGTGCATCTGATTTTTTTAAATCTGTCCGTGTCAATGATACTACTTGGTCCAAACCAGTCAATATGGGGTTCCCCTTGAATAGTTATGGTGAAGAGTTTAGTTTAGTAATTGATAAGAGCGGAACATTTGGTTATTTATCCTCAGAAAGAGGAAGCGCTCTTGTGACAAAACAGCAAAGCATGTATGCGTTAGATTTATATAGGTTTGATTTACCGGAGCACTTACAACCAGAAAAACGTTTTAATTACGATCTCTTAGTGGTAGATAGTATTACGGAAAAACCTATTGGGAGTGCGAGAGTACAATTGTACAACGATAATGGTGTTCAATTCTTTGCAGGCGAAAGTCATAAAAACTCAGGAATCGTACGATTAATGTCAGATGGTTCTTTTATTCGAATTACAGCATACAAGAAAGGGTATATGCCTTATTCTAGTAGGATATCCACAACAGTAATGACTGCTCGTCCTATGCATGGACAGGAGTTTGCTGCACGAATTAAAATGACTCCTATTGAGATTGGTAAAAGCTTTTGCTTGAGGAACGTTTTATTTGATTTAGATAAGAGTTCATTATTACCAGAGAGTGAAAAGGAGTTAAAGTCGTTATTGATCACGCTAACGGACAACCCCAATCTAAAAGCAACTATTATTGGGCATACAGACAATCAAGGCTCCAGAAAATACAATCAAGCTTTGAGTGAAGCCCGTGCTCAAGCCGTGTTAAATTGGCTTGTAGATCACGGCATAAAAGCCCTTAGATTATCTTTTGAAGGACGCGGTATGGATGAGCCCGTAGCAGAAAATGAGACGGAATGGGGTAGAGGTCTCAACAGGCGTACAGAGGTTCAACTCCGCTAAATCCCATATTTATCTTTCCAAATTTCCTTTTGATGAGCGCTAATCTGCTTTTCCTTAGAATTGTGGGATGGTGTCCAAAAAGTAGTGCCTTGAATATCTTTTGGTAGGTATTCTTGTACTACAAACCCTTCCGAATAATCGTGAGGATAGATATAGTTTTTACCGTGTCCTAATTCTTTAGCCAAGGCGCTCGAAGGGGTTCGCAAATGGTCCGGTACTTCCAAGTTGCCTGTATTTTGAACCAGTTTTTGTGCTTTGCCAATAGCTAAATAAGCACTGTTTGATTTTGGTGATGTAGCCAAATAAATAGTGCATTGGCTCAGGATAATTCTGCTTTCTGGCCAACCGACGCGTTCAACAGCACTAAAGGTTTCGTTCGCGAGCATTAACGCATTTGGATTGGCAAGGCCAATATCTTCAGCGGCTGAAATAATCAAGCGCCGTGCAATGAACTTTACGTCTTCGCCACCCTCAATCATTCGAGCTAGATAGTATGTGGCTGCATGAGGGTCAGATCCTCGAATAGACTTTATGAAGGCGGAAATCACATTATAATGTTCATCACCGCCCTTGTCGTATCGAATTTGTGCATTACTGAGAACATCTTCTGCAAATTGCTCATCTATCTCCTGTCCGGTTTTTCCATGTTGAAAACATAGCTCAACAAGATTGTACAACTTTCTTGCGTCTCCCATACTTTGCCTAATGAGAAAATCATGAGCTGTAATCACCAGATTCTTTTTTACGGCATATTCTGTAGCATTCGCCAAATCAATCATTTTGGCTAGGTCATCTTTGGAATGAGTATTCAAGACGTAGACTTGCATTCTAGAAAGTAAGGCTGCATTTATTTCAAAGGATGGATTTTCAGTAGTAGCACCAATTAATGATATCCAACCGCGCTCTACGGCATGAAGTAAACTATCTTGCTGCCCTTTGTTAAACCTGTGAATTTCATCTATAAACAATAGAGGTCGATTGTTGTCAAAGAGACTTTTCCTTTCAGCTTTAGCAAGTATTTCTCGCACATCTTTCACACCTGCATTAACCGCGCTGAGCTGGTAGAGGGGTGCATCAAGTTCTTTGGCCAATAGCAAGGCTAAAGTAGTCTTACCCACCCCAGGCGGCCCCCAAAGTATAATAGAAGGTAATCTGCCTAAACTTAGACTCTTCCTTAATGCGCCATTTTGACCTATTAAGTGTTCTTGGCCTAAATATTGGTTCAGAGATTGTGGTCGAAGCTGTTCTGCAAGCGGTTTCATTATTCGAAAGTAACTATCTTTTCGCTATGTCCGATTGGAGAAAATATGGAATTCATAAGGGATTGTTCCTTTGGCCTTTTCTTTGGATAACGGTGGCATGGTTAGTTTTTACATTTGAGGTAGCTACGGGACACTCGCTGAGTAAATTTGGTCTATTTCCGGGGAGTTGGAAGAATTGGTATGGTCCGTTAACATTTCCTTGGTTGCACGGTGATTTGAATCACATCACAAGCAACACAATCAGCTTATTCTTTGTGGGGATTTTGATTCGATACAGTTTTCCGAAAGTTTTTGATAAAGTATGGCTTGTAAGCTTACTACTACCAGGTATCATCCTTTGGTTTATAGGAAGGCCAAGTATACACATTGGCGCAAGTGCATGGTTATATGCGCTGGTTAGTTTTGTGTTTTTTAGTGGTGTATTGCGCTTACACGTGCGCCTTCTGGCGCAAAGCATGCTAATGGTGTTTTTATACGGCAGCTTTGTTTGGGGAGTGCTACCACACGATCCTTCCATTAGCTATGAAGGGCATCTAAGCGGTGCAATAGTAGGGTTTTTATTGGCCATTCTTTTTCGCAAAGAAGAACCTATAGAACCTTTAAAAAATAGTCAGCCAATAGCAGAGGATGATGTTCCGTGGGATGACTGGAAGCATCCATTTGAGCGCGAATTAACTTATGAAGAGATTAACCCAACTGCTGGTAAACCGTTGCAACAGCCACAAGTCCGGCCGTTTCGGTACGAAGACGGCTCGAGCCCAGATGAATTGGCTTAGCACCAATCTGTTTTGCTAAAGCAATTTCGCTAGGGGAAAAATCACCTTCTGGACCAATGAGTATGGTGGTTGCCAGTCCCTTTGTTAATTGTTTAATAAGAGAAGATTTTTGACCGTCCTCCTCACAATGTGCAATAAGCATATTAGAATGGTCCGTAGAACAAAATGTTTGGAAAGGAATAGCCTCCGAAATCACGGTCAACGTGCCTTTCATGCTTTGTTTGGTAGCGCTTAAAGCGATTTTTTCTAAACGCTGTGTCTTAACAACCTTGCGTTCACTGCGCTCACAAATAAGGGGAACAATACGCTTAATGCCCATTTCAACAGCCTTCTCAACAAAACTTTCAAATCTATCCATGTTTTTGGTAGGTGCTATGGCCACGGTGAGCTCATAAGGTACGCTCCCAAAATTAGATTCCACTTTAGTAAAAGAACCATAAACATTTGATTTAGAAGCAAATGATAACTTTCCTAAATACAAGTTTCCGTCACCACAAATGAAGTGAATAGAATCACCCACAGTTTTTCTCAGCACTTTGACACAGTGCTGAACTTCAGCTTTATCTAAATAGAATTCTAATCCTTTTATGTGTCCTAAAAAGAGCTGCATTAAAATAATATTTTAGCTGATGCTGTTACTTCTAGACTTGCATATTCACCCTTTCTATAATTATAGTATCCAGCAATACCAATCATAGCTGCATTATCAGTAGTATACTCTAATGGCGGAACGTAGGTGTTTAATCGCTTTTGGATACCAAGATTGTGCACACGTCTTCTTAAGGCAGAATTAGCACTCACGCCACCAGCTAAGGCCACATTGGAGATCCCCGTATCTTTTATAGCTTTTTCCAACTTGTCAAAGAGTACATCTAATAACGCAAGTTGATAGCTTGCGCAGATATCTGCTTTATGTTTATCAATAAAGTCTGGCGTTTCCTTAACATGCTTTTGAAGGGCATAAAGAAAACTTGTTTTCATACCAGAAAAACTATAGTCGTAGTTCGCCACGTTCGAACGATTAAATCGCATAAACGTATCATCACCGTTTTTAGCCAATCGGTCAATGTGAGGTCCGCCTGGATAGGGTAGTCCTAGGATTTTAGCCGCCTTATCAAAAGCTTCACCAACAGCATCATCTATGGTTTCACCCAATACCTCCATGTTCTTGGGTGCATCAACTCGTACTAATTGTGTGTGTCCTCCACTAACTGTAAGGCAAAGAAAAGGATAAGCTATAGGCGTTGTATGAGCGCCTTCAATCGCATGTGCTAGAATATGCGCATGCATATGATGGACAGGAATTAACGGAATATCAAGGGTTAATGCTAAACTCTTGGCAAAAGAAGTTCCCACCATTAATGAACCCATTAATCCAGGCCCATTGGTAAAAGCAATTGCATCTAGTTGTGAAGGTTCGATATTTGCTACCTTTAACGCACGATCTACCACTGGAACAATGTTTTGTTGGTGCGCTCGTGAGGCCAATTCAGGAACTACACCACCATAGGCAGTATGAACCGCTTGAGAAGCAATTTCATTGGACAACACTTTTTTTCCCAGCAAAACTGCCGCGGATGTATCGTCACAGCTGCTCTCAATTGCTAATATGTAAGGTTGGTTGTCCATGAACGAGTCAAAAGTAAAGCAAAATGGTCTTGTAAGAACCTTAAGGCGCTTAGCAGTTTCCCTGCTTGTCTCAGTGCTCGTATTCACTTTAGCAATTACAACCTTTCTTAATTCAGCATTCTTCCAAAAGAAGTTTTATAGCAGCTTTATTGCACCGGCAATAGAAGAGCAGGGGCTTAAAATTGATTTTAACGGCTTTAACTACGCATTTCCTGCAAGTTTTAGTCTTCCAAGTACAGTGATTTATTTTCACGATACGGCAGTGGTACGTTTAGGAAGGATAGAGGTTAGAGACATCATTTGGTCCACTAACTTGGGTATTGATGCTATTGAGTTGGATACCATAGAAGTCTTAGAACCAGTTGATGGTCCTTTGATGAGAAATATGGTACGTTCAGTTTTGGATACCTCTTCAAATGGTGAATCGGGTTTATTTGCTTTGGATATAGCTACCATGAATTTTAAAGGTATATCCATTCCATTTGAGGATAGTACCAAAGGCTTTGTAGCATTCTATTTAAACCAATTAAATCTTGATGACGCTGTTGCGGCAGATTCATTGTTCTCCATAGTTAAGTATGAGGGTTATGAAATAAATATGTTCTCCAATCAAATGGGTTATCGGGAGAATGGAAATTATGAGTTTGATTTTTTGGCCGAAAGTCCAGAGTTAATTTCTATCCAAGGTCTTCTCAAGGGATCTGACACCGTTACTGATTGGAATGGAAAGATAAGTATCCCTGATGATCCCAATCTTGTTGACCGTCTTGATGAAAAGTTTTGGAATATTTTTCAGAATGCTTCATTCGACTACCAACTATCTGCAGATTCAGCAGGGTTTATGGGATGGTTAATAGGCGGTAATGAAGCTTATGAAATACGCACAAAGTATAAACAGGGAAGCACGGGTAAATACAATATTGAAGGCGACATTTTCCCCAAGGAGAGCCTGTATAATTGGCCCCTTTTTGAAGGCTATGAAGATATCTTTGAATACGTAAAACCCAATCAGGCGGAAATTAAGGTGCAAACGGATTTTTCAGATGTTGATTGGTCGCTCAAATTTATAGACCTACATTCTGAAATAGTACTTAAAAGCCCGGGAATAAATGAACCAGTGCGCGCCACCATTCTAAGCGAGTCTATAGGTTTAGGTCCATTACAGAGTGCTAGGGCACAGTTGAGTCTCTTACCAAATATTAATGCAGTTATTCAAAATGAGAACTACCAAGTTTTAGGTGTTTTTCCTTCCCTAGTTTCTAATGGAAAAGAGGTGCGAGGTATTAACGTATCCTACTATCATACTCCTTCAAAGGACACCCTCTGGCTTAGTTCACTGGATTCAAATTTTGACGTGGAGCTTGCAGCGAATAACATACTTGGGGTAACCAAGCTAGCAGGGAAATTAAATGCCGTTTCTCTGGATGTCTTGGATCCGTTAGATACTGGTCAGGTTTTGATTACAGATTTTGAGTGTACGTTTAATGAGGAAGGTATTGGCTCATTATTTCTCGGTGATATGTTACTTGCTAGGCCCAGTGATATGATATTTTTAAGAGAACTTCATGTTACACATGGAATAGCATCGGGTGTTAGGAGCTTAGAACTTTCAAGTGACGTGTTAAACTGTTCCATGACTGGTCATTGGGATTTTCAGGATTTACCCTTAATTGCCGATCATGTGCTGCAAGATATATTAGTGCAAGACCGCAAAGAATGGATACCAATTGATTTTAGTTTTAATCTTCATGCAGGAGATATAGGTTGGATCGCAGATATTGCGCACATAGACGTGTTCGTTAGTGAGCATACGCGCGCCATTGGACAATACAGCGGACACGATATGTATTGGTCGACCGAATTGACTGTCCCGTCATTTTCCTCAAAGAACATTTCTGGATATGACATTATGCTCAAGGGCTCTCAACAAGGAAAGGACCATTGGTCTTCTTTTCAAGCAGAATCGATTGACTACGAAGGATTTAAATTCACAGAAGTCTTAGTGAATGCAGAAGGCAAAAATGACCTAAGAGATCTTGCTCTGAATTTTAGCCTTGTTGACTCCATTGCAAGCCACGTGAATTTCAAAGGCCATTTTTTTAAAAATCAAATAAGCATGGATTCCCTTTCGTTTAATATTGGTACTTCTGCTTTTTCATCTTCGCGCTCTGGCAGTATTAGATGGGAGGATTCAAAAATTCTTGCTGATTCCGTGGGTGTAAACGGGTCATCTGGTGCATTTTGGTTAAACGGAAATCTCATATCAAAAAAATCGCCGGAATTAGCTTTTTATATTTCTGATTTGGATGCAGATGTTCTCAATTACATTATTAGAAATCGAGATTTTAGATTATCAGGAAAACTAGATGCAGATTTGATTGTGGCTCAATCCTTTGAAGCACCTGAAGTTTTGTCTCAACTGCAATTTGAAGATTTTGGACTGAATGACTTTATATACGGCGATTTTAAAGCAAGTACAAGCTATACAGAAAAAGAGCAGGTTTATGTTTCAGGTCAAATGCGTCAAGGTAACACGAGCTCGTTCTCCTTTAATTCACGCTTTGATTTAATCCAAAACGAAATTGACTTGCGTGTTAGTTTAGATCAATTTGCCATTGACCCTTTCAACCCGCTGCTTGATGGTGTATTGGACGAATTGAGAGGCAATATATTAGGCGGTGTAGAGATTTACGGTCCGTTAGATTCCTATGAACTCAATGGAGCATTAAGTCTAACAAACGGACACTTTACGGTACCAGTAGTTGGTTCAGAATTAAGTACGAGCGACGTAGTGGAAATCACGCTATCAAAAGATGTAATAAGTTTAGACACGGCACTCTTCGTGGTTCCAGGTGATAGCACCATAGCCAAGGTCTATGGTCAGGTGTATCATGATAGGTTTGATAGTCTGGTGTTTGACCTAAAGTTACATAGCGATAGTATTCTTGCTGTGAATATGCAACGAAACGTAGACGGTTACTTTTACGGAACTGCTGTAGTATTAGGAGATTTGCTTCTAGAAGGACCCCTAGAACAATTGCATTTAGATCTAGTAGTGGCCACCAAGGAGGGTACTAACTTCAAAATCCCTTTAGATAATCCTACCGCAGTTGAAATGCCAAGCTACATTCGATTCACAGATGCCAGTCTCCCCAAGCCTGATACGATTCAAACTAAGTCATTGGAATATTTTACCACAGATATTGCTATACGAGCGACTCCTGAAGCCCAGGTGGAGTTAGTTTTAGACGAAGTGCTCGGTGATGTCATTAAAGCTAGAGGGTCAGGTAATCTTAGGCTCAAGCTTTTGGAAGATGAAAGTTTAGAGCTCTATGGCCTGTATACTTTAGAAAGTGGGAGTTATTTGTTCACTCTACAAAATATTATTAATAAGCAATTTGACGTAGTAGAAGGGGGTAGCATTTTGTGGAGTGGTGATCTGTACGATGCGGAAATTAATATGGATGCAAAATATTCCCTTTCAACGGACTTAGAAGGGTTGGTATCTAATTCAAATTACAATAATGAAAATGTAGATGTGGACCTTATTATTAATCTGAGCGGCGCCTTAATGAATCCAGATATTTCATTCTCCGTAGAATTACCCAATGCGCCGACTAGTTATTTAGAAGAACTCCAGCGGCATTTTTTGAATGAGGATGCCATGAATTATCAAGCGTTTTCACTCTTGATGTTGGGTGATTTTTATCAACAGGATTTGACTGTTCAAGAGGGGTTTGATTTAGGAAGTTCAGTTCAGAGTAATACCTCTGAGCTTCTAGTTAGTGAATTTGGTAGCTGGTTAGCAGCTGGAATTGGTTCTTACATTGATTTAGAATTAGATTATAGCAGTGGTCTAAATCCGTATACCAATTTAACCGACCCACAAAACAATTTAAATTTAGGCGTTGGAAAAGACTTTCTAGACGGAAGACTTAGCATAAACAGTTCCTTAGATATTCCTATTGGAAATCAAGGTGCTAGTACGCTGTTGCTTGGAGACACCGAGTTGGTGTATTCTATCACAAAAGACGGCAAAATTAAAGTCCGGGCTTTTAATAGAAGTAATAGGAATGACCCTTTAATGCAGAACTCTGGACCCTACACACAAGGGGTAGGTATTCTTTTCCACAAAGAGTTTGAGAAGGTAATTAAAGATTAAGTCTCATTTGCTATGATATCTACAGCTTCTACCAAAGAGTCTACATAGTAATTCGGCACTACTGTATGCGGTTTTAATCCATGACCAGTTTTTACGCGTATGGTTGTCACACCCGCATTTTGGCCTGCCTCAATGTCTCTAGGTGAATCGCCAACTAAAAAGCTCTGCTCTAGATCAATATTAAAGCGTTCCTTTGCTTCAAGGAGCATTCCAGCGCTTGGTTTACGGCATTCACAAGGAATTTTATATGAAGGTATCTCTCCCTCAAATCCGCCATGTGGATGATGAGGGCAGAAATATATAGCTTCAACAAAAGCACCTTGACCCCCAAGTTCTGTTTCCATCTTTTTGTGAATTGCAGTGAGTTCTTTAATAGTACATAATCCCCTGGAAATCACACTTTGATTGGTAACGACAACAACTAAATATCCCATTTTATTCAGCCGTTTTATGGAATCTGCAGCATAAGGATAAAGCTCGAAATCTTCAGGGCGATGTATGAGGTCCGTATCAATATTAATCACACCATCACGATCTAAATAGATACATTTTTGCTTATTATTTAAATTCCGCGCCGATACTTTTCCAGAGGTTATGGCTTCCTCTACCTTATGCAACCGATCAGGAGTGCCCATATCTTTGAGGTATTCTGGCGTATTATATGCAAAGACATCTATTTTTTCATGTAGGGTAGGAAATATATCTCTACCAAAATCAGCTTTAACATTAGCTTCAAGAAAATTCAGTACTTCAGGATTAAATATGTAGGCTGCCGCATTTACTAAATTTCTATAAACAAGATCTTGTGGATGTGGTTTGGCGTAAAAGGCACAGACTTTATCGTGCTCATCTACGTCTAATAAGTCGCTATCGTAAGGATGATCGTTTGGATGAACAACAAGTGTAGCAGATGCTTTTTTATCTCTATGGAATTGAATCAGACGATTTAAATCCATGTTCATCATCACATCTCCATATAACACAAGGAAAGGTACTTTTAAATGCTTTTCCAGAGCCTTTACGCCTCCTACAGTACCAAGGGCTTTTGGTTCAATGTAATAATGAATATTGATTCCAAATTGCCCTCCGTTACCAAAATATTCTTCAATATGTCCATAGAGATGATTTACTATGAGCCACACATCTGTAAAAGCATGTTCCTTTAATAAATTGATTTGATATTCCAGTATGGGTTTGCCAAGTACAGGCATCATAGCTTTGGGAATGTCACTCCTTATTTCTGATAATCTTGTGCCTTTTCCTCCGGCAAGTATGAGCGCTACCTTCATTTTTTAGTACTTTGTCCAAACCTAAGAAGGTTTATGCACGTATTAAAGGAAAAGATGAAAGATTCTCAACAACAAGCTTTTGAAGAAGAACTGAACGCTTGGAAAATTGAAATGATTAATGATATAGAGATTATTACTCAAGGTTTATTGATTCAAGATGATATCGGGCGTGCAAGCTTGATAAAATTTTATCGTGCATTAGGTTATAAAATTCTAAAGTGAAAGCAATACACACGCGAGTCAAATACCACTCGCTTAAATGAATAAAAGAAATTATATATTTTTTTGATTAAGGTGTTGTGAAAATGAAATTTGATTTTACATTTGCAACCCCTTTGGGAATTACGGTCCGGTAGTTCAGTTGGTTAGAATACAAGCCTGTCACGCTTGGGGTCGCGAGTTCGAGTCTCGTCCGGATCGCTAGAAAAATAAAGCCCTCGGAGCAATCTGAGGGCTTTTTATTTATTTCTTTTTCCTTTCTCTTGAATAATGTAACTCACAGTATCTGCTGTCATCAAGCGCTTTGCGCCTGCACTTAGCCCCACTATTGGTTTTGAAGCCGCACTTGCGGTAGACGTTCTTTTTAGGAACCACTTTTTTTTGTCTCAGGTGGGAGAGGTCCGAAGTTCTTTCTGGAAGGCAAACACTGCAAGGAAGAAGTCCACGTTGTAAGGCTATTCTTTCATCGATATGTATTTGTCCATTTTTTAAATACCTGCATTTATCCACGTGATACCGTGCACCAGATGCATTGATTCCTCGCGTTGTAAAAACAACAATTTCTTTGACTGCTGAAGAATCGGTTTTTGATTGTGCCTTAACTTGCGGACTTATCAGTGGGAGAAGGACGCATACTATGGCTGTTTTAAAGAGAATATTCATTGTTACAAAACTATCTATTCTTTGTGTATTTCTTGGACCGTTGTTCATGAAAGCTCAAATCACATCAATCAACTTTGATTATTTAACGGTTAATGAACAGCCACCTAATACCAATTATTTAACTATTCTTGGAGATTCACTCGAACCCATTGGATTCCTTGGAACAGGTGCATCTATCTACCATCCAAGACTTCCAATATATGCGGGAATTAGATTGAACAATGCAGCCTGGGGAGTGCGTGCAGGCTATTACACTTTCGGTTATCATTTAGGTGCAGATATCAAATGCGCCAACCACTTTTTGATTCATCCTAGAATAATGTTCACTTCCGGAGGAGGAGCCGAGAGTCATGACGGTTCTGGTTGGTTTATTTCTCCTGCGTTGACATTAGATAGAACTTTTGGCAATTATAGTCTAGGTATTGGTGGTCAATACAGCTATGTAAGTACAGGAATTATTCAAGGTAGCAGTGTGTATGTTTCTCTCAACAAAAAAGTGGATTTTACCAAGGGGTTAGCCACGCCATCTCATGCTCAATTATTTACAAATATTGTTTATAGCTCTGTAAATGAGCAAAGTAATGGCATAGGATTTATTGGAATAGGTGGTAGGGTATTTCATGAGCACACCTATCAAAGTGCTTATCTTACTGCAGCTGTGACAAACCTTGGGGGGTATATGGATGTGTACGGCGGTTATGGTATTTGGAATCAGCTTGGAGCATTTAGATTGCTCGGTGAAATCAATCTAGGAACGGGCGGAGGAGGTAGAGCCCCGGCAGGAGGAGGTATACTTTTTGGTTCTGGACTTGAAGCTCAGTATCATGTGAACAATCTATTTCTTGGCACTAGCGTAGGAATCTTAAAAAGTTTTGATGGTCCGTTTTACTTTTCCTTTGTAGGTGCTCATTTAGGAACAGAATTTCATTTTGATTCCCAAAATAGTCAAAGTAGGGGATACTTGCCTGCCTTCTTGGTGATTGAAAATTCAATAAGAACATACCTAGGCGATTCGGGTTTTTCCAATTTAGGAGTTGCTTTTCAGCTTTACAAAAGAGGATTGCTAAGTCTTCGAGGCGAAAGCTATTGGGCTTTTACCGATGGTCGTGGTGCTTATGCGGAAGGGCTATTTGGTCTACGTATACAACAAGGATGGCTATACACAGAGGGACAAATTGGAGCAGGTGCTGGTGGAGGCATCAATTTATGGAATGGTGCAGGTCTAGTTTTTATGAATGTTGGATTTGACATTCCTATTTCTGGGGCATTAACAATAAATCCAAAAATCGTTTATAACGTATATTCTACTACAGCTTTTCCTAAATATGGGATACAATTCGGTCTAGGGTACAACATACCTTTCACAAAGAGGTAACAATTGAACCTGCGAATCTCAGCAGTTTGAGTTGCCTTCATATATTCGTAAATCATATAAAAGGAGCTGCAATGAAAAAGATACTAATTGCGTTATTTTTGCTTTCTCTCTGCAAAGTGACACATGCACAATCTATTAAGATACCTACGGATTATGAGGTTGGTTATTCTTTTGGTTTTGAAGGCCATATGTTATTCGCAGCCACTGAATTTGATTTAGGTGTTGGAGTAGAAGGGTATTACCAAACAAACATGCAACTAAATGGTGAACTAAATGATAATTTTTACTTTGGATTACGTTATCGATGGAAAGGATATGTATTAACTAAATGGGAAGGTACAATTGGAGCTGGAGCATATACTTATAACATAATTAGCAGTTTTCCTGTTCTCCCTTTGCAAGCAGCCTTTAGAGGTACCTTGCGATATGAAGTTTTACATAATCTGTACGTGGGTCCCTATGTTTTTTTGACTGCGGCTAGTAACGATAGTGACGTAGGCTTGGGTTTAGTCTATAAACTATATTAAGTTATAGATCAACATTTTAATAAAAGCCTGCTTCGTAAGATGCAGGCTTTTATATTTGGTCTAATGAAAAGTAGACTTTTCTTCTTATTAGGCATGCTTGCGTCAACATTGGCTGGTGTTTCCCAGAATACTTCAACTAGTCTTCAGTGGGAACAATTGAATGGTCCAACTCCAATGCAATGGATAACGCAGCGGTTTTTATTGCACCAGTCTACAGGGCAACTTGATTTATCTATGGGCCTAGAAACTCAAAGTGCGGTACTAGGTGACTACGGTGGTTTTTACGTTTTTGGTTTACATGCTCGAGCCAGTCGCAAGAATAAATATTTTACTTCTTGGGCAGGATGCAGTTTGGCTACTGGAGGAGGTGCTGGTGCACCTGATGGAGATGGGTTAATGTATAGGTTTCAAGGACAGGTAGATATTCCTATCAATTCAAATTCTACATTAGGACTAGGATATAATTACATCGATTTTCCTAGTGGAGCAATAACCTCAAATCATTTTAGTTTTGGATTGCAGTACACCATGCCCTATCAATGGGAGGTTAATTCGCATGTTGAATTATATTCTGGTAGTATTTCAGTTTTGACTGGCTGTTTGCTTTTTGATAACGAAGATGTAGGCCGTTCTATGGAGAACGGTGTTTCTTTTTACAATGGGGTTAGATTTTCTCAAGGAATTACAGAAACATTAGATTTAGATTTACAATTAGGAGCCTCTGCTATTGGTGTTACAGATGGTTTTATGGATTACAAAGCTGGTATAACTTTTGTCCCTTTTCAGGGGAAGGTAAGGCCATTGATTAGAGGTCAGATCGGTTCTGGTGGCGGAGGAGCCGTGCATACTGGAGGTGGCCTTTCTTCATTTTTTGGAGCAGGAATACGACTATTTGAACACATTGAATTAAGTGCTTCATATTGGGACGCATTGCTCACAGAGATGGAAGCTCCGTTCATTGAATTGGCATTTCGTTTTCCATTTGAAAGTAATTTAGGATTTATTCATTCTAAGGCAAAGAGAAAATTTGATACCATCGACTTGACTTCTCAGGAGTTGACTTTAATCATCGGCAATCGGACTAACCTTGCACAAGGTCAGGATAGAAATGGACTTGATTATAAGCCAATGTCTTCCATTTTTTTGGGAGCAAAACTTCCTGTGGTTAAAAATATATACTTCAGTGGTGAGACTTTATGGGCGGCAACAGGAGGTTATGGAGCCTATGCTGAGGGAATGTTTGGATTGTATTATGATGCAGCTCGTTTTTCTAAGTATAAAATAGGCATCAATTCAAGTGTGGTGGCCGCAGGTGGTGGTGGCATTGATGTAGGTCGAGGAACTGCATTGGCAATTGGGGCACATTTGCAAACAACTGCTCGCAACGTGCCAATTTCTTTTATTTTACGATATAAATACTTTGGACAAAATGCATACAACCCTATTGTGATAGGGGTTCAAATAGAACCAATTTTCAAAGTGTTTAAACGCTAGAATCACTATACCTTTGTAGAATGAAAAGGATCTTGACATTTCTCTTAATATTAAACGGTCTCTGCGTTTCCGCTCAAAATAATCATACGGATGATAAGGGTAGAAAGCAAGGTAAATGGGTGAAGAAGTACGAAAATGGTAAGATCCGTTATACTGGTATATTCAAGGATGACGTCCCCGTTGGAACCTTTACTTATTATTTCATTCGAGAAGGTGGCATCATGTCTGAAATCCAATATCGTAGTTTAACAGGGATAGGTTACGCGAAACTTTATCATAAGTCTGGTACCCTACAAGCAGAGGGGATATATAACGCTCAAGAAAAAGACAGTACCTGGACTTATTATGCTCGAACAGGCCTTTTAACGCAACGGGAAGATTATAGTAAGGGGATTTTGAATGGTATTCAGCTTACCTATTGGGAAAATGGCACTGTTAGCCAGCGAATAGAATTCAAAGAAGGCCTAGAAGACGGTAATTGGATTCGTAAATGGGAAGATGGCACGCTTCGCACCAAGGGGTTGTACAAGGCAGGTCAATTGGAAGGTGAATGTAAATTCTATGAGGAAGAAGGGAAAATCATTGCCAAGGGTGAATACCACAACGGTAAGAAACACGGTAGTTGGTATTATTTTGAGGAGAACAAGTTGACCTTAAAAGAATTATACAGATACGGGTCTCTTGAAAGTGAGACTTTATACAATGAATAGTCCCAATTCAGAAATTACTGTTGTAGTAGGTTTAAGTGGTGGTGTAGATTCTTCAGTAACGGCACATTTGCTTAAAGAACAAGGTTATCAAGTCTTGGGCTTATTCATGCGGAATTGGGTAGATGAATCTGTTACTATTCACGATGAATGTCCTTGGGTTGAAGACAGCAATGACGCCATGCTTGTTGCCGATACATTAGGTATTCCGTTTCAAGTAATCGACATGAGTGCTTCATATCAAGAACGAATAGTGGATTACATGTTTAGTGAATATGAAAAAGGGAGAACTCCAAATCCCGATGTGCTTTGTAATCGAGAAATAAAATTTGATCTATTTCTTAAGACTGCATTGTCTTTAGGGGCTGATTATGTTGCAACTGGACATTATGTAAGAAAGAATATACTTGAGCAAAATGGTAAACAAGTAGTTCAGTTGTTGAGTGGTGCAGATAAGAATAAGGATCAAAGTTATTTTTTGTGTCAGCTAAGCCAAGAGCAGCTCAAAAAAGCCCTATTCCCCATAGGCGATTTGAAAAAATCACAGGTTCGTGAGATTGCTAAAGAAGCAGGTCTTTCTACAGCGGAAAAGAAGGATAGCCAAGGACTTTGTTTTATTGGAAAAGTAAGACTACCGGATTTTCTTCAACAAAAATTACATCCCAAATCAGGTAATGTATGGGAGATACCTTCAGATTCCTCCCTCTTTGATAATGATAGATCTGCACTAGAATCGGCAGCAGCGCCTCATGAGTTTCACCCTAAATATGGGTTTCAAAGAGGTAGACATAACGGCGCTCATTATTATACGGTGGGTCAGCGTAAAGGATTAAATATTGGCGGTAGCCCGAAGCCCCTTTTTGTACTTGGTGTAAATACAGCATACAATGCTATTTATGTAGGGCAAGGGGAAGATCATCCCGGTTTGTATAGAACAGCCTTAAAGATTGAAAATAAGGATATACATTGGGTAAGAGAAGATTTGTGTCTATCTGCAGGTGAATCTGCCTGTTATAGTGGGCGAATTCGCTATCGTCAGCCACTTGTTGATATTACGCTGCATCAGAAATAGGAAGCGCTGTATATGGCGTTCGATACACCAGAAAAAGCCATTACGCCAGGACAATTTGCGGCGTGGTATTTGGGGGATGAACTAATAGGAAGTGGTACAATAGCACATTAATATGAAAGCCTTAAGAACCTCAATAGCTTGCCTGCTATTTCTGAGCACTGTACATGCTCAGGAAGTACATTCTTACAGTATTTACTTAACGGCTAAGGATAATGTAGAACAGTTGCAGAAACCACACGAATTCTTATCGGAGCGCGCATTACTACGCCGCGAAAAGCAGAATATTGCAGTGAAGTTGTCTGATCTGCCGATATCTATAGATAGACTGCATGCTATAGACAACATCGTTACCTACAAGGGACCGCAGTCAAAATGGCTCAATGCAGTCTACGTAGAAGCAATGGCTGAAGAGGTTGTCGCGCTTACAGAACTTTCTTTTGTCAAGGAAATCGTACCCGTAAGTGGGCATACATTTACTACAACTTCGATAAAATATGCGATAGATCACGGTTTTGCCACGGATCAAGCCAATCAGATTTCACTTATAGAAGGTCTGCATGATAGGGAATGTCTTGGTACAGATAAACTCATTGCCGTTTTAGATGCTGGCTTTGTTGGGGCCAATACGGTGGACTACAGTGATTATGGTCAAATCATCGCTACTAAGAATTTTGTCGAAGGGGGCTCGAATGTGTATCAAGGCTCGTCGCATGGTTTTTCGGTACTTAGTACTATGGCTGCATCAAAAGATGGTGTGTTTATAGGAACTGCGCCTTTTGCGGATTATGTGCTGATTAAAACAGAAAAGGAACTCAGCGAAACCCCACAGGAGATGTATAATTGGATTGCCGGGGCCGAATATGCAGATTCTATAGGTGCCGATATCATCAACAGCTCCTTAGGATACAGTGAATTTGACGATCCTAACGACAACTATACAGTAAATGACCTTGATGGACGCACAAGTATTATTTCATTGGGCGCGGTTGCCGCTGCGAGGACTGGAATACTAGTAGTAACAAGTGCTGGAAATGCCGGTGGAGGTGCCTGGGATAAACTTACTATGCCAGCTGATGCCGATAGTATACTCACAGTGGGTTCGGTAAACCAATTTGGAATTGTGAGCGGATTCAGTTCGCGCGGATATACCGTAGATGGCCGTGTTAAACCTAATCTCTGTGCAAGGGGAGAAGGGGCCTATGTATATCGACCAGATGGTACTATTACCACTGCTAATGGTACCAGTTTTAGTTCCCCAATCATCGCAGGGGCAGCTGCCAGTCTTTGGGATTGCTCGCCTAATGCCACTGCACAGGACATCATCAAAGCCTTGGAAGTAAGCAGTTCTCATTACTATACTAAAAATGAGCGTATAGGGTACGGTATTCCAAACATGAAGTTTGCCCGGTATTACCTCAGTTCAAATCCGGAAACTGAAATCGCGGTGTATCCAAATCCATTTCCTGATCATTTGATCTTTTTCTTGCCGGACGATAATACCACCGATATTCAGTTAGCATTGCGCGATATCTACGGACGAGTTGTCGCTAGTGAAATTTTATCGGGTCGCAGATACCAGTTCAGATGGGTACCCGATGAATACATCGCGGCAGGCACCTATTTCTTGCAATTAACAAGAGGAGCCAAGACTCAAGTTACTCAAGTTATTAAGATCTAATTATTTACCATCAAAGAAGCCACTCATTACCTTTCGCAGGCCACTGACGGCTAAAACAACGGCTATTAACATAATTGCAATTGAAATAGCGGTCCAGTACCATGCTCCACTCGTTCCTTTTCCTATGTACAAGGAAGGTCCCATAAAAATAAAGGGAAAAGACCATGCTAACCGGAAAAGCCCCGCAATGATTAGCTCTTGGTTGCTCCTATTTGCGCTCATTCTTATAAAAATCTACAGCAGCCCTCACACTGCCATGTTCCATTAATAGTTCATGTGCCAATTTAGATGTAATGTCTAAATTCTGCATAATCATTCGAGTTCCTCGGTCAATAAGCTTATCGTTAGAAAGTTGCATATCCACCATTTTATTGCCTTTTACACGATCTAATTTTATCATCGTTGTCGTGGTAATCATGTTTAACACCATTTTTTGAGCGGTTCCCGATTTCATTCGTGTGGAACCGGTCAGATACTCAGGACCTACCACCACGGCAATCTCGTGTTGAGCAATCTTACCCAAGGGACTATTTGAATTACAAGTAATGCAGGCGGTTAATAGGCCATATTTATTCGCAGCCTCAATTCCACCAATCACATAAGGAGTAGTTCCGCTGGCAGCAATGCCAATAACCGTATCATTCATGTCAATCAGGTATTCCTTGAGGTCTTTCCAAGCACCATTGATATTGTCCTCGGCATTTTCTACTGCTTTTCGAATCGCTCTGTCACCTCCGGCGATAAGGCCCACCACAAGTCCATGATCCACTCCAAAGGTTGGAGGACATTCACTAGCATCAAGTATCCCCAATCTNCCTGATGTCCCAGCGCCTATATAGAATAGTCTTCCTCCTTGCTTCATGCGTGGCAATAAAGCCTGAATAAAATCCGAAATAACGGGCAGTTGTTCGTTTACAGCCAAGGCTACTTTTTGATCTTCAGAATTAATCCCATGAANTAACTCTGAGACACTCTTCTGCTCTAAATTGGAATAGAGGCTATCNTGTTCTGTAGTCCTCATTTTTTCTTCATTTTAGCCATATAAAAACCGTCGTTGTATTGTCCGGGGTCAACGGTACGTTCCTCTATCAATTCAAATGCAGCATTATTCTCTAAGAATAGTTGAACTTGATTTGAATTTTCCATGGGTAAAATACTGCAAGTGGCATACACCAATAGGCCACCATTTTTCAGCATTCTAGGATAACGATGCAAAATATCTGCTTGCACTCCAATTAAATCATCAAGATAAGACGGTTGCAGCTTCCATTTTGTGTCTGGCTCACGTTTGATAACTCCTGTGCCCGAACAAGGCACATCAAGCAGCAGAAAATCAGCTACTTCGTGTAGTTTGTCTAAAACCATAGGTTCCTCCCAAGCTCTGGTTTCAACAATGCCTAAACCACTCCGTACCGTGCGTTTCTTTAATTCACCTAATTTCCGCCCTTCGATATCCATGGCTATCAGTCGGCCTTGATTATTCATTAATTGACCTAATAGAAGAGTTTTTCCCCCAGCACCTGCACAAGCATCAATAGTAGTACTCCCTGGTAACGGGTTTAGAAAGTGACCAATTTGTTGCGATCCTGCATCTTGAACTTCAAATAAACCGGATTGAAAGGACGGAATATGATTTAGTCTTGGTCTACCACTCAAATAAAGAGCACTAGGAAAAACGGGATGAGGAAATACCTCAATTCCAACTTTGTTCAAGTCATTGATTACATCTGCTTTTGAGGCTTTTAGCGTATTGATTCGAATGTTTACGGTATTTGGAACGTTCAAATTATGAGAAATAATGGGCCATTTATCACCCAATTGTTCCTCTGCTAAAGTATTAAACCAATGAGGAAAGCTTTCAATATCTGCAATACTCTGTAATTCGGCTTTTCTTTGGTTTACGGGAAAATCTCTGATGGCATCAAACTTTGGCCAATCGGGAAGGGTAAAACCTCGCCACAACCAATAGATTCCAAATAACTTTTGAAGATCTTTTCTCTTGGTTGAAGGATGCTGTTCGTATAACGCCCAGAGCAATCCCCACCATCGCACCATTTCGTAGGTATGTTCTGCAACAAAACTGCGGTCTCTTGATCCCCATTTTTTGTTCTTCTTGAGTAATCGTTCAACAACCTTGTCCGCATAAATACCTTTCCCAAAGCTCATTTCTAGTGCTTCTAGAACACCAGCTACTGTATTTGGGAATAGACGCGGTTCTTTCATTAAAGGGCAGGGTAGCGTTCAGGATCTTTTTCATTCATAATGGCATAGATTTCCTCTACCATATCATCAAGAGATGGTTTAGAGAAATAATCACCATCAGAAGCAAAGGCCGGCCTATGATCTTTAGAGCTTATTGTCTTTGGTAAGGAGTCTAAGCAATGGTATCCTCCTTGATCTTCAATAATATTTTGCAATAAAAACGCACTAGCACCGCCACGAACATCTTCATCAACAATTACAAGTGTATTTGTTTTTTTAAGTGATTTAACCACATCGTGATTGGTATCAAAAGGAATAAGACTTTGAGCATCAATTAACTCAACACTCACCCCAAGACTGGCTAATTCATTAACTGCAGCTTCTGCTATAAAACAATTTGATCCATATGTAAGTACAGTTATGTCTTCCCCTTCATTTAATATTTCAACTTCTCCTATAGCCGTAGTAAAATCGCCAAGATTATTTGGAAGCATTTCTTTACGCCTATATCCATTGAGGCATTCTATGACGAGTGCGGGATTGTCTAACTGTAGTAATTTGTTGTAAAATCCAGCTGCAATAGTCATGTTTCTTGGGACTAGCACATACATTCCCTTGATAGAGTTAATGATTGTGCCCATAGGGGATCCAGAGTGCCAAATCCCTTCCAATCTATGGCCGCGAGTTCTAACTATAGTAGGCGCCTTTTGCCCACCAACAGTTCTATAATGTAACGTGGCTAAATCATCCGACATGATTTGAATCGCGTACAGCAGGTAATCTAGGTATTGAATTTCAGCAATAGGTCTCAAGCCGCGCATAGCCAAACCAATGCCCTGACCCATGATGGTTGCTTCACGAATCCCTGCGTCGGCAACACGGGTAGCTCCGTATTTAGCTTGCATTCCTTCAAGCCCCTGATTTACATCTCCTATTTTTCCGCTGTCTTCACCAAAAATCATGGTTTCCGGATACTTTTCAAAAAGAGCATCAAAATTATCTCTAAGCACAACACGCGCGTCTACTTCAGACTGATCTGAATAGGTTGGTGGATTTTTAGAAAGAAGATCCGTACGTGTATTTTCACTATATAAGTGTGAACTGTAGCGTCGTTCTTGATCATTCTTTGTGTTAGTCAACCATTTTTTTAAGGCTAAAGTATCTACGCGGCTATCTCCTCGTACTGCACGCAGCGCTTTTCTAGCCGCTCTAAAGCTATGGGCAACTTCTATATCCTCAATGGCCTCTAAGTCCTTGATAATATTGGTTAGAAAGATTCCTTTCTCACCTTGTTGCTGCATGCCTTTTAAAATAGCTAAAGACTCCAAACGCGCCTGCTTTGGAACAGATTGATAAATATTCCAAGCTTCTTTTTTACCATCGCGTGCCGCCTTTTTAGCCCTCTTTGTGAGTTCCTCTAATTCCTCCTGAGATGCAAAATCTTGCTCAATCATCCATTGACCAAACTTTAGAATACAGTCGTGATTCTTTTCCCACTCTAAACGCTCCTTACTCTTGTAGCGCTCGTGTGATCCACTCGTACTATGACCTTGAGGCTGAGTCATACCTTTCACGTGAATCATCACCGGAACATGCTCTTCTCGTGCTACTTTTCCAGCTGTTGTAAATGTATTTATCAAAGCAGGGTAATCCCAAGCCTCCACAATAAAGATATCGTAGCCATTACCTTTTGAGTCCCTTTGAAAGCCCTTTAGAATTTCGGAAATATCTTCTTTAGTCGTTTGGAATTCTGCACCTACAGAAATACCATATTCATCGTCCCAAATGGAAACAACCATGGGTACTTGTAAAACACCGGCTGCATTAATTGTTTCAAAAAATAAACCTTCAGAGGTGGATGCGTTCCCTATAGTACCCCATGCTACTTCATTACCGGCATTGCTGAATTTTTCAGAACCGTTAAATGAAACTTCCTTGTACACTTTTGAAGCCTGAGCAAGACCAAGTAATCTAGGCATTTGTCCTGCAGTAGGGCTTATGTCTGATGAACTATTATACTGTTGTGTTAAGTCAACCCAATTNCCTTGATCATCAAGACTACGAGTTGCAAAATGTCCATTCATTTGGCGACCACCAGCCATAGGTTCATGCTGTATATCTGTGACCGCATATAAGGAATTGAAGAAACCGATTGGATTCAATTCACCTAATGCCATCATAAAGGTTTGGTCGCGGTAATAGCCGCTTCGAAAATCTCCTTTTTTAAATGCTTTGGCCCATGCTATTTGAGCAAGTTCTTTTCCAGCGCCAAAGATGCCAAACTTGGCCTTTCCTGTAAGGACTTCTCTGCGCCCCATTAAAGAACATTCACGAGAGAGTACAGCAGTATAATAATCTTGGTGGATTTCATTTTTGAAATCGAGGTAACTGATTTCTTTCTGTTTATCTGTCATAGTATTTGGATAGAGCTAGGTTAAACTCGTACACAAATATACGTGATATTGGACCTAGAAGAGTCGCTTAAAAACAAAGAGAACGAACAACGTAATCACGATAAGCAGCGCAACTTGAATACCGCCGCTTCGGTAATGAACTTTGTGCATGGCTAAATCCTTTCGATAGCTAATGAATAGATAAATTAGAAAGGAGATTGCAAAGACTCCAGCAAAAACCCAATGACCCGATGTTATGTTTTCCATAGTTACAAATTTACTTTCTTTGGAGTAGATATAAACAACAAATGAAAAAGCAATTAGATCATGTGGAGAAATTCCACGACACCTTTGATATTCCGAATAAATATACTCCTGTTGCAACAATTGATGATAGTCTCATAGACCTTAGATTTAAACTAATGGCTGAAGAGAACCAGGAATACCTTGAGGCTGCAAAAGATGGTGATTTAGTGGAGGTAGCAGATGCGCTAGGAGATATGATGTACATTCTCTGTGGAACTATTCTGAGTCACGGAATGCAACATAAGATTGAGGAGGTCTTTGAGGAAATACAAAGAAGCAACATGAGTAAACTAGGGCAAGATGGTAAACCAATTTACCGTGAGGACGGTAAGGTATTAAAAGGCCCTAATTACTTTAAGCCTAATATTGGAAAAATCATTGAATAATTTTTGGGCGAATTTCCTCTTTTGTCGTGCGTAAATCAAAGGCAGGTGTACACCTAGGAAGGGTTTTCATATCGTCCGAAGCAGAAGACCACGGGACATAAGATGCTTCTCCGCCGGGGCCAGCTTTTACCTTATTGGCCTCACCGTCTTTGAACGTGATTTCTATCCAAGAGCAAGAGCTTTTGCTCATTCCTTCAACGATCCCTTCGTCATTAATACTATGGCTTATATTTTCTGCATTTCCTTCCAGTTTTAGCGCATGAACTGCATTATTTAAAAAGTTCCCTTCTAGCCTTTTACCTATGGCTTGGTCAAAATGGATAGAATCTTTGGAAAGTGAAGTTATTGCAGCATTACCTATTAAGAACAAACTGTCTAGCTTCTCCTCTTTAAGTGTCATTAAGGAAGAATCGCAACTAAATTGATTTTCTTTACTCCACATGAGCGGTTTAGGGAATAAGGTTAGAACATCTGTCTCTTCTTTAAAATTAAAAAATCGGCTATTACCTTGAAAATTTGTGCTAAAAAAACGGGTGTTGAACAAAAGATCTACCGAATGAAATTCTGACGAGTCCTCTCTTATTTTTAAAGTATCACCTACCGCATATAAAGTGTCTTCATCCATTCTTTGGCGGTAATAAACCGGGGAGTATGCATTCACATAGTTTGGTTTCTTGACGTAATCAATATAATCCGATTCTAGCACCAAACCTTGAGCACTATCCGCTACCAGCGCTTTGTTGAATAACTCTCCACTTTCGTTATCTAGGTTATAACTGATAGAGTCTGCTTGAATAAAGCTTTTTGGTGAAGAAATACTTGCACCATCTCCAAGATATAATTGTGATTTGTTAGCCTCATAACGGCCTACCTGGCAATGAATAGTGGTGCTGTCTTTAACTAGGGTAGAGGGGCCAGCAAAATCATAACTATCCTTTGAAGGGTAATATATCAAGGTGTCTGTCAACAACGTATACGCGCTATCTATAGCTTCTACCGAACCCCGTAAACGAACGGTTTCATACCGAGTGTTATACGTCCCAAGATCAGCAGTGAGTTCTAATTGGTTCCTAAAAAGTGTACTTCGTGTGGTGTAATAAGCATTTGCGGTATTTCTATCATAGAAAAGAACGCTTGTACCTAATCTTGAATTAGGTGTGATGAGCTTGACATCTTCTTTGATAATAAATGTTCTTGTTTGCCCGTTGTAATCCAATTGCTCTCCTGTTACAACAGTAGTATCTGCCTGTACAATCTTAACATTACCAAATGCTTTGAATTCGTTTTGTGGCTGAATAAGAATGGCGGAATCACTAGTCATTACAGCAACGTCTTGTTGTAGTCCTACATTGCCCTGCAAATAGTATATCCGTGAACCGTCTTTCTGCTTTTTAATCTCAAGGTGATCTGAATTGAGAATGCGTATAGTCTTCTGCGCCTTTAGGGAGGTGCAGACAAAAAGAAGGGCCCATCCAAATAGAAAGGCCCTATTCATTATTTTCTCATAATAGTTTGCGCTCGGTCTGGCCCAACGCTTATCAATGAAATAGGAACACCTACTTCCTTTTCAATAAAGTCAATATATGCTTTGAAACTAGCAGGAAATTCATCTTCTGATTTCATGGCAGTTAGGTCTTCATTCCAACCAGTCACTTCAGTTAAAATAGGCTCAATGAGTCCCTCTTCTAGCTTGTAGGGCAAATGGCTAATTACCTCGCTTTTGTATCTGTAAGCAGTGCAGATCTTCAGATTACCTATTCCACTTAAAACGTCTGATTTCATCATCATCAATTCAGTAACGCCATTGACGTCAATAGCGTATTTCAATGCAGGTAAATCTAACCAGCCGCATCTTCTTGGACGACCAGTGGTTGCACCAAACTCATGTCCTTGCATTTGAATGGTTTTACCCGTTTCATCAAAGAGTTCAGTAGGGAAGGGACCGGAGCCCACTCTTGTACAGTATGCTTTGAAAATTCCATAAACGTTTTTTATCCGATTTGGAGCAACTCCAAGTCCTGTGCATGCACCTGCGCAGGTCGTATTGGAAGAAGTTACAAATGGATATGTGCCAAAATCAATATCTAATAATGTGCCTTGCGCTCCTTCTGCAAGTATTGTGCGCCCTTCTTTAATTGCCTGATGAATGTAAGGCTCACTATCAATGATGTCAAGTGTTCTTAAATATTCAATTGCTGCGAACCAATCCGTTTCTAATTCACTCAAATCATAAGAAAAATCGGAGTAGCCGCTTAATAGTTGTTTGTGTTTTTTGACAAGGTTTGAATACAGTTCCTTAAAATTACTCAGTTGAATATCACCAACACGCAGACCGTTTCGTCCTGTTTTGTCCATGTAGGTGGGGCCAATTCCCTTCAAGGTTGAGCCTATTTTCTTTTTGCCTTTTGCAGCTTCACTCGCCGCGTCTAAAAGGCGATGAGACGGGAGAATTAAATGCGCCTTACGAGAGATCTTTAATCTTGATAATACGTCTGGCTCTTGATCAATAAGTTTATCTAGCTCTGCTTTAAATATCACTGGATCTATAACCACTCCATTTCCTACGATATTGCTTACATCTTTATGGAAGACACCCGAAGGAATGGTGTGAAGTACATGCTTTTTGCCTTCAAATTCTAAGGTATGACCTGCATTTGGACCTCCTTGAAAACGCGCTATAATATCATACTTGCGTGTTAGAACGTCAACAATTTTTCCTTTTCCTTCGTCTCCCCACTGAAGACCTAAAAGTACATCTACGGCCATGTTTAAGTTAAATTAGGATTCCTTCTTCTTAGCGTAGAAGTAGAGGCTGTGACTGCTTACGTCTACATCGAAGACTTCCTCGATAGTTTTTTTTATATTTTCAATTCTTGGATCACAGAATTCAAAAACCTCACCCGAATCCAATATTACATGATCGTGTTGCCTATTGAAATAGGACTTTTCATAAAAGCTTTGGTTTTGACCAAATTGATGCTTTCGGATTAATCCACACGTGAGTAAAAGTTCAATCGTATTGTACAACGTAGCTCGTGATACACGATAATTCTTAGCTTTCATGTTTAGATACAAGGTTTCTACATCAAAGTGGTCATTACTTACGTAGACTTCTTTAAGTATGGCGAAGCGTTCGGGTGTTTTCCGTTGCTTGTTTTCCTCAAGAAAAGTGCTAAATACTTTTCTTACTTGTTCTTGTGCGTTTAATGGGCTCATTCGAGAACTAAAGCGCTAAAATACTTCTACTAATTGAATTTACCCACCCTATTTACACTGTTGATTCCTTCCAGTGCTCGGATATTGTTAATAGTATCTGTTAAACCTACTTTGTCTGCTACTTCAATGGTTAATTGACCTGTGAATAACCCGTCGTCTACAGAGAATGAAATAGCCTTAATATTAATATTTAAGTCACTCGATATAATTTTGGTTACATCATTTACAAGTCCCACACGATCTGCCCCTGTAATTTCAATATTTACTGTAACCTTTGTGCGTTCAGTTGTAGTCCATGTAGCCTTCATGACTCTATTTGCAAATCTACCTTGGAGCATCACCGCATTAGGACAATCATGTCTGTGTATCTTGATGCCTTCTGCTGTTGTTATAAATCCGAATACTCGCTCTCCCGGCAGGGGGTTGCAACATTTTGACAAAGTATATTCCAATTGTTGCTCATCATTTCCGAAGACCAATTCTACTTTATAAGTTGACTCCTCCTTGCCTTTACTCTTTTGTTCTAACTTGGTTCTAGCGTATGGACTCTTTACAATTCTTGATTTGAAGTAATTGACTAGGCCGGAAGTTTCCCTAGCATATTGCCTTAATTTCTTGTTATCTATGACGCCTAGGCCAACTTTGTAAAACAATTCTTCTGGGTTTTTCAGTCCAAAGTAATTCACCAATTTTTGAATGTTGCTTGAAGTAGCCTTGAGTTTCAATACTCTAAGCTTTCTTTCTAAAATGGTATATCCTTGCCCGGAAATTATTTGTTTCTCACGCTTTAAAGATCTTTTAATGCGTTGTTTCGCTTTACCTGTTTTAACGAATGAGAGCCAATCGTCTTTAGGTTCTTGTTTTACAGAAGTAAGAATTTCTATCTGATCACCGGATTTCAATGGAGTACTCATAGGGACTAGTTTGCCGTTTACCTTGGTTCCAAGGCAATGAGCACCCACCTCTGAGTGTATGTCAAAAGCGAAATCTAAAGCTGTTGCGCCTTTAGGTAAAGTTAGCATTTGGCCTTTTGGAGTAAAAACGAATATTTCTGAAGCAAACAGGTTCATTTGAAAACTCTCTATGAAATCTTCATCATCGTTTTCTGGATCTTCTAAAAACTCCCTTATACGCATGAGCCAGGAGTCTAATGATATTGATCCTGAGCTATCTTCTTTGTACTTCCAATGAGCAGCAAAACCATTTTCTGCTATGTGGTNCATTCGAGTAGTTCTGATTTGAGCTTCCACCCAATGACCGTCTGGTCCCATGACTGTAGTGTGTAAACTTTCATAACCGTTGCTCTTAGGTGAAGAAATCCAATCACGTAATCTCAAAGGATTTGGACTGAAGTTTTCTGTAACCAATGAATAGGCTTTCCAACAATCTGCTTTTTCTTGTTCAAGGCTAGAGTCAAGTATAATACGAATCGCATATTTATCATATACCTCGTCAAAACTAACTCCTTGGTTCTTCATCTTTCTTCGAATGGAGTAAATACTTTTTGTGCGTTTCTTTATTTCAAATTGAAGACCCGCAGCATTTAATTCTTTCTCAATCGTTGAAACAAATTTTTTGAGGTAAGACATATCCGCTTTTTGCAGAGAATCCATCCTTTCTTTGATGTCTCTATATAATTCAGGATCAGTATACTTAAGGCTCTGGTCTTCAAGTTCAGTTTTAATCTTGTAAAGACCCAGTCTGTGCGCTAAGGGAGCATAAATAAATAAGGTTTCAGAGGCTTTGGTGAGCTGTTTATGAAAGGGCATACCGTGCATGGTTCTCATATTATGCATGCGNTCTGCGATCTTAATGAGAATAACTCGAATGTCATCACTNATAGTGAGTAACATTTTACGGTAATTTTCCAACTGCATGTTTTGATCAACTGTAGTAACACCGCTTATTTTGGTTAATCCGTCTATCAATTTTGCAATGTTAGCACCAAACATGCTATCAATATCATCCAACGTATAATCAGAGTCTTCAACAACATCATGCATGAGTGCTGTTGCAATACTAGTTGGACCAAGCCCTATTTCTGTTGCAACAATTTGAGCTACTTCAATAGGGTGAGTGATATAGGGTTCACCTGTTTTTCTTCGTACTCCATTATGCGCATCATTTGCNAGGCGGAACGCTCGNTTAATGAGGTCAACGTCANCTTTATCCGTCTTGTATTCAATGCTATTCAGCAAGTCACCGAAAGCACCATTNATAAGCTTGTTATCCTTGGAATCCCAATCCGTCATTAATCTATTAGAAATATAGTTGGACGTTTANGTAAATCGGGAAGATTACCTACCCAATCCGCTACAGTCTTAGTTCTAATGTACTCATTTTCTAAAGTGATGTCGCATGCAATACACAATTTAGTCTCGGGATGGAGAATTTTGAGCAACTCTAACATAAGCTTATTATTACGGTAAGGAGTTTCCATGAAAATTTGAGTAATTCCGTCCTTTATGTCCTTGTTCATTGCTTGAAAAACACGTTTACGGATTTGATGATCAAAGGGGAGGTATCCCCGGAAAGAAAATTGTTGCCCGTTGAAACCACTCGCCATCAAAGCCAAGAAAATAGAGGAGGGACCAACAAGTGGGATGACATTGATCCCTTTCCTATGTGCAATGCTGACTATTTCTGAACCAGGATCTGCTATACAAGGAACGCCTGCTTCAGAAATTATTCCCNCATTTTTACCGTTTTCAACGGGCTTTAAAAAACCAGGTAAATCTAACGGGTCTGTGTGCTTGTCTATAATTTCTATTTGTATCTCTTTCTGTATTTTATTGGGCAGTAATTTTTTAATATAAGCCCTTGCAGTTCTTTCATTTTCAACAATAAAATAATCCAGTGATTCAATCGTTTTTTTTACGTCCTCAGGAAGTATGAATGAAAAATTGTTTTCCCCTAATGTATTGGGTATCAGAAACAAATTACCCATTCGTGTTATTTTTAAGGAATTCATCTACTGCTAAGTCAAGCATGTCAAATACTTTTTCAAATCCATTTTGACCTCCAGTATACGGGTCAGGCACTTGACGATTTTCATTTGGATAAATTTCATTCATGATTAATTTAACTTTTGCCGCGGATTCGGCATTAGGTGCTATTCGCGTAAGATTACTGAAATTGGACGAATCCATTGCGAAAATGACATCGAATCGGTCAAAATCTTCAATTTCGAAGGGCCTAGACCTTTGTTCATCTATAGCAATTCCTCTTCCTTTAGCCGTTATGATAGATCTCGTATCTGGGCGCTCTCCTTGATGCCAACCGGATGTCCCTGCACTATCAATTCTCCAATTATGAGGTGCTTTATATGCTAGAATTCCATGTGCAAGAGGAGAACGACAAATATTCCCGAGACAAACCATTAATACCTTCATAAAAAAAAGTCAATATCCGAAGATACTGACTCTTTCAAGCTTTCGTACAATAAATTTAAGCGAGTGTTAATCTCTTTTGGAGATCGTCAACATAAGTTTTGAAACGTTTATCTGTTTCCTTGAGGTTATTTACCGTACGACAAGCATGTAAAACGGTTGCGTGATCCTTGTTCCCGCATTGCTGGCCTATGGAGGCTAAACTATTTTTAGTCAGTTGCTTGGAAAAATACATACTTAGCTGACGCGCTTGTACTATTTCTCTTTTTCTAGTCTTAGACTTTAATAATTCAAGAGGCATATCGAAATAATCACAGACAACCTTTTGAATAAAGTCTATAGAAATTTCTCGAGTAGTGCTCTTTACAAACTTGTCTACCATAGACTTAACTAGTTCCATGGTGATTTCCTTTTTGTTCAAGGAGCTTTGGGCAAGAATACTTATGAGTGCACCTTCTAATTCCCTCACATTGGAATTAATTGAATAGGCGATAAATTCGACAATATCGTCATCCACTTCAATACCATCATTGTACAATTTTTTGCCTAAAATTGCCACACGTGTTTCAAGTCCGGGCTTTTGTAAATCTGCACTCAATCCCCATTTAAACCTACTCAACAAACGTTGTTCCATCCCTTGTAATTCAACGGGAGCGCGGTCTGATGTCAATATAATTTGTTTTCCATTTTGATGTAAATGATTGAATATCTCAAAGAAAACATCTTGTGTCTTTTCCTTTCCTGAAAAGCTTTGTACATCATCAATGACTAGGACATCTATCATTTGATAGAAGTGAACAAAGTCATTTTTAGTATTATTTCTAATACTGTCTATAAACTGTTGTGTAAATTTTTCGGCACTTACATAAAGAACCGTTTTCTCTTGATAGTTATCCTTTATTTCCACACCAATCGCATGAGCAAGGTGTGTTTTTCCTAAACCAACGCCGCCGTACAACATTAAAGGATTAAAAGCAGTTCCTCCAGGACTTTTGCCAACAGCCATGCCTGCAGATCTGGCAAGCCGGTTGCAATCTCCCTCAATAAAGTTTTCAAACGTGTAATTAGGATTGAGTTGACTATCAATATTTAGCTTTTGAAGCCCTGGAATTACAAATGGATTTTTAATGCTTTTTTCATTTGCGAGGGCCACTGGCATATGAACACTTTGTGGCTTATGCTTGCGTCTTCCTGAACTAGGAAGTTTCATTGTGGGAGGGTTGCTATTGTCGTATGTGTTTTCTAAAACAATACTGTATACCAATTTTGCTCCTTCACCCAACGATTTTGTAATTCCAGCTTTTAATAACTGAATATAATTCTCTTCAAGGTATTCATAAAAGAATTTTGAAGGGACCTGGACAGTGAGAACAGAACCTTGATTTTTAACGGGTTTTATAGGAATAAACCAAGTAGCATAACATTGTTCATCTACATTGTCTCTAATAAATTCTAGAGTTTCATTCCAAATAGTTCCTACTGTCTTATTCATGGCTCATAAAGTCCTTCTCGACATTGTTCAAGTCTCGAGAGTGTGATTTTGTTGTTTGTTAAAAAAAGGGGTTTTTAGCGGGGTTTCTAAATCCCGTTTCATTGCAATACAAATCTGTTGATAAATTCCTTATCAAAAAAATTTTTTNGGGGTTGTTTGTGTAAAAAGTTTTTCTTAGGTAACGTGTAAACCTTTGAAAATCAATGGCTAGTTTAAAACACCATTTATTTTTGGTATTTAATACTTTTTATAACGCAACGTGTTGAAATAATGTGATTTAAGATTTAATATCTCATTGTTTTCTTGATGAATCGAAGCGTACATTGGGCAGATGAAAAAAATTAATTTAACGGGCTTACATAAATTACGTCCAAGATATTCTGAAACTGATCAGATGGGTGTGGTATATTATGGAAACTACGCCACTTATTTTGAAATAGGCAGAGTTGAACTACTCCGATCAGTTGGTATGACTTACGCAGAAATGGAACGTGGTGGAACCATGCTTCCTGTNGTTCATATGAATATTGATTTTAAAATTGGCGCTAAATACGATGAGGAAGTAATTCTTGAAACTTCCATAACGGAAGAGCCATCAAGAAAGATATCATTTTACCACGCGCTCAAAAACAAAGAAGGAAAACTACTGGTAAAAGGGGAGGTTGTTCTTGTTTTTGTAGATACCAAATCATTTAAACCAAAACAGTGTCCCGAAGAACTCAAAAAATTACTTTTTAAAGCTTCTTTAAAATCGTTGTAGCACCTTCTTCATCTTGTAAATGAATAATGAGCGGTATTTCAATTTGAAATTTGCTTGTTTGTGTCAAAGATCCCGAATCAACTAGCCTGCCATCTATCGAATAAAATGTATANTTATATTCTTGCTGCTCCGGTATTTTTATGGTGAATCCATCTCCATATAACAACTCGGGAACAACTGAATTTTCAGCTTCATCAAGACTTACCAGAGAAAGTATATTTTTTGGAGCTCCAAAGGAATTGTATATGTAATTGCTGTAAGCCCCACCATTAATAAGAGAGTCTGCGGAGAGAATATTTTTTCCTATATCATTCAAGCTTTGAAACGACATCAATTGGTATAGGCTCTCCAAAATAATTTTATCCGCCATAGAATCATTAACAGAAGGATTCGCAGAAAACTCAAGCATGGCACTGGTAATGATATCTGTATGTTCATAAATTCCAAAGAAAACTAAGTTTTGATAATTTTTAAAGCCATCGTATGCAGCGCTGCGACCGTCCCAAAAAGTATTGTTACCGTCCCAATCAAAAACACGGGTGCTAGTCACTCCATTAAGACGTCCATAACGTTCGGCAAAAAAATCTCCTAAGGCCTCATCAAAAGTTCTACGCTCCGTACCGTTGGTTGTGCCAGGTGCTGCTCCATGACTAATGGCATGTCCTAATTCGTGAATAATTACATCTGCATCTTCCGCGTCGTCTACGCCTCCTTCTCCAAAGAATAATCTTGGAGGAGTTGTGCCCCAATTAAATAGGCTGTTATCTTGACCATTTAAGGCTTGTGGGTCCACTTGAATAGCATAATTCAATATGTTGTTGTAACCAAGAGACTCTAAGTATTGGTTTTGNTTTGTAATGTGATAGGTGACCATCACTTGTTCAAATTCATCAGAAGATCTTCCATCCAACCATTTAGACGGATCCGTGCTAATAGGGATGTAGGGAGCATCAAAATCCAAAACCTCCACGTATTTGTTTTTCAAATAAATCGAACTACCCACTGCATCCACATCCACGCTATCTACGATTGTTAGGCCATTTAATACAGCAGCATTTCCATCGTTCATATCTGTATAGGTACCCCCATAGGTTAATCCATTTGGAGTAAGTGGGTCTGGATTAAAAACACGCATAGGAACCATAGTGTCAACCGCATGTAAATTCAAATCACGCACCTCACGAAATTCTTGCTCAATATTCTCAATTATGACTTCATGGATTTTACCGTCATTAATAGTGTCAACGGTGACAGATTTCCACTCATCATTATTCCAAAACAGATACGGGCCTTTTAACGAGGCATTCAAAGCTGCTTTTGCCGCAGAAGTCAATGATGATTTACTTTTTATATATTGTCCATCTAATGCATACATCCGCAATGCTTGGTGGTCTAATATGCGATGTGAATTATATGAATAGGCAAATCGAAGGTAATTTGCATGCGGGCTTTGCCGCGAAGAAAAAAGATGTAATTCTAATTCTGAATTGCTTTGGGCAAATACCCATGTATTAGTGAGTACGAATAGCAATATGATGGTTTTCTTGTACATGTTCAATTACTTTATCCAATTTTGATCTTCTTACTAAAAGATGATATTTAACGTTCTCTTTTTGCTCTCTTNTAATCACTTGAATATCGTGAAAATTTATCACCCGTTCTACAAAGGAAATGTGCCCATAATCAAAGGAAAGTTCAAGTTTATTACGAATGATTTTCTTTGTAATACTTGCGTTTTTCATCGCTTCTTCTGCACTTCCACCATAGGCTGATATCAATCCAGGGACGCCCAATTTAGTACCTCCAAAATATCTTGCTACAACGCATCCTACATGAGTTGTTTTAGCTTTTAACAATGCCCTTAAAATGGGTGCACCGGCTGTGTTTCCAGGTTCACCATCGTCATTCGACTTACTTAGTTCCCCTTGTTCACCCAATATGAATGCCCAACAATGATGCCGCGCGTTAGACTCTTGAGATTTTATTAAATGCAATTGATTCTTAAAACTTTCTTCGTTTTGAATGGGAAAAACATAGGCATTAAACTTACTGCCTTTGTCCTTATACACTCCAAGCGCAGGACCTTCAATGGTTAAAAAGGAATCAGTTTCTTTCATAATAGTCTTCTCCTAGACGATTGCTTGAAAGTAACAAGTTGTATTCCGGGGCAGCAATTCCAGCATGTAATGTCACTTTTGAAGTATACCTATGCACTTCATCTGCCAACCCTTGGCGAATAAAAAAATTGAGCAGTGTTCCTCCACCTTCAACTAAAATATGGTACATATTACGTTCCAGCAAAGGCCTTAACCATTGTTTAGGCTGCTTAGGATCCGCTTTAATGCCAGTTGTACCTCCAGCGTCTAAACCAATAATGATAGGTTTTTCGGAGAAGGAGTTTAACCAATCTGAATTTAAAGGATGACTGTTACTTAATAGAATAATAGGGGTGGGACTACAACCGTGCCAATGTCTGGTCGAAAGTGAGGGTAAATCTTTACTTGCTGTTTTTGAACTGATTAATATTCCGTCAACTCTTGAACGCAGCTGATGGGTTTTAAGAGATGCTATAGGGCCTGAAATTGAGAGAGCTGAACCTCCTTCACTTCGTATACCATCAATATGTCCAGACGCCGTTTCTGCCCATTTTAAGGTAAAATGAGGACGTGATTGAATCTTATTGGAAAGGAATTCTGCATTGAGCTTTTGATAAACGCTCTGTTTATCTATTAATTCAACACGTATACCCATATTTCTCATGTATGAAATTCCCTTGCCATTCACTTTCTCATGGGGATCATGGGTTGCAATAACCACATGAGGTATATTATAATTTGCAATCAATTCGCAACAGGGCGGTGTTTTACCGTAATGTGAACAGGGCTCTAAAGAACAATAGAGTATACTTTCTTTAAGTAGTTGAGTGTCTCTAACCTCTTGAATTGCTGCAACCTCAGCATGGGCATGGCCAGCTCTTTTATGGTAGCCCTCCCCAATAATTATTCCTTTGTGAACAATTACGGCGCCTACCATGGGGTTTGGAGAGGTCGATCCCCGAGCATAATTTGCCAATTGTAAGCAACGTGTGAGAAACTTGATGTGCTCCATATCCCAAAGGTAACCTCATGTGATGTAATTTCAAGCACTATGTTGAAGCTCTCTTTTTATAGACAAAAAGCTCTAGAAGCACTCATTCCTATATATGGTGAAAGAGAGGCCAAATCAATTCGTTCTATATGGTTTCAAGAGCGATTAGGTTTAAATCAAGTGGANTGTGTGTTATCTGCAAATGAATCTATCCTTTTTGCCGAATTTCAAGATGACCTAATGGCTTTAGAGAGCGGCCAGCCGCTGCAGACCATTTTGGGTATTGCACATTTTATGGGAGAAGATTTTTATGTAGATAAAAATACACTTATACCGCGTCCAGAAACGGAAGAATTAGTTCTTGAAATTCTCAAAAGGTTCTCCAGCGATGCGTTTCGTGTTATTGATATTGGCACTGGTTCAGGCTGTATAGCCATTGCATTAAAGAAAGTGAAGCCACAATGGCTCATAAAAGGTGTTGATATCAATGAACAGGCCTTAAAAACAGCGCAGAAGAATGCAGAAAAGCATTCAGTTGATGTTGAATTTGCCAAGCTTGATGTACTTCATGGGACTCTACCGGATTTTGATTTAATTGTATCTAATCCACCCTATATCCCTAACCAAGAATTGAAATATATGGAGCGTAATGTGATTGACAACGAACCTCATCTTGCGCTCTTTGTTCCGGACAAGGATCCACTTGTTTACTACAGGAAAATCTTGGAGTCGAGTACCAAAAAATCATCGGGGTCAAACACATATTATGCATTCGAGATTCATGAAAATTATGGTGAGGCAATGAAACAATTGTGTACAACGTTTCAATTAAAAGAGATTACCTTGAAGAAGGATTTACAGGGGAAAGATAGAATGATATTTGCACGCCATGGGAAGTAAAGAACGGATTGAAAAATTGCGTGGTGAATTACACGCTCATAATCATCGCTATTATGTGCAAGACTCACCGGTGATATCAGATTATGAATTTGATATGCTACTCAAGGAGCTTGAGGAACTAGAGTCAAAACATCCTGAATATATAAACCCGAACAGCCCAAGTTCAAGAGTTGGAGGCAGTATAACCAAAAATTTTACCTCTATAAAGCATACCTACCCCATGCTTTCTTTAAGTAATACTTATTCCTTAGAAGAAATCCAAGAGTGGATATTGAGAGTGGAGAAAAGCACTGCTAAGGTTTCTTTTGTATGCGAATTAAAATATGATGGAGTCGCCATAGGAATTCGGTATCAAAATGGTGAAATGATACAAGCCGTTACAAGAGGTGATGGAACACAAGGAGATGATATAACTAATAATGTTCGTACGATTAAAAGCGTGCCTTTGAGGCTAGACAATAGTTTCCCTAAAGATTTTGAGATACGGGGAGAAATTGTCATGCCGCACAAAGCTTTTGAAGCTCTCAATAAGCGTCGCGAGGCTGAAGGTTTACCAAAATTCGCCAATCCTAGAAATTGCGCTTCTGGTACGCTAAAATTGCAAGATAGCTCGGAGGTTGCTAAAAGAGGGTTGGATGCCTACCTCTATTATGTGTTGCCTGAAGGGGTATTGAGTCCATCTCATTCTGAATCGATTCTTGCGTCGGCCAATATGGGTTTCAAGGTTCCCTTGGTAAAAGATAAATTCATTGCCAAATGTTCAGGGTTAGACCAAATAATGGATTTCATTGACTACTGGGAGGACCAACGTAAAAATTTACGCTTTGATATTGATGGAATTGTAATCAAGGTGGACGATTATGAGTCTCAGCAAAAATTAGGATTTACTGCTAAGTCTCCAAGATGGGCTACTGCTTATAAATTCAAAGCAGAAAGAGTGCCTACTCAGTTGAATTCAATTACTTATCAAGTAGGACGTACAGGAGCAATTACACCCGTAGCCAACTTAGAACCAATTTGGCTAGGGGGTACGACTGTAAAACGAGCTTCATTGCACAATAGCGATCAAATTGAATTGTTGGATTTATATGAGAAGGATATTGTTTTTGTTGAAAAGGGAGGAGAGATTATCCCCAAAGTAGTTTCAGTAGATATTAGCCAACGCAATGCTAGCGCTCAACAAGTTACTTTTATAGAAAAATGCCCGGAGTGTTCTTCGTTGCTTGAACGCAAAGAGGGAGAAGCGCAACATTACTGTCCCAATGCAGATAATTGCCCACCCCAACTCAGTGGAAGGATTGAACATTACATATCTAGAAAAGCTATGGATCTAGCCGGTATGGGAGGAGAAACCGTTCAGTTACTTGTCAAAAAAGGATTGATCCGAAATCCAGCTGATTTGTATTTTTTGACCTTTGATCAATTGATTGAATTAGAGGGATTCAAGGAGACAAGTGTTCAAAATATTCTTGATGGAATACAACAAAGTAAAAATGTTCCTTTTGAAAGAGTTCTTTTTGCCCTTGGTATACGTCATGTTGGATCAACCGTGGCAAAGGTGCTAGCGAAGTATTTTAAGTCCATGTATGTACTTGCTCAAGCATCTATAGAGGAAATTGTTGCTGTAGAGGGCATTGGATCCGTAATTGCTAGCGAAGTTTATGGCTTTTTCCGGGAAGAAAAGAATGCAATTATTTTAGATGCTCTTGTTGGTGCCGGTCTGCAAATGGAAGTAGGCCCTGAATCAATTACTGCCGTTAGTAGTCCAATAACGAATGCCAAGATTATAGTTTCTGGTGTATTTGAGTATTTTACAAGAAATGAGCTTAAAGATGTCATTGAGAAGCACGGTGCTCAGAATGTGAGTTCCATTAGCAGTAAAACAACTTATATCATTGCAGGTGATGGAATCGGACCAGCAAAGCTTCAAAAAGCTCAATCTTTGGGAATACGTATTTTATCTGAACAGGAATTTATAGAATTACTGGGTTTATGAAATTCATAAGACGTTACTACAAGAATCAACTTGTAAAACATTCAAAACCGAGTTCAAAGAGACCTTTAGATACAAACTCTTCCGTTACAGTTCTGCATTCAAACGAAATGGAATTAGCTGCAGTAAAGAAATTTTTTAACCGCGCTCAAGGGGTTCGTTTTATAGGTGAAAAACGCTCTAAAGAACATCCGCCCAAGAGTAATATTATTTACAAGAATGATTTGAATGTAAAAGGAGAACCGGTTATTCCTTTACCTATGATGACAGAGGACAAACATTTTATCTTGAATCTGTGTGAGAAGAAATATTTAGGATGGTATTGGTATAGCAGAAATTATGCACTTCGCGTAGATTTACAAGGCGTTTATGAAGATGCTGATTTCAGTATTGACGGAAAACACGACCTAGAGGATAAAATGAACACTTTGGTGAAATACCTAAAAATGATAAATCATGCATAATACAGTTCCTTCTGGCGTTGGAGTTGCCTTAATTACTCCATTTAACCATGACCAATCAATCGATTATGATGGTTTATCCAAACTGTTAGAATTGTGTATTCAAGGTGGTGTTGATTACTTTGTGGTGAATGGAACTACTGCTGAAAACCCTGCACTCACGATCGAGGAGCGTTATGCCTTATTGGATTTTGTTTTGAAAAAAAATGCAGGCAGACTACCCATAGTTTTTGGAATCGGTGGTAACAACACTAAAGCNGTTACCCAAGAAGTGTCTGATTTTAAAGTGGAAGGAGTATGCGCTATTTTGAGTGCAAGCCCCTATTATAACAAACCGTCACAGGACGGGATTTATGCGCACTATTCGGAAATAGCTTCCGCTACTGAATTGCCCATAATCTTATATAACGTACCTGGTCGAACGAGCTCAAATATTAGTTCTGAAACAACCTTGCGTTTGGCCAATAAGTTCAAGAATATAGTTGCCATTAAGGAGGCGAGTGGAGACTTAGATCAAATCACAGAAATTATTCTAAGGAGACCGCCTGAATTCAAGATTATTTCGGGGGATGACAATTTGACTTTTCACATGTTAGCCCTAGGTTGTGACGGTGTTATTTCTGTCAGTGGGCAGGGAGTTCCTGAAATCTTTTGTAAAGTTTTTGATGAATACATAAAGAGTAATTGGGCTGCTTCTAAAGAGGCTCACCTCTCTTTATTCCATTTAACCAATCTCTTATTTAAGGAAGGGAATCCTGCAGGTGTTAAAGCACTTCTTGAGCTCCGTGGCTTGTGCAAGAATGTAGTTCGTTTACCGCTAATTCCGGCCACTGATGAGTTAAAGGGATCCATCAAATCAGAATTAATTGCACTGGATTTGATTTGAAAATACTTTACGCATTTCAAGGAACAGGCAATGGTCACGTGGCTCGCGCAAGAGATTTAGTGCCTAGATTTAAACGATATGCAGAAGTAGATGTGCTTGTAGCGGGCACGCAAAGCGATTTAGATTTAGGTATAAATATTACCTATCGTCTATTTGGGCTGAACATGGTTTACAATAAGAAAGGTGCCGTAAGCTATGGTCAGAGTCTTCTGCGGAATAAACCTTTTCGGTTTATTTGGGACGTTATTAAACTACCGGTGAAGAAATACGATGCGGTCATTATAGATTTTGAAGCGGTAACTTCTTATGCCTGTTTTATTCGTGGTGTGAAATCGTTGCAACTCAGTCATCAAGCTGCGTATTGGTCTAAACATACACCGCGCCCAAGCAACAGAATTTGGCATTGGGAATTTGTAATTGCACACATGTCACCTTCTAAATATGCTTTAGGGTTTCATTTTGATCAATATGACGATTTCATTTTACCACCCATAATACGAGAGGAAATAAGAAATGCTATTCTTGAAGATCACGGCCATTACACTGTATACCTGCCTTCCTACCATCCGGTTGAGATTATGTCTTTTGTCAATCAATTTAAAGACTTTCAATTTCACATATTCGCACGCGTGGATCAGCCTTACAATGTTGGAAATGCAATAGTAAAATCAATAAGTGTTGCAGAATACTTAGAAAGTTTCCGCACAAGCGCTGGATTAATTTGCGGTGCGGGTTTTGAAGCACCTTCAGAAGCCCTTTATTGTGGCAAAAAATTATTGATAAGTCCAATTAAAGATCAATACGAGCAGGCAGCCAACGCTAGATGTGCAAAGTTATTAGGTATAGAGGTATTTGATTCGTTAGATGCGAGAGGGAAACGTATTTGGGCTAAGTTTTTATCCTCTGCTCATCCCATAAAAATTGCGTATCCGGACTACGCGGAGGACTTGGTTAAGCACATTTTGCAAAACGTACATGCTGGGAATGAATATGATGATATTTCCTCTTTAGAAGTTTGGTAAATAGCTTACATTTGCGCGTTCAATGATGTTCAAAAGGGTATACATATTTCTTGTTTTTGCTTTGATGCTTAATTCTTGTGGTGAATACCAACAGGTGTTAAAGAGCAAAGATTTAGACTATAAGTTTTCTAAGGCTGTTTCTTACTATGATGCCAAAGAGTACAACAAGGCTTTTCCCATTTTTGATGAATTAGTTACCTTGTATCGAGGAACAGAGAAGGCTCAAGAGGTATATTTTTATTACGCTAACACGCTTTATTTTCAAAAGGACTTCATTTTAGCAGGGTATCATTTTAAAAATTTCTACAAGACTTTCCCATCTAATTCAAATGCTGAAGAAGCCGCATATCTCACGGCATATTGCTACTATTTGGAAGCCCCGTCTCACAGTCTAGATCAAGCTTATACCTACAAAGCAATCAACGAACTTCAACTTTTTATCAATACGCATCCTGGTTCGGATAAAATTGATGATTGCAATCAATACATGGAGAATCTTCGTGGTCGATTAGAGGTTAAGAGTTATGAAATAGCGAAACAGTATTACAAGACCCGTAAATACAAAGCAGCTATGACAGCTTTTACGACCACTTTGAGTGAGTATCCAGATACGCCCTTCAGAGAAGAAGCCATGTATTTGAAGGCCAAAGCAGCTTTTAAATTGGCGCAGAATAGTGTGGAGGATTTACAAAAGAATAGATTTATTGAGGCGAATACTGCCTTGAACGATCTTGAACAAATCTACCCGGAAAGTGATTACCTAAAAGAATTACGTAAATTGACTAATAAATAGTTCCCAAAGCTCATGGATTACAAAAAAATGCCAGCGGACAAAACAACAAGAACGCACAATACCAATAAAATTGATGCTCCAACTGAAAACATTTACGAGGCGCTATCAATCATTGCTAAACGTGCAGAACAAATTAATGATGACACCCGAGAAGAGTTGCACGCAAAGCTTCAAGAGTTTGCATCATCTACAGAATCACTTGAAGAGATCTTTGAAAACAAAGAGCAGATTGAAGTGAGTCGTTTTTACGAAAGTTTACCAAAGCCTACTGCACTTGCGATGCAAGAGTGGTTGGATGATAATATCTACTTCAGAAGAGAAGGAGAGGAGAAATAATTTCTCTAAAATGAGTCTTTTGTATAAACGCAAGATTTTACTAGGCATATCTGGTAGTATTGCAGCATACAAATGTGGCCATCTAGTTAGAGAGCTCATTAAAAGGGGTGCCGAAGTCCAAGTTGTGATTACACATACTGCAAAGGATTTCGTCACCCCTTTGACCCTTTCAACACTGAGTAAAAGACCTGTCTACAGTGAATTCATTGAGGACGAACAAAAACCCTATGGTGTTTGGAATAATCACGTTGATATGGGTTTATGGGCGGACTTAATGATTGTGGCACCAGCTTCCTCAAATACTTTGTCTAACATGGCTACTGGCGCTTGTAATAATTTATTGACAGCAGTTTACCTGAGTGCCAAATGCCCAGTTTTTGTTGCTCCAGCTATGGACTTGGATATGCATTCGAACGGAGCTACCCAAAATAATTTGGAAGTATTGAAGCAACGAAATGTAGAGATTATACATGCAGAATTTGGAGAATTAGCCTCTGGTCTTGTTGGAAAAGGAAGAATGGCAGAGCCGGAGAATATTGCAAATTTTGTTGAGCGTGAGTTAAAAAAGAGATTACCGCTCTCAGGTAAGCAAGTCTTGATAAACGCTGGTCCTACTCATGAACATCTTGATCCGGTGCGCTTTTTAGGAAATAATAGTTCTGGAAAGATGGGGGCAGCACTTGCCGCTGCTGCAAGAGATTTAGGCGCAGACGTAAGGGTTGTGTTAGGTCCTACTCAAGCTAACCTGGATTTGCATGGAATGGATGTAATTAATGTGACTAGCGCCCTTGAAATGCTTGAGCATATGCAAGAACACTTCTTAAGATCGTGTATTACAATTTGTACTGCAGCTGTGAGTGACTATATGCCTGTGAACAAGACTAATCATAAAATTAAAAAGACATCAACTGGAGATGAGTTAAGTATTCCGCTGAAAAAAACACCAGATATCTTATCGTTATTAGGTAAATCAAAAACTTCCAACAATGTCCTCATTGGTTTTGCATTAGAAACAAATAATGGTTCTGCTTACGCCAAGGATAAATTAAGGGAGAAAAATGCTGATGCTATTATTCTGAACACACTTGGCAAAAAGGGTGTCGGATTTGAAACAGAAACTAATGAAGTTAATGTATTCACTGCCTCAGGAAAAACAGTTTCTTATCCCCTACAGGATAAGAAAACGTTGGGAAAGACGTTGTTTTCATTATTCATAGAAGAATTCAATTTGACAGATGAATAAAGTTATACTCTTTCTTTTTATTGTTTTATCTACTTTATCTGCGCAAGCCCAGGAATTAAGGGCTANAGTTAAAGTATTAAGTCCTGAAATACAGGCTACAAATAAGGATGTTTTTGTGGCATTAGAATCTACTTTACAGAACTTTCTTAACGGCTATACTTTTACAGATCACAAGTATGCTGACGAGGAAAGAATTGAGTGTAGCTTCATCTTAACCATTGAAGCTATGAATGGCGCACGTTTTGACGGTAATATTCAAGTTCAATACTCCAGACCTGTTTACGGTTCTCAATACAATTCTCCGGTATTAAATGTATTGGATAAAGATGTGGTTTTTAGCTACCGTGAGAATGAACCCATTGAATTTCAGAAAAATTCCTTCACCACCAATTTGAGTTCTATTTTGGCTTTTTATTCATATACGATTATTGGAATGGATCGGTCTACTTTCAAAGCAAATGGGGGAGATGAAGAATTTGCCATGGCACAGGGCATCGTGATAACTGCACAGAGTAGTGGCGGTGCCAGTGGATGGAAGAGTATTGATGGAAATAAAAATCGATTTTGGATTTCAGACGCTTTAAGCAGTCCTGCCTTTGATCCCGTAAAAGAATGTTTGTATTTGTATCATAGACAAGGTTTGGATTTAATGCATTTAAGCGGCAATCACAAGAAAGCTTTATCTACCATCACAGAGGCGCTCAGAAAATTAGAAGAACCAAATCAAAAGCGACCAAACAGCTATTTGATGAATTTATTCTTCGATGCTAAGAATCAGGAGATAATCAGTCTATATACTGAGGCTGAAGCACTTCAAGTAGATATAAAAGGGCTTCAAGCGATGTTAGAGAGCATTGATAGGACCCATGCGAGTTCATATTCCAAATTTGGACGTTAATGGTAAGGAGTCTTTATATCAAGAATTTCATTCTTATAGATGAATTACATCTTGAATTAGAGCAAGGACTCACNGTTCTCACTGGAGAGACTGGTGCAGGTAAAAGCATTTTACTCGGTGCGGTTGATGCAGCATTAGGCAAACGTTTAAATGCTAAAGGCTTGTTGAAAGATGATAGGGAGAAAGCTATTATTGAATTGGTATTAGATTTAAGCAGCGACATGCGAGAGGATTTCACTCGCTTGGAGTTGGATTTTGAGTCTACAAGCACATTTCGCAGGGAGTTGTTACCAAACGGAAAGTCTAGATGTTTTGTAAATGATTCTCCAACCAAATCAAAGTCTCTGCAGGAGATTGCTTCGCACTTGGTTGATATTAATTCTCAGAAGGATGAAGGTTTAATTCATCGTCCGCTAGATCAATTAAAATTGATTGATAGTTTCTGTGATTTTGATCAAATGAAACAGAAATATGAACAGCAGTATATAGAGTTTAGGCGGGTAAGCTTGGCAATTGAGGAGCTTAAGGATTTGGGTCAAAATGGAGATTTAGACTATTTAAAATTTGTGCACAAAGAACTAAATTCAAATACCATAAGTTGTGCGAGATACCTTGAACTTGAGGATAGAATATTAAAAGCAAGTTCCATTCGCAACAAACAAACTACTTATGAAAATGGAGTACGTATAATTGGTTCAGCAAACGGGCTATTAGATCAGCTGTACGCGTTGGAAGATGTTCTTCAGAAATCCTCTGATGATGCTATTTTAAGTCAACAATGTGATCATCTACAAGAGGTGATAGCGCAGATTAGGGGTATTGAGCGCAGTATTAACCAAGGTCTCACTGAATCTATATCTGAATCTGAATACCAGTCTTTGAAGGAGGAAAAGGCTCGAATAGACGCCTTAATAAGAAAGCACCGAGTGCTAACGGCAGAAGAATTGGAGGAAAAGATGATTTCCCTTGGAGAAAAGATTCGATTAATTGAAACAAGAGAAAGTGAATTGGAAAGATTGGGCGGTATTCTTCTGAAGCTAAGCAAACAATTACAGGACTTAGGAAATGAATTACATGCAAAGCGATTAATTGGTGCGGACATCATTGAGGAATTGTTATCACAACAATTGGTAAGGATTGATTTACCCAACGCAAGATTAGCGTTAAGGTGGAAGCCAGCTGCTATATCGTCTTTTGGAATGTATCTCCCGGATTTTTTATTTTCAGCGAATCCTGGTACAAACCTCTTGTCCCTTAGTAAGAGTGCATCAGGTGGGGAGCAGAGTCGCGTAAAATTGGCATTAAAGGCGGTTTTGGGTCAAAAGAAGCATTTAAGTTCACAGATATTTGATGAAATTGACACCGGTATAAGTGGTTCTACAGCTGAAAAAGTNGGGGAATTAATGAAAGAAATGTCTGTAAATCAGCAAATTATAGCTATCACGCATTTGCCTCAAGTTGCAGCAAAAGGAGACGTTCACTTGTTGGTATCAAAATCACATCACATGGGATCAACGTATTCAAATGTTGTTCCTTTGACTCATGAAAAGCGGAAGGGCGAAATTGCACGTATGCTAAGTGGCGAAACAATAACAAAGGCTGCTTTGAATCAGGCTGAATCGCTACTTAAACCACATTAAGTGTGGTAAATTGAACATTGAAAGAAACAAGAACTATGTCAAACGGATTACTTAAAGGAAAATGTGGAATCGTATTCGGTGCTCTAAATTCAGATTCTATTGCATGGAAAGCCGCTGAGGCTATTCATGCTCAAGGAGGAAAAGTGGTTCTAACAAATGCGCCAATTGCTATGCGATTAGGTGAGTTGAACAAATTATCTGAGGCCATAGATGCTCCCATAATCCCAGCAGATGCAACAAACATTGATGAGTTAAATGCATTAATTGACGGTGCTGTGGATCATTTTGGTGGTAAAATTGATTTCATTTTACACTCCATAGGTATGAGTGTAAATGTTCGTAAGGGTAAGCACTATACTGAATTGAATTACGATTGGTTGCAGAAAGGATGGGACGTGAGTGCTGTAAGTTTCCATAAGGTGATGCAGTGCGCATGGAAAAAAGATGCCATGAACGAATGGGGCTCAATATTAGGATTAACCTATATGGCTGCACAACGTACATTTCCAGATTATAATGATATGGCAGATAATAAAAGTTACTTGGAGAGTATTGCCCGAAGCTTCGGATACCATTGGGGTATGAAAAATAATGTTCGAGTAAACACCATTTCTCAGAGTCCTACGCCCACTACTGCGGGCTCAGGAGTTAAAGGTTTTGATGGATTTATAGCCTATGCTGAAAAGATGTCTCCGTTAGGAAACGCTTCCGCTGAGGATTGTGCGAATTATATTGTCACTATGTTCTCCGATCTTACGCGCCGCGTAACTATGCAAAACCTATTCAATGATGGAGGCTTTAGTAATATGGGGGTAAGCAATTTGGTAATGCAACAATTTATGGAAGGAGAGGAGTAACCTTCCATGATTCTAAAATATTCAGGCCACTAGTTCACTGTGAATTAGTGGCTTTCTTATAAAGGAATAAGTCTGCNTTATCAAATCTTTCTACTAAGATCTCCCCTTCAATTGAACGTTGGTTATTTGATATCAGCCAATCACATTCGTTTTCGGTCAGATAGAATTCAGCGTAACGCTCAGTAATCGCAACTAATTTCCAATTGGAAGTCAAATCATCTATATGAACATTCAAAGGGCGATAGGATTGTTCTATATGCTCTATCGCTTTGACGATATGTTTGTCCCGAGAAGGGCTCTTTGAAAAATAAATACTTAGACCTACTGCCAAGAACCAGATACCCAAGTTTGAAATTGATATGAACTTTACCCATTTGGTTCTTTTTATACTCCAAGGATAAGGGTTTTGTGCCAAGTGTATTCCAAACCCTAGCATCCAAAATGCCATTGATGGCATGAAATAGTAATGATGCTGTCTATCCATGAATAAAAATGGAAGAGTTCCGCAAAGAGCTATGAGGAAGAAAAAAACGCTTCCGCGCTGCAGAGAATAGGAGGAACCGGATTTAAATCTTAAAACAATGAATACCACTACGGGTAATATCATCTGTTTAAAAACCTCAATGATACTATCCCATGCATTGCCTGCTTGTTCCCTTTGTCCAAGAAGAGTAGGCCGTAATTGCCTATTAAGGTATTGGGAAAACAACTCTTCAAATACGGGTTGATACAAATAAAAGTAGGAAAAAAGTATGCTAAAAGTGAGGATTAGAATGCTTAAAGAAATAAGAGCCACCTTCCTATGAATCGGGTATAGGGTTGCCATTATTGGCAATGTCAGCAGAGGAAACAGAGATACCGGACCTTTAATTCCCAAGGCAAAGAAGAATACGATACCTGCCACTACGGACCAAAAATAGTTTCGTTTTAATGTGCCTTCGAATAAGAGCCAAACTACACACAATGTGGCGGCTGCTAATGGTGCCTCAAGCATATTGTTTTGATGTACCCAAATTACAGTTGGTGTGAGGGTCCACAATAATTGGGGTATCCAAGCCCTGTGTCCAGCGGGTATAAAGAGCGCCCATATTCTTCTGAGCATCAATACGCTGAGACCGTACATTGTATACGGGTAAATTCTGTCTACCCATGGCTGGTCGCCAAATAATCTATAGAATACACTGTGCAGACCAAATGAAAAAGGCGGGTGTTCATAAAACTCTGGATGAACGGCTGGTGTATACGATGGAGTCCAAAACGTACCTATACCTTCGTTTATATTGCGAGCAATAGAGGCGTAGGTTAGGCCATCAAAAAACATCCCTTTGGTNAATAATAAAGGAAGTAAGAGCAGGGCTGCAATAGCCCATGAAAATTGATTTAATCTATAGTTAATTATATGACTCATTAGAATTCACTTTTCATGTGAAATGTGATTTTATCAAATTTATCTTGAGCCATTTGTAAGGAGAATTGCGAATCAGCCAAGAAGACCAGTCGGCCATACTTATCTTCAGCGAGGTAACGCTGCTTCAAAATACTGAATTCTTGTAGCTGGCTTTCATCATGACTTTCTATCCAACATGCCTTAAAGGCGGGGAAGTTTTCATAAGAACATTTAGCGTTATACTCGTGCTCTAATCGGTATTGTATCACCTCGTATTGAAGAGCTCCCACGGTTCCAATGATTTTTCTGTTATTCTGTTTAAGGGTAAACAACTGGGCAACACCTTCATCCATGAGCTGATCAACTCCTTTATTCAGTTGTTTAGCCTTTAAGGGATCAGCATTATTGATAAATCTAAAGTGCTCCGGCGAAAACGAAGGGATTCCCTTGTAATGGAGATTTTCTTTTTCAGTGAATGTATCTCCAATTCTAAATGTACCATTATCAGGTATCCCTATAATATCGCCAGGATAGGCTTCGTCTATAGTACTTTTCTTAGAAGCCATAAAAGCAGTAGGAGCACTTACTTTGAAAGATTTACCACTTCGCGTATGAAAGTAATTTTTGTTTCTCTCAAATTTACCACTAACAACCTTTAAGAAAGCGATTCTATTACGATGATTAGGGTCAATATTTGCGTGAATTTTAAACACAAAACCTGAAAAACTATCTTCATTGGGCTGCACCAATCGTTCTTCAGCCTCCTTCGCTTGAGGTTCAGGTGCAATTTCTTGAAAACAATCAAGAAGTTCTCGAACACCAAAATTGTTCAATGCGGAGCCAAAGAATACTGGACATAGATCCCCTTTGAGATATTCACTTCTGTTGAATCTGGGATAAACGGCCTCAAGAAGTTCTACATCATTTCTTAATTCAATTGCTGCATCACTGCCAATNTAATCCTCTAAAATGCTCGATTCAATATTTTCTAATTTCGTTCCTTCGGTAATCTTTTGCTTGTTTTCAGCGCTATAGAGATTAAGATTTTTCTCCCACATGTTATAGACACCTTTGAAACGTTGACCCATTCCAATTGGCCATGACATTGGACAGAGCGTTAAGCCTAATTTTTGTTCCACTTCGTCAATGAGATCAAATCCATCTTTTCCCTCTCGATCCAATTTATTAATGAAAACAATAATAGGCGTAGCACGCATTCTGCAAACTTTCACTAGTTTCTCCGTTTGAGGTTCTACCCCTTTCGCCACATCAATCACCACTATTACACTGTCGCAAGCTGTTAAGGTTCGATACGTATCTTCGGCGAAGTCTTGATGACCTGGAGTATCTAATATGTTGATTTTTTTGTCCTTATAATAAAAGCCCATAACAGACGTAGCTACTGAAATACCTCTCTGCTTCTCAATTTCCATGAAATCTGAGGTAGCACTCTTTTTAACTTTATTGCTTTTAACGGCCCCAGCCTCTTGGATTGCTCCTCCAAATAGAAGTAGCTTTTCAGTTANTGTGGTTTTCCCTGCATCAGGGTGGGAGATAATTCCAAAGGTTCTACGAATACTTATTTCGTCTTCTAGTGACATGTATGGATTATTTGTGCCAAATATACTAAAGGTGTTTTCCAAATATGATGGTATTTACTCATACTTGCCTCAATACAAAACTATTTGTGGTAATTGTGGTTACCTGCATGTGAAGTCACGATATTCAATCAAAGATTTAGAAATGCTCAGTGGTATTAAAGCCCACACGATCAGAGCTTGGGAGCAAAGGCATAAGCTTATAACGCCTAAACGAACAGTCACCAACATTAGATATTATGGTGATGATGATTTGAGAGTCATCCTTAACGCTAGTATTCTTTTAGAGCACGAATGGAAAATTGGCCAAATTGCTAAATTAACCTCAGCAGATATTGCAGCGGAGGCCCTTAATGCAGTTCCTTATTTAGGGAAATACACGTTCGAACTGAACGAACTCAAGCTAAGTACGCTAAATTTTGATATTGAACGGTTTGAGTCTATCATGGCTAAGTGCATAAGTGAGCATGGCATACATGATACTTTTCAAAAGATAATTGGAGATTACATAGAGGAATTGGGCAAATTATGGCTCAGTGGTTCGGTGAGTATATCGCAAGAACATTTTATGTCTTCCATGATACGTCAAAAACTATATTCGGCCATAGACAATCTCTCAAGTGGAAAAGGAGAAAAGACTTTTGCCTTATTCTTGCCGGCCAATGAATTGCATGAAATTGGTTTGCTTTATCTAGCGTATGTCCTCAAAGAAAGGGGAGACAGAGTCATATATTTAGGGCAAAGTCTTCCCAAGGAGTATTTGACTGATTTATTAGACAATCAANAAATAGATGCTTTGGTTTCAGTCTTCACGACGAACCCAGATAGCGAATATATTCCAGAATATTTGAACGATTTGGCGGAAATAATAAACGGCCGGAGCATTAATGTCCACCTTACAGGCTATCAATTTACTTCTGTTCAACTAAACAATGTGCAAGATAACATACATATATACAGCACATTAAAGGATCTTTCCGGGGCCATTTAGCGTCTCTTATTTTGTTTGTTTAAAAAAAACTGTGAAAGGTTAGACAGAATGTTCAAACAATTTGTTTAACTTTACAGAAGTAACCTTAAACAAATAATTATGTCTACTGCAGAGTTTGGTGATTTAATTGACCGCGAACACGATTTTCTACATCAATTAGCCATGAAGTTGACCAAGCGTCATGATGATGCTCAAGATCTCATTCAGGATACCTATTTCAAGGCGCTGAAGAATAAAGACAAATTTGCCACTGGCACCAACCTTAAAGGTTGGTTGTACACTATAATGAAAAATACTTTCATTAATAATTACCGTCGCAAAAAGCAGCAAAATACNTTTGTTGATGAAACTGAGAGTCAATACTTTTTAAATAGTAAAGAAGCCAGTAGGACAACACTGACAGATGCTAACGTGGACAATGATTACATCATGGAACAGATTAATTCTATTGAATCTCATTANACAGAAGCTTTTTTTATGCATTACGAAGGCTTTAAATACGANGAAATTGCGGAACATTTTAATATTCCTCTTGGTACCGTAAAGTCTCGTATCTTTCTAGCTCGCAAGAAAATGATGGAAAAGCTTGCAGACCAACGCCACTGATTAACCGCCAACCGCCAATTAACATGAAATCAGTTATAGTTATCGGATCCGGTTTTGCCGGGTTGAGTGCCGCTTCCTTTTTAGCAAAGGAAGGGTATGATGTTACTGTCCTAGAGAAAAACGATCAACTAGGGGGCAGAGCTCGCTCTTATGAGAAAGACGGTTTTACCTTTGATATGGGTCCCAGCTGGTACTGGATGCCAGATGTTTTTGAAAGATATTTTTCTGAATTAGGTTCGAGTGTTCAAAAGCATTATGATTTAGTTCGGCTTGACCCATCATACCGGGTTGTATTTGGTCAGAGTGAACATGAGGACCAAAGTCCTAGAATGACAGAGCTTGAGGCTATGTTTGATAAGTTAGATCCTGGTTCGGGATTAAGACTAAGAAAATTCCTCAAGCAAGCCGAATACAAGTACAATGTTGGGATTAAGGATTTGGTATTTAAACCAGGGAGGTCATTAACTGAATTTTTAGATACAAGAATAGCGAAGGGACTTTTTCAATTGGATATGCTCAAAGACATGAGGAGACATGTCAATGAAGTAAGTGCTCATCCTAAACTAAAAGCAATACTGGAATTCCCTGTATTGTTTCTAGGTGCTTTACCTCAAAACACACCTGCTTTATATAGTCTCATGAATTATGCAGACATGGCCTTAGGTACATGGTATCCTATGAAAGGCATGAACGAAATTATCAAGGGAATGGTAAGTGTAGCTAAAGAACTGGGTGTGAAGTTCAGAACATCTACGGAGGTTACTGGGTTTAAATATTCCGGAAACACTATTGTTGGCGTACTCACTAAATCAGGTTCATTTTTGACTGATATTGTTGTTGGCGGAGCTGATTACCATCATATAGATCAGCACATAAGTGCACCTGAGTTCAGGGAATACACCCCAAAATATTGGAATAACAGAAAAATGGCACCTTCGTCCTTACTATTCTATTTGGGGATTGAAGGCAAAGTACCAAATGTATTGCACCATAACTTATTTTTTGATCACGAGTTAGACCAGCATGCACATGAAATCTATACGGACCCTAAATGGCCAACGAAGCCCTTGTTCTATGCAAGTGCGCCATCTAAAACAGATGACAGCGTTGCTCCCAAAGGTTGTGAAAATATGTTCTTGCTCATGCCAACAGCACCGGGAATGGATGGAGATACAGAAGAAACTAGAGAGAAGTACTACGATATGATGATGCATCGACTCGAAAAATTCACAGGGAGTAGCATCAAGGATAGAGTAGTAGTTAAGAGGTCTTTTGCGTATCAAGATTTTAAATCTGAATACAACAGTTTTAAAGGAAATGCATACGGATTGGCCAATACCTTGAGTCAAACAGCCATCCTAAAGCCAAGATTAAAAAGTAAAAAAGTTTCTAACTTATACTTTGCAGGGCAACTTACTACTCCTGGTCCAGGTGTGCCTCCTTGTTTGATCAGCGGAGAAGTTGTTAGTAAGGAAATTGTTAAAGACCAAAAATTTAAGAAAGCAGTATGAAAGCATTATTTGACAGCGTAAGTATTCGTGCGTCCAGAATGACTACTAAAGCATATAGTACATCTTTTTCATTAGGTATTTTAGGTTTAGATAAAATATACCGTGATCCTATTTATGCAATCTATGGTTTTGTCCGTTTTGCAGATGAAATAGTTGATAGCTTTGAAGGGTATTCGCAAAAAGAACTCTTGGATCGATTTTGGAAGGACACTTATCTGGCATTGGACGAAAAAATCAGTTTGAATCCTATTTTGAACAGCTTTCAACAAGTAGTAAGTGCATTTGATATTGACCGAGAATTAATCGAGACGTTCTTAAAATCCATGGAAATGGATCTCTATAAAAATGACTACGACGAGGCGGGTTACAAAGCCTACATTCTTGGTAGTGCCGAAGTTGTGGGATTAATGTGCTTAAAGGTTTTTGTTGATGGCGACGAAAAAAGATACCAAGAGCTTAAGAAACCTGCTATGCAACTTGGTTCGGCATTTCAAAAAATAAATTTTCTTCGTGATTTGAATGCAGATTACCATAGTTTAGGACGTACTTATTTTCCAGGAGTGGATTTAAATGAGTTCAATGAACAGGTCAAAGCAGAAATCGAAGCAGACATAGAGTTAGACTTTAGAGCAGGTTATCAAGGAATCAAACAGCTACCCAAGGGAGCGCGTTTTGGTGTTTACATAGCCTATGTATACTACTATAGTTTATTTAAAAAAATCTGCAGTACACATGCAGATATCATTTTGAATGAACGGGTTAGAATCTCGAATAAGCGTAAATATGGTTTGCTATTAAGCTCTTACGTGAGGCATACTATTAACTGGATTTAACTACCACAAATGCTTGAACAAGTTATCCTTGTAGATTCGGAAGATAATCCAGTTGGGCTGATGGAGAAAATGGAAGCTCATCGCAAGGCGAAACTTCATCGTGCCTTTTCTGTATTCGCTATGAACGATAGAAATGAAATTATGCTTCAGCGCAGAGCGTTACACAAGTATCATAGCGGTGGATTATGGACAAATACTTGTTGTTCTCATCCAAGAGACGGGGAGACCGTTGAGCAGGCGGCAAAGCGTCGTTTAATGGAAGAGATGGGTTTTACATGCGAAGTAAAGAGCATTTTTTCGTTCATCTATAAAGCTGAACTCGATAACAACCTTACCGAACACGAATTAGACCATGTATTAATTGCGCGCTACAACGAGCAGCCAAATATAAATGCTGATGAGGTAGATAGTTATGAATGGAGATCTGTGGACTGGGTAGCTAACGACATGAAGGAGAATCCGATTAAATATACAGAGTGGTTCAAGATAATATATGACAGATTCTTAAACTATTGGCACAATGAAGATCACGGTTTGTAGAAAAGCACATTTTAATGCAGCCCACAGGCTGCATAATCCAGCATTAACAAATGAGGAAAATGCTGCAGAATTTGGAAAGTGTAACAATGAATTTTTTCACGGTCATAACTATGAGTTAATCGTTCATGTTCACGGAGAAGTACATCCTAGAACAGGTTATTTAATGGATATGAAAGTACTTAAGGACATCATCAAAACAGAGGTGGAGGATTATCTTGATCATAAAAACTTGAACATTCAGGTAGCTGAGTTCAAAACACTCAATCCTACTGCAGAACATATTGCTTATGTAATATGGAATAGATTACGAAGAGTTATTAATAATAATCTTGATTTGAAAGTAACGCTTTATGAAACTCCTCGCAATTATGTTGAGTATAACGGACAATAAAGAAATATGACACATCACGAAAACAGATATACCGCTGAAGAATTAGAACAATTAGTTGAAGCACATTTAGGAACTTCTATTGACACTCCATTACGAGCAGATGCTTTTAAAATGAGTGATGAAGAAAAGGTTAAGTTGATCGAAACTAAGTTTCGTGATATCATGGAAATCTTAGGTTTAGACCTCACGGACGATAGCCTATCTGGTACACCATTAAGGGTAGCAAAGATGTATGTAAATGAAGCATTTGCAGGTCTAAATCCAAAGAATAAGCCTGAGTTGAAACTTTTTTCCAATAAATACGCTTACAACGAAATGCTTATTGAAAAAAATATTCAAGTTCATTCTCATTGTGAACATCACTTTGTACCAATTATAGGTAAGTGTCATATTGCATATATTCCAAATGGTAAGGTCGTTGGGTTGAGTAAATTAAATCGCATTGTTCGTCATTATTCAAAGCGTCCTCAAGTTCAAGAACGTCTAACAAGACAAATAGCTGAAGCTTTAATGGGCGGTTTGAATACTTCACATGTGGCAGTCTATTTAGAAGCAGAACATATGTGTGTTAAAACACGTGGTATTGAGGATAATGATAGTTCTACAATCACCATGGCATTTCATGGTAAATTTGAAGAATCCATGAACAAAAAAGCATTTCTTGAGTCATTTAAATGATGAAAGAGGTAAGTATTTTTTGGTTCAGACGTGATCTTAGACTGGAAGATAATGCGGGTCTTTGGAAAGCATTAAAAAGTGGGCATCCTGTGGTGCCCATTTTCATTTTCGATACCAACATATTGAATCAATTAGAAGACAAAACAGATCCTAGAGTATCCTTTTTACATCAAAGACTTCATACACTGAATGAGCAGCTCAAAACATATAACGCATGTTTAAAGGTTTTTTATGGTGCACCTTTAGAAGTATTCTCCCATTTAACAAGTGAATATTCCATTCAGGCTCTATTTTACAATAGAGATTATGAACCGTACGCGTTCACAAGAGATAAGGTAATATTTGAGTTGCTTAAGGCAAAAGATATAAATGTTGTTGGAGCTAAGGATCACGTAATCTTTGAAAAAGATGAAATCGTAAAGGCAGACGGTACACCGTATTTAGTATTTAGTCCTTATGGCAGGGCATGGAGAAAGAAATTAAGTACATACCATTATGAATCGTATGCATCGGAAAAATACTGCATACATTTCTCCAATGAACAAGGCAGTCATATTCCGTCCTTGTCTGAGATGGGCTTCAAACCAACAACTATAGATCTACCAAGTGCAGAAATCAAATTGGAAACCATAAGTACCTATGATAAAACGAGAAATTTCCCAGGAATAGAAGATGGTACCACGCGTCTTGGTATGCATCTTAGATTCGGTTCTGTTTCAGTAAGGCATCTTTTGCAAAAAGCAATCTCTGTCAATGATACATTTATCAACGAACTTATTTGGAGAGACTTTTTTCAAATGGCATTACACTACTTTCCCGAAAGTAGAGAAAAAGCCATTAAACCAAAGTACGATCGTATTCCCTGGGAAACTAATATGAATCATTTCGAAGCTTGGTGTTTGGGGCAGACAGGATATCCAATGGTGGATGCTGGTATTAGAGAATTAAATGTTACGGGCTACATGCATAATAGAGTCAGAATGATTGTGGCCAGTTTCTTGACTAAGCACTTGTTAATTGACTGGAGATTAGGAGAGAGGTACTTTGCCGCTAAATTATTAGACTTTGATTTAGCAAGTAACATTGGCGGTTGGCAATGGGCTAGCGGCTCAGGACTAGATGCAGCACCTTATTTTCGAATTTTTAATCCGTCCTCTCAACTTGAAAAGTTTGACAAAGACCTCAAGTACGTAAAAAAATGGATTCCCGAATACGGCACAGAAAAATACCCGAATCCCATTGTTGACCATAAATGGGCAAGGGAAAGATGCCTAGAAAGATTTAAAACTGCTCTGTCAAATGGTTAGGCTTCTTTAGGCTCACCGTTGTATCCGAATAGCTTTTTATCACGAATGACATGATGCACATATTCCGGTAAACATTCATCCCATCCTTCTTCACCACCACGTATTTGATTCAAAACTTCCCTAGAAAAGATATTCGTAATGTTGTGGTCATACTCATCTATATCTATGATTCTATTATGGAAAATCAAATAATCAATAATAGGACGGAATCTTGGATGGATTTCGGCATCTTCCTTTCGCATTAATTTACCTTCATTTTCATGGTCAATAAAGGGGTAGACCATGATTTTTAAGTCTTTGGAGAAAATGCGTCCGAATGCCTCCAGAATACCACCTTGTAAATCTCTATAGTATTTGTCTTTAAACAATTCAGTTAGGTTATTAACTCCCATAACCAAGCCCTGTCTTTTCTTAGAGAAGCGCCCAAAATAATCCACGAGTTTATAATATTCCTGGTAATTGGAAATTAGTACTGTCTGGCCCAATGAACACAATATCTCTGCACGGTCTAAAAAATCTTGTTCATCTAGTTCTCCGTCAGATAAAAGGTTGTTAAGCGTAATTTCCCAAAGCACTACAGTTTTTTCAGCATTGACTTTACGATCCTCTGTGAACATATCGTATCCACGTTTAATCATATCCATGTTAACTTTAGTAACAGGCCTGAAAGAACCTCGCATAGCCAATACATGCTTTTTATACAGGAGTTCAGCTGGGAGTAAGTTGTTGCCTTCTGGCCCAAAAATCACCGCATCCGTATAACCATTTTTTATCAACTGTAAAGACATTAATCTATTGTCAACATCTTCGAAATCAGGACCTGTAAAATTAATTAAGTCTATTTCAATAGCATCTGAATCAATATTATCATACAGACTTTTTAAAAACTCTTTAGAATCTTCATAGAGCTTGTATGCTCCAAAAATCAAATTCGTTCCTAATCTACCTACTGTTTCCTGTTGATGTTTAGCTTCATTCTCATGAAGTCTAAAATGCAAAATGATTTCATTTGTTTGTTTTTGCGCTTCTGTTTGAAACCGTATGCCCATCCATCCATGTCCTTTGAACGTTTTGGTAAAATTGATGGTGGCTACCGTATTTGCATAGGCAAAATATGTTTTATCAGGATGTACTTCACGATCCAAACGTTTTTCAATCAAGCCATATTCGTGGTGTAACATTTTTTGAAGCCGACTCTGAGTCACATACCGTTGGTCTTCTTCAATACCATAAATATCATCAGAGAAAGCTTTATCATATGCGCTCATTGCCTTTGCGATTGTACCAGATGCAGCACCTGCTCTGAAGAATTCTCGAACGGTTTCTTGCCCTGCGCCTATCTCAGCGAACGTGCCATAAATATCAGAATTCAGGTTGATTTGTAACGCTTTTTGAGCGGTAGTGAGAGTGGTTCTTTGATTCATTTAACCGACTTAGATTCGTACTTCGTGCTAATTTAAAACTTCCTAACTTCGAAAAGTTCGTTTTCAAAAGGAAAATGAACAAAAAGTAGACCAAAATGAGTAAAAAGACTGGAAGGCTTCGATTCTTAGGCACAGGAACCTCTCAGGGCATTCCAGTTATAGGTTGTGATTGCGATACTTGTACAAGCCTTGATTCAAAGGACAAACGACTCAGGAGTTCTATACATGTCATTTACAATGGTATTCATCTTCAAATTGATACCGGCCCCGATTTTAGATCTCAAATGCTACGCGATCAAATAACTCATGTAGATGGTGTTCTTTTTACCCATGAACATCAGGACCATATCGCTGGTTTAGATGATGTTAGGCCAATTATTTTTAAGACAGGTTCGGCTATGCCTATTTTCGCTCAAGAGCGCGTTATCAATAGAATACGCAAGGTATACGATTATGCGTTTGAAGAGCAGCCCTATCCCGGAGCTCCACGTATCACTGCGAATAGCATTAAGGACAAACCCTTTGCTGTAAAAGGGGTAGAGGTTGTGCCCATTCCAATCATTCATGGTCAATTGCCTATTCTTGGTTACAGAATAGGTCATATGGCTTATTTGACGGACACTAATTTTATACCAGATAAATCCTATCAGTTGCTCAAGAATTTAGATGTATTGATTTTGGATGCGCTTCATCACCGCGAACATTTTAGTCATTTCACGCTAGAGCAAGCAATACTTCAAGCTAAAAAAATAGGTGCACGACAAACATATTTCGTACATATGAGTCACCATATGGGTACCCATGAAACAGTTTCGTGTCAACTACCTGAAGGAATGAACTTGGGTTATGATGGATTGGAAATAGATTTTTCTTAAGATACAAGGCTTAAGTAAGATCCCTTTACAAAAACACCTCTAATACAGTTATTTACTTCCATTAACTTAAATGGATTGTTGAATGATTTTGAGGCCATTGCTATTAGAGGGTTTGTATTCTGAGTAAGAATGGTAAACTCTGCAGTTTGGCCTTCTACTATGGATATTTCAGGTAAGCCAAGTAATTTTCTTGGAGCCAAACTTAATCTTGCTTGTATGAGTTCACCCTCCATTTGGAAGTTTGCGAATAAAGCGCTTAAGGCACCCTCAAAACCTGCCATTCCAAACTCAGCATTATCAAATTCGCATTGTTTTTGTTCAATATCCTTTGGTAGATGGTCAACCGCAATGCAGTCAATTGTGCCATCAAGAACAGCATCTCTTAAGGCCGCACGGTCCTCAGGAGTCCTTAGGGGAGGGTTCATTTTGAATTCAGTTCCATAATTTGTCAAGTCCGCATCTGTGAATACAAGATGACTAACGTTTACACTTGCAGAAACATTGAGACCTTTGGCCTTTGCTTCACGAACTGCATTGACTCCTTCAACCGTACTTAAAGATGCTATGTGTAGCGAACCCTCTGTATACTCTAAGATGGCTAGATCACGCTGTATTTGCGTTGTTTCTGCTATCACAGGAGCACCTTTTAATCCTATATAAGTGGAAATTGCTCCTTCATGCATCATTCCACCTGAAGACAAACTGTGGTTTTCAGGATGCACCATGATTTTACCAAAGGGCTTCGCATAGAGCAAACCCAGCTTTAATAGATTAGCATTGTCGACTCCGCGTTTATAATCGCCAAAAATTCCCACACCAAGTTGGTTCATTTCGTACATATCGCTTAACTCATTACCAGATTTATCTTTAGAAAGAGTGCTTATGGGAACAAGGTGAATTGGAAGTGATTCTGACTTATTAAGAATAAATTCCACCCCCGTCTTATTGTCTATATGTGGCCGACCATTGCTAACGACACCAACTGCGGTGAAACCCCCTGCGGCAGCGGCAGCAGAACCAGAAATTAAATTTTCACTTTCTTCATTTCCTGGTTCCCCAAGATCAGAATGAAGCTCTGCAAACCCCGTGGTGAGAACGTCACCATTTAAATTGACTGTTTGATCAACTTGAACATTTTGCAATTTCCCAATAGCTTCAATGCGATCATCGTGAATTAATACATCTAGTTGCTCTCCATTATATGGACTATTTATATCAACGATTAATGCATTTTTAAAAAGAAGCTTCATCGACTTTAGGTTTTGACAAAAATAAGAGCAATTATAACGCAAAGCAATGCGAAGATTAAGTACCGCTTTTCATTAGATGAAGAGTTCCAAAAATCGATTGATTTATTGTTTGAGTAAGGATTAAATAAAGACACTGCATTCAAGTTCTTATTCATATCAAAATAGTCTGTTCCAAGGAATTCTGAATAAATGAATTCTACTTCTTGGTTATTTGACCATTTATCCAATGCTAAATAATAGGGATGTCCCCAATCTTTTGGCATAAATCTTTGTTCATAGAACCTTCCGTCTAATGCTGCAATGACACCCTTGTCTACTTTTAAAAGAGCCCCTTGTTCAGTAATTAATGTATCGTATTCTTTGACTTCCGGCCAGGCATTCTGAATAGATGGCCCAATAAAGTAAGACGAATAGAAAAGATGATTTAGAGAAGGTACTCCATAAATCCAATCAGGTTCTATAAATGTAGCCGCTTTGTTAAATGATAAAACTTTCCCTGAGTAAGAAGATAGAAAGGAAGGAGTAAAATCTAGTCCAATGAGAACTACAGCACTGAATAAACTCAAATCATACTCCAAGCTAGAGTCATAATACATGATGGAATCGCTAGGTTGTATGAATTCTTTGAAGACCTTATCATCAACTTGATGTATCACAAGTCGTTTAGTTCTTTTACTTTTTTTCCATATAAAGATATTATCCTCTACCACTGTATCTGCATCTACAATTAGAGCTAAACTATCGCCCCATTTTAATTCACCCTCACCAATCTCATAGGACATGACTCTTGCTAGGTCAATAAGTGCGGTGTCGTTAGATAATTTAAAATCACAGGATTCTGGTACACTTATAATTCTTGTACCTAATTCATCAATAGTTTGCGTTATTGGGACATTGGATGTTTTGGAGCGTTCAGGAATCAAAGCGGTTAACGTGCTATCAAATAAATTAAAGCCATAACTCAAGATCATAGCGTCTTCAATAGTATTTAACAAAGCGCTTGAAGGTTCAAGTGAATTACAAATAGTCCAACAGGCTTCACGTGAATATACGCCCATGGAAATACCACTCTTGTCAAAAAGTTCATAAGTGCCGCTAGGCAACTCACTAATCATGGGCTTGAGCCAATTCTCCCTTAGACTCCACCCTGCGTGAGTATTGTCAATTTGTATGCTAAAGTTTTTTTCTTCTGACGTTGGATTGGCTAAGGAAATAACCACCAAAGCAATAGCAGCCATTCTCAATAGTAATACAATCCAGTCCTTGATTTTACGGCGCCTTCTTTTTGAAGGATTAACAGACTTTAGCCATATTAAAGATGGAATACTTTTAGTTTGCCTAGGTCGCAACCCAAAGAGATGAATCCAAATTGGTATGGTAGTTAAAATTAAGCCCCAAAGTAAATTAGGTCTTGTGAATTCAATTATCTCAAACACCTTTCAATGAAGTTATAGCTATGTTCATAAACGTTTTCTAGATCAGACGAGAGTAAATAATTCTGGATAACATGCTCGCGAGCAGAAGTTTCAACCCAATACTTGCTCGTGGTACCCAATTGTTCGTGCATCTTCTTAGCTTGTGCTACATCTATCACAAAGTCCTGATTTTTATCATCTTCATACCAGACCATATTCATAACAGGTACCCTGATGGAACTCAATAAATCATGATCAACAATAGTCTCAATCAAGTGCTGCATTTGAATTACACTTTGCCATGAATAGGTAACCGCTTTGCATGGAATTATCAAATGATCTTCTCTTGGAGGGACAGTTCTGTAGGATTCTCCATCTATAAGTTTAATCAATTCAAAGCCCCACGGACCATTCAATAATGGAGTAGTAGGGTCGGGTAGGCCCATATTTGGGCTGTAATTCACTACTCCAATGATATCTTCAGGGTATAAAGCTGCTAATCGGAGAGCAATAGATGAACCCGTTGAACAAGATCCAAGAATAATCTTTTTTCCCAGAATCTTTGCTAATTGAAAATCATACAGTGCTTTATCCCAAGCTTTTTCTGCAGTAAACCCAATTAATCTATTGGAATCAACTTCATCTATTCCATGTCCTGCCATCCGATTAAACAAAGCATTCATGCCGTATCGTTTAGGCAATAAATAACGAAGAGAGTCTCCTTCGTGTTTAGTGGCACTAAATCCGTGTAAATAAAGAAAGGCTACTTCTGTTTGCCTTATACTGTCGGTCCAGTAGATTTCTGTGAACGCGCAAATTTCAACATTATGTTCGGATTCATATTGTATTAAAGAATCTTCAATATCTGCTATAGCGGTGCCAATAAATGGTAATTGGCTAGAATAATCAGGAGTTTCAGGCGAAGGACCTACTACATACAATAACACCAAGGTTAGAATCAAAACGCCTATTAGTTTTTTAATAAATTTCATGGTTCACTTAAAGATTTAGCATTGAGTAGCGTAAGAGGAAAGGTATAGGCACCTTCATTTAGCTTTAGTATCCCCTGAAAAGTGTGAACCTCGTCAGTAAGATATTCCATCTTGTTTGCTAATTTTAACTCCATTACACTTTCCGGTCCAGCTGCTCCGCAGAAAAAACAACTAGCAAATGGAAAGGCGCTGAGCGCATAATCGTCACTTAAAACGTCTAAGGCAATAACATATCCTGTGATTTCAACTAGTTGACCATCTAATTCACGGTCTTTATCGGTCCATTTGGGCCTGAGTATCCACATTGAAGTCTCTTTTTCAAAAACTTCCTCAAATTGTAAACGTTCAAAAGAACTCCATCGAACACGTACTTGTGCACTGATATTAGTACTCATTAACATAAACATTAAGTATAGCGCTATTCTCATCCTGCAAATTCCACCTGTTGGAGAATAAAAAATAATCGAAATGGATCTTTGGAGTTGAATACGAGGGTTCCTTTCACTACAACAAACTGATCGGTAATCAAATTATCAGGGCGATCCTTAAAAATCAATTCTATAACCGAATTGGGTTCAGCATTTCCACAGAAAAAACATGATGAAAATGCATAACGCGAAAGTGCATATTGATTGCCTTCCACATCAACAGGGACCAAGTATCCTTGAATAACTATTTCTTGGTTTTGATATTTATCTAACCAAGAAGGAAACTGCGGTTCATAGAGCCCGTCAGGCGTTATAGAATAGGGCACGGCTAAAAGCTCCCACGGCATCACTGCTTGCGCCTTACATAGATGGCTAAATAACATCATAGAAAGTACAATGAACTTTTTCATTTGCGCCTGGATAGAATCGTGAAGATAATTATGGATAGACATATTGGTAAAAGTACAAGTCCGTCTTCATGATGATTGTAAAAGTTAAAAGTGCCTCTAAGTACTATGTAGGATATTAGAGACCCAAGTATTACCATAATTAACGCTAAGCCATGACAATACATTAAAATATGCCTTGTACTTCGTTTTTGTAAGAATAGAAAGCGCTGGGTAATACGTTCTGTATTGCCCAAATATAAGACCACTAACATAAATAATATTAAGAGCACAACAGGAACAAGAATACTATAGCTTTCAAGATTCTTGAGCACCGGTGCCCACTGCTTTTGAAGTTGAGCAAAGATAAATACAGGAAAGGCGGCTTGTTCGTCAGCACGACTATCAAAAACGCGAGGAAGCATCACCAAAGCAGATTTACTTTTTAGCCTCAGCATTAGTGCGGTGATCTCGTCTGAATGATTCGCTGAATGCATGCCGTAATAGGCACTAGTTGTTGTAAAAAAACATGATTGATCCGCAGCTCTTTCAGCACGAACTAACCCTACAATTTGCAGGTGATGATGGTGGGTTTCGCCGCTACTGGCGCCATGAGAAGAATGAAGAGTATCACCAATTTGTAACCCTAGAGCTTTCGCTAAATCGTGATCTAATACCACATCCTCTTCACCAGAAGGAAAATCACCTTTTTCGAGCTCTATATTCATCCATTCATAATAGTTCATAGATGTTCCTATCAAGGGATACCCCGAAATATTGTCTCCAAGAGATACCGGGCAAGATGAGGCAGTCATAGGATGGTTTTCCCAGAATTCGACAGTATGTCTTTGAATATTACCGGTGGGGTTTTCAAGTCTAAATAATGTATTGGCAACGATTTGTAATGGTGAGCCTTTCCGACTCACAATGACGTCCACATATTGTGCGCTTTCTGTCCATTTTTTAAAAATATATGCCTCGGTTATCCGTGCACCATAAAAACCTATACCAACTATTAAAGCAAGGAAAACAAGCATGAGGTACTGTACCCCCTTTGCTCGTAACTGACCTCGCCATATGATTAGTACGTTCTTCAAAGCATCCATGAATTGGAATTCATGAAGTGGTCTTTCATTCTAATGTCATGAGTTACGGCTACTATTGACATATCTGTATTTCCCAAAACATATTCTTCAATGAGTTGAAATACAATTGTAGCTAAATCATCGTCAAGCGCACTTGTAGGTTCGTCAAGAAGTACAATATCACTATCATTACTCATGGTTAGAGCTAAAGAAAAACGTTGCAATTGACCCACACTTAGTTCATCTGGATATTTTACAAAATGAGAATTCAACTTTAAGCGTTCCGCTAATGATAAAACACCCTTGCCTCCAAACAGATTCAGCTGTTCCTCTAAGGTCAAATAAGAAATCCATATATCCTGCTGAGGCATGAGTGACGTAGATCTATTCTCAATTAAAGTAATGCATGTATCGTTATCTATAAGTCCATGTAATGCTTTAAGAAGGGTGGTTTTGCCAGATCCTGAAATCCCTGTGCAAAGCGTCACGCCGGATACTATACTTAGTTCCGGATATTCAATTGCATGCTGACCTATTTTGATTTTCATAGCTATACCAATAACACGTATACAAGTATAGCTGAGAGAGCATACATTGCTTTAATTAATATCCCGCTAAAGATTCCTAAAATCGCATGTACGCTGGCAAGACTGCTTTGTTTGGTATTCTGAGTAATCGTGAATTCACCTATAAATGCTCCAATAAATGCTCCTAATACCATTCCTGGGCCTGTGAATAATGAGAGTAACATTCCTATTGTGGCGCCATTGGCAGCGCGATTTGAAGCGCCATATTTCTTTGTGACAATAGCGGGAAGTACAAGGTCTAAACAAAAGATCACAAAACCTCCTGCTATCATTAGATAAATAACAGAGCCATCCAATTCGCAATAAATAAGCGCAAGAATCAAACCCACAGAAGAGAAAATAGGACCGGGTATTGCTGGCAAAAGTGCGCTGACTAAGCCAAATATTAAAAAGATCCAAATGAGTAATTCCATGAGGATAAATATAACATAATAGACCTTGAGTGAATGTTCCTATTGGCTAATTTACCGCAGTGAAATTTGTAGTAGTAGACATAGAGACAACAGGAGGTAGGCCAACAGGTAATGATATCACAGAAATTGGGGTTGTTCATGTAGAAAATAAAAAAATCATCCATCAATGGTCTTCCTTAGTCAAGCCTAATTCTACCATTCCATATAATATTCAAGTGTTAACTGGAATTAGTAATGAAATGGTAGCGGACGCTCCTGATTTTCAAAGCCTTATTCCAGAATTACAGAAACAGCTTTTGGGCGATGTCTTTGTTGCCCATAGTGTCAACTTCGATTATTCGTTTATTGAACGTTCGTTTCAAGAATATCAGGTACCGTGGAGGATGGACAAACTTTGTACAATCAAATATGCCAGAAAAATATTTCCGGAAATAGGACGCTATTCGCTCGCAAATCTTGCTCGGGAATTACTTGTATCAAATAATAATCCGCATCGGGCCTTAAGCGATGCACTCTGTGCAGCAGAGGTGTTAATTCATTGCTTTCATGGTGATTACGATCAAAAGTTACTTTCCAATCCTAAATCAGGTTTACTTCAACGGATTCAAATTCCGGATAATTTGCCGCGAGAGCAATACGTAAATCTACCCGAAGAATTCGGCGTATATGAATTTAAAGATGCACAAGGTCTACCCCTTTATATTGGGAAAGCAAATAATATTAAAAAACGTATTACCCAGCATTTCTCAACCCAAAAGGAAACCACCAAATACCAACGTTTAATGAAGGAGTGCTATTTTTTGGATTACACCATCCTTCCAAACGAAATTTTAGCACTCATTTATGAAGACCATAAAATCAGAGCACATTGGCCAATACTTAATAAATCCCAAAAGAAACAATCATTGAAATTTGGGCTATACGCCTATGAAAACGGCAAAGGAGAAATTAAATGGGTGATTCAGAAATCCAAAGGAAGCGGTGCATTGCGGAAATTTGGATCATATTTAAGTGGTCAAACATGGCTCGCCAATTATTTAGAAGAAACAAAAAGTATACGAACGGATAATCGTGATACTTTAAATTCCCTAAAACAATCGTTTCAAAAATCTTGGATTATAAACCTTGATGAGGGTGGTGCGGTATTCATAGAAAACGGAAATCTAGTTGGGATCTACCTTGAAGATGATTTTTTACACCAAAAAGAATGGGTGAGGAAGAATTTTCTTACTATTCAACCCTCACCCACATTAAATGCTATTGGTCAAAAACTTATGGACCAAAGACCTGATAGTATCCTTGAGATTTAAATCTAATCATCTGTTTTTTCAGGTAGTACCTGTACATCGGGAGTTGATTCAATTTCCCCCTTGACAATTTCAAACGTTAGTTCTTTGTCCCGAAGTTCAATGTTTACTGCATCACCTTCTGTGAGTTGCTTTCCAATAATACGCTCTGCAAGTGGATCTTCAATTAATTTCTGAAGTGCACGAGCTAAAGGACGAGCGCCAAAGGCTTCATCAAACCCTTCGTCTGCAATAAAATCCTTGGCCTTGTCACTAAGGTTTATGGAATAACCCAAATCCTTCACTCGCTCAAACAAACCCTTAAGTTCAATATCAATAATCAAATGAATGTCCTCACGTTTTAACGAATTAAATAAAACCACATCATCAATACGATTTAAAAATTCTGGTGCAAATGCCTTTTTTAAAGCACTTTGGATCACGCCCTTTTCAATATCGTCTTTCCCTTGATCTCTTGCTGTTGTGCCAAATCCAACACCGCTTCCAAAATCTTTTAGTTGACGCGAACCTAGATTTGAAGTCATGATAATTATGGTGTTTTTAAAATCTACCTTTCTCCCAAGACTGTCCGTAATTTGACCGTCATCTAAGGCTTGTAAAAGTAGATTGAAAACGTCTGGATGTGCCTTTTCAATCTCATCTAGCAAAATTACGGAATATGGTTTTCTGCGAACGCGTTCTGTTAACTGTCCGCCTTCTTCATATCCCACGTAGCCTGGAGGCGCGCCAACTAGTCGAGATATGGCAAATTTCTCCATGTATTCGCTCATATCTATTCGAATCATATTCTCTTCGTTATCGAATAATAATTCGGTTAACTTCTTAGCCAATTGCGTTTTACCTACTCCAGTAGGACCCAAGAAAATAAATGACCCTATTGGTTTCTTTGGGTCCTTTAGTCCTGCTCTGTTGCGCTGTATAGCCCTTACTATCTTTTTAACAGCTTCCTCCTGACCTATTACTTTTGACTTTAAAAGCGATTCCATTTCTGCGAGTCTATCCATTTCTTGTGCTGCAACTCGCTGTACAGGAACGCCAGTCATCATGGCTACGACTTCTGCTACTTGGTCTTCATCAACTATTTTTTTATTGAGCTTGATGCTGTCTTCCCAAGCAGATTTTGCTGTTTCAAGTTTAGCTTGGATTTTTTTCTCATCATCCCGGAGCTTCGCGGCTTCCTCATAGCGTTGAGATTTTACAACCCGAACCTTTTCTTGCATAATATGCTCCAGCTCTTGCTCAAGATCCTTTATACTTTCTGGGACTTCAATATTGATGATGTGCACGCGCGAACCTGCTTCATCTAGCGCGTCAATTGCCTTGTCTGGCAAGAATCTATCAGCAATATAGCGTTGTGTTAGTTTTACACATGCTTCTATTGCCGCTTCAGTATAAAGGACATTATGATGGTCTTCATACTTGTCCTTAATATTGTTTAGTATTTGAATAGTCTCCTCAGTTGATGTTGGATCAACGGTGACTTTTTGAAAACGTCGTTCAAGTGCACCATCTTTTTCAATGAATTGGCGGTATTCATCTAGGGTAGTGGCTCCAATACATTGAATTTCCCCTCTTGCAAGAGCTGGTTTGAACATGTTAGAGGCGTCCAGAGAACCTGTAGCTCCACCTGCACCCACTATAGTATGGAGTTCATCAATAAATAGGATGATGTCGTCGTTCTTTTCCAATTCATTCATGAGTGCCTTCATACGCTCTTCAAATTGACCACGATATTTAGTGCCTGCAACAAGAGAAGCTAAGTCAAGACTGACCACTCGTTTGTCAAACAAAACTCGACTAACCTCCTTATTAACAATCCGTAGTGCTAACCCTTCAGCGATAGCACTTTTACCCACTCCTGGCTCACCTATTAATAGAGGATTATTTTTTTTACGACGACTTAAAATTTGACTTACTCGCTCAATCTCTTTTGATCTTCCTACGACTGGGTCTAGTTTGTTTTGTTCAGCTGCTTTAGTGAGATCTTTTCCGAAATTATCTAATACGGGTGTTTTTGATTTTTCTTTTCGACTAGTCGAACTGCTAGAGGTACTCTTTCGAGAGGAACTACTTTCTTCCAAATCATCATTATCATCGTAATCCATAGACGGTTCGGGAGTAGAAGGAAGTTCATTTTCTAAATGGCTGCTTTGGTATTCACTTTTTACTGCATCATAGGACGCTCCCATTTGAGCCATAACGGCACTTATCGGGTCGTTATCGTTACGCAAGATACATAGCAGTAAATGTGGGGTTCTTATTACTGGGCTTTGGAATAATTTCGCTTCTAGAAAGGTGGTTTTTAAAGCTTTTTCTGCCTGACGGGTTAAAGGTAGATTCTTGCCTGACCCTGGTGCATTGGTTGCGTAGGGAGCAGCAATGCCCTCTATTTTGTTCCTAACATTGCTTAAATCGAGACCCAAGTCTTTTAAGATGGCCACAGCAATGCCTTCACCATCACGTAAAATTCCAAGAAGTAAATGCTCTGTTCCAATATAATCATGTCCAAGACGTAAAGCCTCTTCTTTACTATATGTGATTACATCGCGTACTCTAGGGCTAAAATTTTCTTCCATAGTTTGAGGTATTTCTGATATTACTTGAACATAAAATATGCCACCTTCAACAATTCTCTAATCTAAATAGATTTAAACTGCCATGATTGCCGTTTCAACATTGGTTTGTTAACATTAAAATGTGGATAAATGCGTTAACTGAATCCTTTATAATCTTCTTGCACAGACGGCTAAAAGCTATATTTGAAAATTACGTAAAAACCGGGGTTAACCCCATAAAAAAACTGACAATATGGCGCAGGGAGAAAGAATTATTCCCGTAAATATTGAAGAGCAAATGAAAAGCTCGTACATCGATTATTCGATGTCGGTTATTGTATCACGTGCCTTACCGGATGTTCGCGATGGTTTGAAGCCAGTGCATCGCCGGGTTCTGTACGGTATGCATGACATGGGTGTAACGAGTACCAAATCATATAAAAAATCCGCTAGGATAGTGGGAGATGTGCTTGGAAAGTATCATCCCCATGGAGATAGTTCAGTTTACGACACTATGGTTCGTATGGCTCAGGATTGGTCGTTACGTTACATGCTTGTTGACGGACAGGGTAATTTTGGCTCTATTGATGGGGATAGTCCTGCTGCAATGAGATATACGGAGGTGCGTATGCGTAAAATCGCAGAGGAAATGTTATCTGATATAGATAAGGATACTGTTGATTGGCAACTAAACTTTGATGACTCTCTTAAAGAGCCTACTGTATTGCCTACAAGAGTTCCGGGTTTATTAGTTAACGGAGCATCCGGAATTGCAGTGGGTATGGCTACTAATATGCCGCCACACAATCTTACCGAAAGCATTAATGCCATTAATGCCTACATAGAAGATGATTCTATTGAGATAGATGGGTTGATGCAACACATCAGTGCACCCGATTTTCCAACTGGAGGAACAATATATGGCTATGAGGGTGTTCGAGATGCTTTTCATACAGGACGCGGACGAATTGTACTTCGCGGTAAAGCAAGAATAGAAGAGGTACGAGATCGCGAATGTATCATTGTTACCGAAATCCCATATCAGGTTAACAAAGCTGATATGATCAAGAAGACAGCTGATTTAGTCAACGATAAGAAAATAGAAGGAATCTCTGATATTAGAGATGAAAGTGATCGGAAAGGTATGCGCATTGTATATGTGCTCAAAAGAGATGCTGTTCCAAATGTTGTCTTGAATAAACTGTTCAAGTATACTCAGCTACAAAGTTCATTCTCAGTGAATAACATTGCTTTAGTAAAAGGGCGTCCTGAGTTATTGAACTTGAAAGAAATGATCAAACACTTCGTAGAGCATAGGCATGAAGTGGTTGTTCGTCGTACGGAGTACGAATTAAGACAAGCTGAAAAACGAGCACACGTTCTTGAGGGCTTGCTGATTGCTATAGATAACTTAGACGCTGTAATTAAGTTAATACGTGCCTCTGCAACACCAGATGAAGCAAGGTCAGGGTTAATGTCTGAGTTTAAACTTAGTGAGATTCAGGCAAAAGCCATCTTGGACATGCGTCTTCAAAAACTTACAGGTCTTGAGAGAGATAAGATAAAGGCCGAGTATGAAGAATTGATGAAAACCATAGATTCCTTAAAAGGAATTTTGTCTGATAAGACTTTGAGAATGCAGATTATCAAAGACGAATTACTTGAAGTCAACGAAAAGTTTGGTGATGAGCGCAGAACAGACATAGAATATGCTGGAGGTGATGTGAGCATTGAAGATATGATACCTGATACTGAAGTAGTTGTTACCATATCTCATGCAGGTTATATCAAGCGTACGGCATTGTCAGAGTATAGAAAGCAAAATAGAGGAGGGGTAGGGTCTAAAGGCGCTAGCACTAGAGATAAAGATTTCATTGAGAACGTGTTTGTAGCTACCAACCACCAGTATATGCTCTTTTTTACAGAGTTAGGCAGATGCTTTTGGATGCGTGTATTCGAAATACCAGAAGGTACAAGGCAAAGTAAGGGTAGGGCTATTCAAAACCTGATTAATATCCCTCAAAATGACAAGGTTCTTGCCTTTATTAATGTTTTGAACCTAAAAGACGAAGAGTATATCAACAATCACTTTATTGTGATGTGTACTAAGCACGGTATTATCAAGAAGACATCTCTTGAGGCATACAGTCGTCCACGTGTGAATGGAATCAATGCCATTACTATCCGCGAGGGTGATACCTTACTTGAAGCTAAATTGACTAATGGTCAACAAGACATTATGATGGCTGTAAGAAGCGGCAAAGCCATTCGTTTCCCGGAAAGTAAAGCGCGTTCAATGGGTAGAAATGCTTCAGGTGTACGAGCCATTACGGTTGACTCAGAGAAGGATGAAGTTGTAGGAATGGTCGTTGTAAAAGAAGGCGACGGATTTGACATTATGGTAGTTAGTGAAAAGGGATACGGTAAGCGATCTGCACTGGAAGATTATCGTATTACAAACCGTGGAGGTAAGGGAGTAAAAACAATCACAGTTACAGAAAAGACTGGAGAACTCGTGAGCCTCAAAGCTGTCAATGACGAAGACGATTTAATGATTATTACTAAAAAGGGAACCATGATTAGAATGGGAGTTGATACGCTCCGTGTTATGGGACGTGCAACTCAAGGCGTACGACTAATAAATCTTCGTAAGGAGGATGAAATAGCCTCTATTGCCAAAGTTCCTGCTTCTGAAGAGGAAGAAATAGATGATAGTATTGAAGGAGCGAATGAATCAGCCGAATTAAAGGATGAAACCCCGCCCTCTGTAGAGTAAATTAAAAATGGCGTAATGTTTGCAAAAGTTCATTGAGAACTAAATTTGTAGCAAAGAATAAAGCAAAAAAAAGAATGAAAAAATTACTATTTGGATTGTTGACTTTTGCCGTTTTGAGCGTTCATGCTCAAGAAGCACCAAAAGTAACAAGTGCAATAATTGCACTGAGGGGTAATGAAATTGTAGAAGCAAAAGGTTTTATTGACGAGGCTTCAATAATTATTCAAGGAAAGAATCAATCTGAGATTAAAGAGAAGATCTTAACTAAGTTCTACTATAATCGTGCATTGATCTACGCCAAGATTGCTGGATCACCAGACGCTGAAATCAAAGCGTTGTCTGATAATGCCAATGAAATTGCTGCAGAAAGTATTCTTGATTTATTAAAATACGAAAGCACCTTGAAAAAGCCTCGTTATTCAGAAGACGCACTTAGGGAGGTCCCAATGGTTGCCTACAATTATTTAGTAGATGCAGGTGCTTCCTATGACGCGGAAGATTATGCTGCATCGTACAATGGATATATGGCTGCTTTTGATTTCAAGAAGAATGAGTTGTTAGGTGATTTTGCTGAATTAGACACTGGACTCTTATTCAATGCAGGAATCATTGCTGGAATGTCTGGTGACCAAGAGGCTAGCATAAATTCATTTCGTACGTGCTTGGACCTTGGGTATACGGGAATCACGTTTACTGCTACTTTCCTTGCTTCGGGGCAGCCCAAGCAGTATCCCAATAAGAGTTCAATGGAGAAAGAAATTGAATTAGGCTTAGCTTCTGATCCGGTAGTTGGAGAGGATGTTCGTCCAAGCGTTTACATAAGCTTAATAAATGCTTACAAGAAAATGGAAGATACAGACATGTACGAAACCACTCTTACAGAAGCTCGAAATCTATATCCAGAGAACAAAGATTTATTGGACATCCAGTTGCAGGCTTACCTTGACAAGAAGGATTATAAAGGTGCTCTAGCTAACCTTGATGAGGCTATAGTAAAGAATCCAGATAAAGGTATTTATCACTTTGTTAAAGGAAATATTCTTCAAACTGAATTGAAAGATTTAGATGCAGCTTTAGTAGAATATAAAGTGGCCGTTGAGCTGGATCCAGAGAATAGTGATGCCATGTATATGTGTGGATTAGTTTACATTGATAGAGCCAACAAGATTACTGAGCAGATGAATTCGCTTAGCCTAAGTGAAAGCAGAAAATATGAATCCCTCAAGAAAAAACAGAAAGGAGTCTTTGAAGAAAGCCTTAGTTATTTTGAGAATGCTCGGGAAATGAATAAGGAAGATTTGGACATTGTACGGGCATTAGCAGAAGTATATCGTAAAGTTGGCGATTACGAAAAATCTATGGAGATGAGCGAATTATTAAAGTAACGTCTGAAAACATTTTGAAAAGCCCTGGTAATAGTTGCCAGGGTTTTTTGTTAATATCGTTTAGATTATAATATACATTATGTTAAATTATATTCCTTTAAAAGACTAATTATGTGAGGGTGTCCCTTTTTTTCTAGTTCTACGTGTTTTACTATAATTATCCTTTGGATGCGCAATGGTATCTTCATATCGGGGATCTGGAATCATCGCAACCTTGTAAAGTGCAGAAGCTTCCACACTAAAAAAACCGAATTCCTCAGCAACACGTCCTTGTATTTTATAAAGTCCTTTGCCCTGAAAGGGAAATTGCTGTGCAACAATTGGAAAATGAACGCTGTCTAAATAATCTCCATTTTGATCTATGAACGTGGCAAAATTCATGCGTTCCCCTTTCGCTGTCTTCGTGTTCTTAACTGTTACTAGATAGCCATAAGCAATAATAAAATGCCCAAGCTTAGACGATAATTCTTTTGCAGTAGTCCCATTTACTAACGGTTCATCTGCTAATTCAAACGGATTGCACAATGGAAACCCTAGTAATTCAATTTGATCAAATGCCTCTTCCGGCTTGGTCTGCGTCAACAACGGCACCTTATAGTCATGACTTTTCTGCGTAGCACCCTTAAAAAGACTCGGAACTTCAGTAACAAGGTCCTTAGCAGTACGTCCTTTCAGTATATGATGCGCTTCCCAGAGTAAGGTTTGCTTGGCGATTCCAGTAAATCTAAAAGCACCTATTCGGATAAGTAGACTCACTTGTTCAATACCAGCAGGAACTCGAGTAATGAAATCTACTAAATCTTTGAATAGACCTCCATCCTGACGTTCTCTGGTGATTTGTATACCTACGTTTTGATCTAGTCCATACAATAGTACAAAGCCTAAATAAATTTTCTTGTTCACAATAACTGTAGGATAATCTCCGAGCTGTACACAAGGTTCTTCTATAATACCTCCATTTTTACGCGCTTCGTGGACATAAAATTCGGTTTTATAAAAGCCACCAAAGTTATTGATAGTTGCAACCATATATTCTAGAGGATAATGCGCTTTCAAATACAAACTTTGATAACTCTCTACTGCATAGGATGCACTGTGTCCTTTAGCAAAAGCATAGCCCGCAAAACTCTCTATTTGCCGCCAAATTTCACTGGCTAATTCATCCGTATACCCTCGCTCCTTACAATTCTCAAAATATTGATTTTCAACCCTTTTAAACTCGTCTCTAGACCTAAATTTACCGGACATTCCCCGTCGTAAAACATCTGCTTCGCCTAGCGTTAGTCCAGCAAAGTAATGCGCCACTTTGATCACATCTTCTTGATATACCATCACACCAAAAGTATCGGGCATAATTTCTAACATTACGGGATGGGCATCACTACGCTTAGAAGGATCCGTAAATCGAAGTATATATTCACGCATCATACCGCTATTGCTCACTCCTGGACGAATTATTGAGCTTGCAGCAACAAGACCTAAATAAGTATCTACACGTAGTTTAGTTAGTAACATTCGCATTGCCGGCGATTCTACATAGAAACATCCTATAGTTTTTCCATTGCGCAATAGCTCTTTGACCTTTTCATCCTCTTTGAAACGTTGTAAATCACGAATGTCAAAAAGCTCAATATTTCTATTATTTATGCGAGCTAATGCCAAAGCATCCTGAATTTTACTCAATCCTCGTTGACTCAGAATATCGAATTTATGGAGACCTATATCTTCTGCAACTACCATATCAAATTGAGTAGTTGGAAACCCTTTGGGAGGGATAAATGTGGCTGTCCGGTAATGTATACTTTCATTGGCTATTAGTATACCTCCTGCATGAATGCTTAAATGACTTGGAAAACCTTGTATATAGGTACTGTAGCGTAGGACTAAATGCGCCAAATGATCCAAATTGCCACCATTGAATTCACCTTGACTAAGCTTGTCTATTTCGTGTTTTGGAAGACCAAATACTTTACCTAATTCACGAATAACTGCCTTGTATTGAAAAGTATTATACGTTGCTAATAATGCGGTATTTGGAAAACGCTTAAAGATATATTGAGTAATATCGTCACGATCGCGCCAAGAGAAGTCTAAATCAAAATCTGGTGGTGAAGTACGGTAAAGATTGATGAAGCGCTCAAAATATAGATCAAGCTCTATGGGGTCAACATCTGTAATCTTAAGGAGATAGGCCACTATTGAATTTGCTCCACTCCCCCGCCCTACGTAGAAATAACCACGCTTTTGGGCATAATTGACTATATCCCAATTAATTAAAAAATAGGATACAAAATTCTTTTTATCAATGAGTTGTAATTCTTTTTCAATTCGATCTCGGACTTTAAAATCCGCTTGTGGATACCGATAAGAAAGACCGTCATTGCAGAGTTTTCTAAGGAGCTTGTTGTCTTTTTCACGTAAACCCGTGTAAGTCTGTAAATTTAATTCAGGCTTTTCAGGGAGCTTAACATTACAAGACTGCAAAATTTGTAGAGCATTACGAAGTAGATGAGGATATTCACTATAACTGTTGCGTAGCTGTTTATCATTTAGATACAACTCTGTCTCAGGAGCTTCTTTATTCTTAGATAGCTTACTAAGTAATGTGTTTTCATCGATAGCTCGTAGTAGTCTATGCGCATTGAAATCCCGTTTTCCTCGAAAAGAAGCCGTAGCCATTGCCACTAATTTATGCTCGTGAGTACGAATCTTGTGTATATGGAGGGAGGTGATTAGCTCAGGGCTAATTCCTACTAGCTCATTGCTTTTCAGTAGATTAACATCTAAATTTTCATGGTAATTATAAATAACCCAAGTATCTTTTAAACGTTTAACTGGAGCTTTATTAGAGAATTTAACCTTGTGTGCTAAGTGCCAAGAAAGATGATTGTTGATTTGCTTAAACCCCTCCCAGTTTTTTGCGATCACTACATATTTTTGTTGGACACCATTTCTAAAATCAACCCCTACAACAGCATTTTTACTCGGTTCATCTTTAAGTAAGTATAAAGCTGTCATGCACGCAGATGTATTGTTGATATCCGTCAATGCCATATGTGTCCAAGGTTGAGATTTAAAGAAATTAATCCAATCTTTTGGCGATACTACTCCATAACGCAAACTGTAATAACTGTGCGTATTTATTAGCATTTGTAATAGCTGAATAGTTATTAAAAACCTAAATCTAATTTACGTTGACGCGCTTGAGTCATTCCCATTCCTTGTAAGCTTAGATGGGAATAAATTTCATAGTCGTACTCAGGGATAACCCTCTGACCTATAGGTTTTAATAGGCCTGGTCCGTTACTGCGTGGGTTCTTAATTGCAGAGGAAATAGGATAAGCGTTGAGTTCCTCTGCTGGATAAGGCTGTAGAATATCTGTCACTTCTGCCAGCGGTGTATTTGAATCAAGCCAGATACTCTCATCTTCTTCATGGAGTATAACAGGTGAGCGATAATGAGATATGGCGGCAGTAATCTTATTACTTACTGTAGTAATGATTGCAAAGGAATCAATAGTTTCACCTGTATCTGGATTTATCCATGTATCATAAATACCTGCAAAAGCGAAGGGACTTCCGTCCTTTTTATAGATAACATAGGGTTTAGAGAGGCGCTCCACCTTTGGGCCTTCAATAAAAGCATCCGCTAATACAAGACAACGCTTTGAGCGTATACTTTGACGAAAAGCCGGCTTACTCGTAATACCTTTAGCTCCAGAATAAGAAGTATCGTTCTCTTTATTGTGATCTCCTTCTGCTCTAGCATTGAATAAATGAAATGATTTCTTAGCCCAATAAGGTGTAAAACCAAATTGATAATGCTTTATTAAATCTGATCGTTCTTGAGTGATTACAAGTGCTTTTGCTCCAATACCAATATTTGTATTGGGCATAAATAATTCCGGTTGTTCTACAATAGCGCTAAATCGCTTTTCAACAGCCTTAACCTTACTGATATTTACGTATCTACCACACATATACAAGAGAAATATTAAGTTGATTTTTCATCTGTGTCTATTGGCTAATAGTGGCGGTGGTTCTCCATTGAAAGGATTAGTTCTACCTATAGTTTTAGCACCCAGACTAACAGCACGTAATATAGAACGGTCACCAAAGCGTTGACGAATGTGATCCATAGCCCCATAAAGTCGACTTAATTCTTCACTTTCTTCAAAAAGATTCATCTGATAACCTCCTCCAACAAGATGAGAAAAACGTACGCCCACTAATCTAACGAGCAAACGACGTTCAAAAAGTCGCTTAAACAACTCTTTAACCTTTTGTATAAGTATATGGTCTGCTGCTGTATAAGGTATTCGTGCTTGTAAAGTATGTGTGTTAAAGTCTGAATAACGGATTTTTACCGTAAGACAGGAAGTAAGCTTATCCCCACGACGTAATTGGTAAGCCAAATTTTCTGCCATAGCTACAATAATACCTTCAAGTTTTACGACATCTATAGTGTCTTTGGCAAAAGTGCGCTCCGTAGATATACTTTTACGTTCTTGGTAAGGGATAACGGCACTTTGATCAACTCCTTGGGCTTTATGCCAAATTACAGAACCTTGCTTGCCCATGACACTTTGCATCATCTCTAAAGGCATCTCTTGAAGAGTCTGAATGCGACGTACTCCTAGGTTACGCAGGGTTTGATAGGTCTTCTCTCCTACCATTGGAATCTTACGGACAGATAAAGGCGCTAGGAAAGGACGCTCTAGTCCTTTTTCTACATAAATCTTATTATTTGGTTTTGCCTCGCCAGTAGCCACTTTACTAACTGTCTTATTAATAGACAGACCAAAGCTTATTGGAAGTCCCGTTTCTTGAATGACTCTATCACGGAGCTCACTAGAAAATTTAAATGTGCCAAAAAAGCGATCCATACCGGTGAGGTCTGCATAGAACTCATCTACAGAAGTTTTCTCATAAACCGGTACTTGCTCTTTAATAACATCTGTTACAAGGTTAGAATATTTAGAGTAGTTCGCTGAATTCCCTCTAATAATAATAGCTTCAGGACAAAGTTCACGAGCCATACGAACAGGCATGGCTGAATGCACTCCAAATTTCCGCGTTTCATAGCTACACGCTGCTACCACCCCTCTATCCCCCGTTCCACCAATAATGATAGGGCGATTATCTAATCTTGAATCCATTAATCTTTCAACAGAAACAAAAAAAGTGTCCAAATCCATGTGTAAAATAGAGCGATTCATATTGTGAGATTTGGACAATATTTAAGCGATTCGAACAGCCAAAAGCCCTCCAATGCAAAAGGAAAATCCAATAAAAAATTTAAACTAGTTGTCTTTCAGTTGATTCATTTCTTTTTTCAAATCAGCCATCATATGCATGAGTTGGGACATATCTTGGTTGTTGCCAGCGTCCGGCAATTGAAAACTTGTATACCCTACAGCACGCCAAGCTTCTACAAGACGATCTACCGGTACAGTGTATGGAGCAAATTGAGGATTGTCAGACTTAAGTAAAAGCTCTCCGATATGGAGATTGTTTATCACACGTTTATAAACAACGCCTTCATCTTTGGTAATGAGTACATAACATTCGTCATTTCGAATAGATTTCCAATCCTGGATATATTCGGTAATCACATATGAGCCTGGTTTGATAGGTAACATGCTCTCTCCCCTAATCTGAAATACACGATACGTACGGTCTTGAGGGAGTTCAGGGAACGGCATAGAAAAGCGCGGTAAAGCTCCTATATAATCAGCATCTCCGTATCCTGAAAGGTAACCAGCAGAAGCTTTTACCGGGACAAGGGTACCAAGTTCTTTATCTTCTGTACCGTCTACGATTACTGGAAGAATACGTAGTTGTGCACCACTTACATCTGCCTTTGGTATAGATCCTGAGCCGCTTAGGTCTTTATTTACAAAATCATCTAAGCGCACTTGAAAATATGCGGCTAAATGTTGTAAAGTGTGTAACCTAGGTTCTGCTCGTCCTTCTTCATAAGCACCAATCATAGCACGTTTAACACCTATTTTAGTTGCTAATTGTTCTTGAGTAAGCGCTTCTTTCTTGCGAAGAAATTTAAGATTGTTCTTTACATAATTCATAAGACTTATCTTTAATCCGTACTTTAATAATGCTAATTTAATTAGATTTCTAATATTTTCATCATCATATGGATTCTTTTTTCTGTAAATGGACCTAAAAATCGCTTTAAATCAATTCAGCATTGACAAAGACCAAGTGTATCGGGAATGGATAAAATGGGCCACCGAGAATCCTGAGAAGCTTCAAGAAGTCATGGAGCGCGCCTTTAACGGGAATGATACAGAGCGAAAACGAGCGAGTTGGATTCTTCATCACGTCAGCGATAGACGACCTGAGTTATTTTACGTGAAAGAAAAAATGATGATTGACCAGCTTGAACATACAGAAACTCAAGCTGAAATTCGATTTATACTTCGTTATTATTCAAAATACAGATTGCCACGTCACGAAGAAAGAGAAGGTGTATTAGCAGATTATTGCTTTAAAGTATTAATGATACCTAATGATGCCGTAGCACCACAAGTGTACAGTATGAGTGTTTTACACAAATTGACAATTAGATATCCCGAGTTGGCTCACGAACTAGAAGAGAGTATCCGTTGGGCATTAGAAAATGGAAGTGCCGGAATGATAAGTAGAGGAAATAAAATTCTACAAGACTTACAGAGGCGAGGACTAATCTAAGGGATAGCCAGCCATAGCATTGCCAGCAAGAAAACCACCTGTCCATGCCGCTTGGAAATTAAATCCACCTGTAATGCCATCAATATTCAAGACTTCACCAGCAAAATACAGATTAGGTGTAACCTTAGAAGAGAACGTTTTAAAGTTGACCTCTTTTAAATCAACACCCCCTGCAGTAACAAATTCGTCTTTAAACGTACTCTTACCAGAGACTTGGAAAACAGCACTACATAATTCACTTGCTAGTGCTTTAATTTGCTTTAAGTTTAGATCGCCCCATGTAGATGTATTTGAGATACCAGCAGCAGCTACCATTGATTTCCATAGACGCAAGGGAACCTCATATTGTGGGTGATTACCGATTCTTTTCTTTCCGCTAAATTTCTTCTCTTGCATAAAATCGGAAACCACAACATCCTCATCTCGACCTATCCAATTTACAAGAATTGGAAAGCGGTAAAACCTATCGTTAAGCTCATAGGCGCCCCATGCACTCAATCGCAATACCGCTGGTCCACTCATACCCCAATGAGTAATGAGCAGTGGACCTGAAGATTCTAAATCAGAACTAGCTACTTGGATAGTGGCGTTGGGTAAACTGATTCCACTTAACCCATTGATACGAGGGTCCTTGATATTGAACGTAAACAAAGAAGGTACGGGTGGAATAATTTTGTGCCCAACCTTTTTTAACTGTTCCCAAACTCCTTTGGACGACCCTGTAGCAATCATTAATTTATCTGCTCGTAAAGCATCACCTGAAGTCATAAACACCTTCCATCCACCATCTTCTGTTTGAGAGAATGTTTTAACGCCGCTTGTCTTCTTAATTTCAACATGTGCACCTTCAGCCATTTCAATTAAGCAATTCGCAATAGTGGATGAAGAATCCGTAATGGGAAATACTCGATTATCTCCTTCAATTTTAAGTTCAACGCCTCTATCTGCAAACCATTCCATGGTATCACCTGGTTGAAATTTATGAAGTGGACCCAATAACTCTTTTGATCCACGTGGATAATGTGTAGCTAATTCTTTAGGATCAAAGCAGGCATGGGTTACATTACAACGTCCTCCTCCACTAATGAGCACTTTACCTAAGACCTCCTTACCTTTTTCTAATAGAATAACTCTATGGTCAGGATTAGCTTCAGCGGAAGCAATAGCCGCAAAAAAACCTGCAGCCCCCCCTCCTATGACAACAATAGTACTCATTCTTCAAAAATACATAATTGGTAACGGAGCTAAATACTTTATTCGAATCGTTTTGTTTAAAATTAATAGAACGATACCCTTGCTTTAATCACATACAGGAAAGTACCGTACTAATAAAAGAAATCGTATCCACGACAAATAAAGCAACATTTGTCCATCATGGTAATGATGTGAACCTGGCATTTATTATCATTAATACAATTAAAATACACGTTTAAAACATCTAGTTTTAAACAATTCTATGTAAATCATAAGGAGCGTTACAATTTAGTTGAACTAACGTTTAAATCATTTACAATGGAAAATCAAGTTCAATTAATCGGGCGTCTTGGAATAAACCCAGATTCCAAGCAAATCAATCAAAGCGTAAAAACAACGTTTACATTGGCAACTAACACTGTTTATCGCGATTCAGAAGGCAACAAAAAAACAATGACGGATTGGCACAATATTATTGCTTGGGGCAATCTAGCACAGACCATGGATCAATATTTAAGAAAAGGCGACAAAGTTGGTATTTCTGGTCGTTTAGTCACAAGATCCTACGAGGATAATAACGGTGTTAAGAAATACTTTACCGAAGTAATCGCGAAGGATATGCTAATGCTTGGCGTTAGTAAAACTGATTAACATAAAATGGCCCCTATTCATTTGGGGGCCTACTCTTTTAACTGTCCCGCTATAATCTTACCGTCTTCAAATACTACCGAACCAAAATCAGCGGTTACAGGACGATCAACAATCAACGCTTCGGAGAGCACTAGGTCTTTTCCATCCATTTCAAAAAGCCGCGGACGAGAAGCCAAGTCTCCTAAATCATCAACAATGTAAATGGATGCTTTAATGTGACCATTCATGGCTTCTACTCGTTTTAAGCTCACGTCAACCCTCATATTCGCATAAAGAAGGTCTGTGATAACCCACTCAAGTTGCCCTTTCTGGTTCAAGGGCAGTGTATCATACACTTCGCAATCTTCATCTTTGGCTATCAAGGTCTTAAGAATTACTTCAGTACCAAATTCACGTGCCTTATTACGGAACATATCTCCATAGGACACACCACTTTCTATTAGAATATTGGGAATATTCTGACTCATCAAATAATCTCCTACAGCTGTGGGATAGTATTCATCTGAATATCGTCCTACCCCAGCCAAGTCGTAGTCAATTTGATTCAGTGCATTGCCTAGCCGATTCATAAGCGTTCTCCTTGTTAAGGTTATTGCTTGGCTCTTTTCTGAAGATGGCACGAGTAATGAAGTAAATGCACTTATACCGTTCACATGAAATATACTTCGTTGATCATGCAGATTAAAGCATAATTCCGGCTGAATAGAACGTATCCAGCCGATTAACTTGGCACTTTCTATGGTTTGAAATGCTCGAAAGTCTCTATTAAGATCCATACCCATACCGTTTCGACGTGTATAACGAACATATGCATCAGGGTTGATAACCGGTATAACATGAAGTTTGAAATCATCGGCTAGTCCTGATTTCATTTGAAACTCACTGAGCAGTTTAAGAATAATATGAATGCCCGTGGATTCATTGCCATGCATTCCTGCCCAGATACATATATTTCTTTTACCTGAACCAATAGAAGCACTTACTATAGCCCTCTCTTCAGATGAGAAACCAATGGTTTCCCATGGATAAAAAGCTAATAACTCATTATAAGGTATGTACTCATTGTTTGAAAAGTGTTGCAACATTATGTCTTATATATCCTAGGTCTAATTTAAAGCCTTATTGAGATACATTGTCGAAATTGTGTCATGAAAATCCAATCTAAATGAAAAAATTTCTCTTGTTTTTGGTGATTGTTTTGAATCAATCTTGTGATACAAATGAAACAATCTTGTCTATAGCCTTTGGGAGTTGTAACGACCCTAACTACAACAACAAGTTGCTTCCAGCGCTATCTAATACATTAGATACAGTTCATTATATGGTTTGGCTTGGAGATAATATTTATCTAGAAGATGAGGAATGGAAGCAAAAATCTTTGGTAGAAAAGAAATATGAAACAGTTTTTGGACGTCCTGATTTCCAGGAATTATTGCTTAAGTCCGAACATTTAGCAATCTGGGATGATCATGATGCAGGACCAAATGATTGTAATAGCCTCAGTGATGGGCTAGAGACAACTATGTCTTGCTTTAAAGCATTTTGGAAGCCTTCTTATTCAATGCCAAACAAGAGAAGCTATTATGGTTCTAAACTCGTAAAGAATGGCTTAGTGGAATTCTTTTTCCTAGATAACAGATCATTCAAATTACCAATAGACTCAGTGGGTGCAACTTTATTTGGAGAGGAACAGCTGTTATGGCTGGAAAAAACTTACAAGGAGTCCAAGGCAAAAGTTAAGATCGTTTTGATGGGTGGTCAATTTTTAAATTCAGCTCCAACATTCGAAAATGTCAGTGTGTATAGACAGGAACGGCAAAGATTGGTCTCCTTGTTTTCTAAATCTTCTGGAATACCTATTATTTTAAGCGGAGATAGGCATCATGGCGAGCTTAGCAAGCTAATTACAGATAACGGAAAGGCCATTTATGATGCAACCGCTTCCCCATTAACGGCAAAGAGTTATCCGCACCACACAGAACCAAACATCTACCGTACCCACTCAAATACAACTGAAACAAATAATTTTGGTCTACTGACAATTAAGATGGACGAATCAACAGTCAAGAAACTAGACATAAGGTTGCTCGATCAAAATAGCAATGTATTATTTTACTTGCGTGAAACACTATAAATATCACTTCATAAATACTGTNTTTCAGTGTATTATNCGTNTTTAATNGAATCTATAGTTTAAGTATTAATTGTTCTTGTTGTTTGATTAAACTATTTGTTAATTCTTATTTAGTCAAGNCTGATTTAGGCTGTTTCAATTGAATTAATTTAGAGTCATGGAGGAAATCGTGACGAAGATTGAAAAGTGGATGTCTATTCGGGGATTAAACGCGCCTGAATTAGCAGAGAAATTAAATATGAACCGATCCACAGTGGTGCATATCATAGGTAGACGCAACAAACCTTCGCTACAGTTTATCATAAATCTAGCTCAATTTGATTCTGAACTGGATTTAAGGCAATTATTGACAGATGAGTCTTCCCTGTCCAATGATCAAATCAAAGTCAATAAAGCAAAAGAAAATCACAGCGCCATGGTCAGGAATCAACCTTCTGCATCATCAAGAAAAGAATTAATTGTCTTAAATACAGACGGAACGTATAAAACTTTCGTTGAGCAATAATAGAGCACTATATTTGTGTATCAAATACGTATCAAGATGAATTCTAAGTCAAAAGTGTTTACTGCTCTAGTCATCATAGCACTATTCAGTCGCCTATTGCCTCATTACCCCAATTTTACTGCAATGGGGGCACTTGCTTTTTTCTCTGCGTTTTCAGGNAAGAATGTTGTTCAATCGTTAGCGTTAATGGCTGGAACAATGATAGTTACGGATTTAATTTTAAACAATATTGTTTACCCAACTGGAGAATTTGTGTTGATGTATGCTGGAAGTATATTTACTTACATTGGCTTTGCAGCTTATACACTCACAGGTTATTTGTCCAAATCACGTAAGGGTGCTGCTTTAGGTTTAATCGTTGGTAGTTTATTATTCTTTGCAATATCTAATTTTGGAGTATGGTTCAGCCCAATTAGTGCTTATCCTAAAACAGTAACGGGACTGCTTTCAGCTTACACTGCAGCAATCCCGTTCTATGCACCTGAACTTTTATCAAGCTTTTTATTCTCTGCCTTGGCAGCCTATGCTGAATATAGAGTAAAGGCAACAGCTAAAGCTTAATTTTGAATAACCTGCCGCGGAATAATTCCTGCTGGAAGGCTATCTAATAAGTTCCCGTTCAAATCATATTGGTATACGGTTCCTTCACTAGCAAAGTCCTTGGCATCATGCACGTACAGAGTATTAGACATTAAGTCAAAGTTATATGCACCTGATGGTGTTACAGCCATGGTTGGCCAAGACACTGGATTGCTATTAGTTTTTACGACGGCTCCAGAATAGGACGCGTTTAAAAAATAAAGATCTGTACCATCTGTTTTCAGCTCAATAGCATGATCAGAAGCACTTGGAGCGCTAACCACTTCGGTAACAGTACCGCTGCTATTTATCTTCCATAAACTTGCGGGAGTAGATCCTGATCCTGACCAATCCTCATAGCCGGAACACAAAATAAAGATGTCGTTACCCAATTCCACAAAACTGTTAGGCTTATCTCCTACCACAACCGTATCCACAGACTTTGTATTTAAATCAACAATAGCTACACGATTATCATTAGAAAAGCCACCATTAAGCCCTACATAGGCCACATCACCCTGGATATGAACTTGCTCGCTAACACCAAATACGTTTATACTGTCCTGAATAAAACCTGTGAATTTGTTCAAAATTTTAAGGTAATTCGACCCCCAGTTAGTCACCACTAAGTATTCAGAAGATTCTCCAAGATATCTAGGAGCGGAAATCAAGGCGGACCATTTTTCAATCATGGTTTTCCGACTTAAACCACGTACCACACCGCCGTTATTCATAGAAACCACTAAAAGGCTGTCTGCAGTAATCATGTGTTGACCAATATTGCCTAATGCATAGCCGTTAACGGTGCTAAAGACTTGCTGCTGATTACTGTCATTTGACACGCCAATAGCATCAATAGTAGCCGTACCGCCTGTAAATGCCCCTTCATTTAAAATGAATAGTGCGGACTCGTATATATTTTCATNAGGAGGTAGCGGCGTTTTAATACATGCGCTAAGGATAATAGGAATTAGGAAAAGAGTTTTTTTCATTTTGAATTTATTTTAATAGTTAAAGAATAATGCCTGCCTGGCATGGGAAAATTTAAAAAGAACGTGCGATCTGCGTTGGTTATATTATGTATGGTAGCCAAAATTTTCACTTTTGACAACGCAGAAGTAGTCAAGCTTATATCTGTCCAAACTTCTCCTGACAATTCACCTAAAGAAGAATTATCTCTAAGAGTTTGTCTCTTACCTAAATAGTTTGTGCGTAGCTGAATATCTACCTTAGGAGCATCATATGTAAGTGTATGTACAGCATTCCAATCAGGCCGATATAGCAAAGATTTCCCTTCATTACTTGGGAAAATCGCTTGTAATACACGGCTATATTGATGCGTCAAGGACAATTCACTTGACCATTTTCCGGTGGAATAATTTGAGATTAAACTGGAAGAAGAAGTATAGGCTATTTCTATATTTTCGGGTTGCCACATTCCTCCGGCGCCGGGAGTCCATTGAATAAGGTTATTGTGGTACAATTGATCACTACTAAAATAAACATTAACAGCACCTACTCTATCTTTAAAACTGTATTTGATGCCGTATGACTGTTCCGCTTTTACGTTAGGATTTCCTCCAGGTGACCAAAATAATTCATTGATAGTAGGTACCCTATAAAAAANACCACCTGTCANCTGGTGGTATGCTGTTTTCCAATGAGACACCCAATTTAATGAAGCACCGCCGTACACTTTAGTGTTCCAGAACGTTCCTCTCACTACCGTATTAAAGGATTTACCAATGAATTGCTTATGATTAGCTGAAGCTTGTATCAATGAGGCTTGACGTGATGTACCGCCCGCATGAACATAACTTCCTGAGAGTGAACTATGACTACGTTTTCCTAGTTTGACCAATCGCAAGGTTAATTGATCATAGGTATTTGTGTCTCTCAAGTTTATGCCAGAAATAGTGTCTGTATAAGATTGCCATTCTTTGCCATAGAACACGCTCCCTTTCCAATCTCTTTTCTGTGCAGAAACGATTCCACGAAGGATTCGATCTTCAAGATGATTTATGCTTCCTGAGGTTAATACAGAACCCCTATTATTTTTCAAACCATCAGTAAACCAAATATTCGCATTCCATTGTACTCTCTTCACTTTACCCTCGTAACGTTGCAAGAATGTTAGAGTTGCGTATTCCATCCCTTTCATCCTATAGGTGTTGTTACCAATGGTATAGGGATAGTTGTTAGCACTTTGTTCTGTCTTTACAAAAGAACGATATCTAACTTGTGAAAATTTNCCGCCGTTCTGAACTACCAATGAACGGAGCCCTATGGAGTTTCCAGATAATGTCGTGGAAAAGAAGGATTGATTGCGAGCGTTCCAACTTAATGCTAATCCCCCAATCATACCATTATCATTGGATAAAAATGCATTGGAACCTGACGAAACTGATTCAGCATTTAACAATACGGCAGGTACAATACTCAGGTCTACCACGCCAGATGCCATACTAGATATATCAACACCTTCCCAAATGATTCTACTTTGGGTACTATTTGACCCGCCTAGGTTCATAGTGGCTACAGAACCAGGAGCATACTGTCTAACCTGGAACCTTGAGTCTTTTTGAAGATATGAGGCGACGTCTCCTATTGAATGAACAACAGTATCAATAGAAGTACGTTGTTCGATTGGATCAAGACCATTGGCACGAACGTGCGCTGTAAGCAATGTATCTGCCGATTGAGCTCCGAGAATGTATGCACTCATCCATAAGATGAGAAAAGTCCATTTTTTCATACTATCAGAAACGCTTGACCCAGAGCATTTATATCTAATTAACAGCAGGTCAAGTATTCTGGCTTCTCACTCCCACTTTACTCCTTCCCGCTATTGCAGTGGATTTGTAAAGCTTTCGTTATGAGTTACAGCTTCTGGCAAAGCCCCGAACTTCAATCGGGTTCCTTTTTATGGATCACCTCCGTGCTCCAACCTACTGGTGTAAAGATAGATTAATGTTTGCCTCCAAAAACTTTCATGGCATTATTATATGCACTTTCAATTTCAAGAGGATCTAATTGATGTGTATAGCCTTTCATATCCTCTATGGCTGTAAGTACTTTCTCCGTAGGCATATTGCCGATTAATGCATCCGAGGCAAAAGGACAACCGCCAAAGCCTTTTAAAGCTGTGTCAATTCGAGTACATCCTGCACTAATTGCAGCTTGTGTCTTAATTATTGCATCTTCATAAGTACTGTGCATATGCGCGCCCCAAGGAACTGTTGCTGTTTCTGTCATCATTTGACATAATTCAATCACTTTTTGAGTCGTTCCTTCTCCCGTAGTATCACTTAATGAGATTAGGTCTGCTCCCGCATCTTGTGCCATTAACAACCTCTCATAAACAATCTCCTGATGGTATTCTTCTCCATAAGGATTTCCAAACGCCATGCTTAAATAAACTACGAGTTCCACATTATGCATCTCCGCAATTTCCTTAACTCGCTTTAAATCTTCCAATCCGTTTTGAATATTCTTTCTTGAATTACGTAATTGAAATTCCTCACTCACACTGAACGGATAACCCCAAGTATCAATAAAATTAAACTCTGACGCTCGTCTTGCACCGCCTTCACTAGCTATAATGCTCAGTATTTTAGTTTCAGATTCGGAACGAACGGATTCAATCGCTCCAAAAAGCTCTTTAGCATCGGCCATTTGCGGCATAGCTCTTGGGCTTACAAAGCTTCCTGCATCTATGGTATGAAACCCACATTTCGCAAGCTTTTTTATATGCGAGACCTTCTCCTTGGTGGGTATAAAGTCCTTTAATCCTTGCCAAGCATCACGGGGGCACTCCACTACGGCAATTTTGGTCATCTTATGGGAAGTAAACAGGTTCTTCGTCTAATTTACAAAGATCGAAGCATTTTACGAACCATAGCAGGGCCTTCATATAAAAAACCCGTCCATACTTGCACAAGATCCGCACCGGCATCAATTTTTTCTCTTGCGTCTTCTGCAGTAAAAACACCTCCCACGGCTATGATAACTGTATTTATAGATAATTTGCTTCGTAAATAACGAACGACTTCTGTACTTCTCTTCGCCAATACTTTGCCACTCAATCCTCCAGGTCCTATTGCCTTTACCTGAGCTTGAGATGTAGTCAAACCTTCTCTAGAAACAGTGGTATTGGTGGCTACTATCCCACTCAATTTAAGTTCGTTCACAATCTCAATGATATCATCAAGTTGGTGTGTGTTTAAATCCGGTGCAATTTTCAACAACAGGGGTTTGTCTCCTAATGCTTTATTCCGTTTTTGTACTTCTTGAAGTAATTGCTTTAGCGGCTTCTTTTCCTGTAGTTCTCTAAGATTTGGCGTATTGGGAGAGCTCACATTTACAACAAAATAGTCCACTACAGCATGAAGAGCATCCACTCCTTTGATATAATCTGTGATTGCCAGTTCATTTGGCGTTAGCTTATTCTTACCAATATTACCTCCAATGACAATGTCTGTTTTTCTCTTGGCTAGCTTTAACGCAGCTGCATCAACGCCACCATTGTTGAATCCCATTCTATTGATTACAGACTCGTCTTCAACTAATCTAAATAGACGAGGTTTTGGATTTCCTTCTTGAGCAATAGGCGTTAAGGTTCCTATTTCTATGAATCCAAAGCCAAAAGCGCTTAGCTCGTTAAATAATTTAGCATCTTTATCAAAACCTGCTGCCAATCCTATGGGGTTACGGAATGACAAACCCATAACTTCTTTTTCATTTCCTTTTAATGAACCAAATAATGCTTTTATTAACCAATGAACACCTGGGATTCTAAAAAGAAATTTTAGACTAGTAAAAGTAAAATGATGTGCTTGTTCTGCACTCATTAGAAATAATAACGGACGAATAAGGCCTTTGTACATTTTAGAATCTTTTGAGTCGAGCTAAATCTCTTTTGGCATCCTTCTCTTTCAGAGATTGGCGTTTGTCGTAGTTCTTTTTACCCTTAGCAACTGCTATATTTAGTTTTACCCATCCTTTGTCACTAATAAACAATTTAGTTGGTACTATAGTAATTCCTTGGTCTTTGGTAGCCTTTTCGATTTTCTCAATTTCTTTTTTTCCTAATAACAATTTCCTTTCTCGTTTGGGTTCGTGATTGAAAATGTTACCGTGAGACCATTCCGCAACATTCATGTTTTTGATAAAAAGTTCATTATCCTTTATGTAACAATAGGCTTCCATAATAGATGCTTTACCCATACGAATACTCTTAACCTCTGTGCCAAGCAGCTGCAGACCAGCAGTATAGGTATCTAACCATTCATAGTCAAACTTTGCCTTCTTATTTTTTATCTCAATCGCTTTCACTGATGCAAAGGTACGCTACTCCTTATTACGTAGCATGGGCACAAAGGCGGCATCTCCTAGTACTTCTTGAATAAATGTATTATCGAGTTCTTTCCTAATACGAATCATCTTTTGGGTCTCGTCTCCAACTGGTATAATCATGATACCTCCAGCTTTCAATTGTTTTAATAATTCCTTAGGCACAAATGGGGCTCCGCATGTAACTATAATGCGGTCAAAGGGTGCGAAGACAGGCATTCCTTTGAATCCGTCGCCAAATTTTTGCTCAGCTCNCAATCCTAAGGTTTTAAACATTTTTTTGGAAAAATCAATTAACTCTTTTTGTCGTTCTATGGTAAAAACCTTGACACCTAATTCTATTAAAACAGCGGCTTGGTATCCACACCCTGTTCCAATTTCAAGGACTTTCATACCGGTTTGAAGTTCAAGTAATTCACTCTGCCAAGCCACTGTGGAAGGGTGACTTATGGTTTGACCTGCTGCAATTGGAAAAGCCTTATCTAAATAAGCATGTTGATGAAAACCACTTTCCAAAAAGAGATGACGTGGAACGCGCATCATGGCTTCTAAGACCTTTTCGCCTGCATAACCCTTTGAAAATAAGTACTCACAAAGCTGTTTGCGTTGACCCTGAAATATTGGCGTATCCCTTTCCATATTGATTGAAAAGTAGGTTAAGAAGAAATGAGATTCGTCCTTCAGCATCCTTAGTTTTTAACAAACCATCATTACTTTTCATTCGTTAACTTTGCGGCCTCATGAAAAGGACCCTATTTCTTCTTTATTCCGTTCTTATTGTCCTCAGCCTAAAAAGCTGCGATACGGCACCGGCCCCTGAAGTCGCTTATCTAAAAGTGGATAGTTTAACTGTTAACGCTCTTATTGGTCAAGGAACGAGTTCCTCAAACATAAATACGTTCTGGATTGAACAAAACGGTTCTCAAATTGGCGCATTTATTCCACCTTGTGATGTTCCAGTCTTGGCCGGACAAAATCAAGAAATTCGCATTATTCCAGGAATCTCAATAAACGGCAGTTATACCCAGCGCAATCAATATGAAATGCTCAATGCAAAGGTCTTTAACTGGAACCTTGCACCATACAGTACTCGAACACTTACAGCCAACCAACAAACCTTTGAGTATAATGACAACTTTACCATTCGCGTGATTGAAGACTTTGATGCAGTGGGCTTGAATTTTAATAATGCCATTCAGAGTGATACAAGCATTCAAATCATAAATGATGCCTTGGGTTCATTTCAACACCCAGGAGAAACACCAAATTCAAGTGGTAAGGTCACTTTACTTCCTACAACTATTGCAGAATTTAGAACACCTGAGGCATTTGAACTTCCAAAAGGCGGGGCCAATGTATGGCTAGAGGTAAATTATCAAACAGATATACCGCTGACTTTTGGCGTGATTGCTAATGAACAATTTCAAAGTATTCAAGCGCCGGTGGTTACGCTATTTTCCAATACAGAATGGAATAAAGTGTATTTGAATCTCGTTACAGAAGTAAGTGGATACCCTAATGCCGGGGATTACAACTTATTTTTTGGAGCGGTGAATAATACTAACGACACTGCCTCCATTCTTATTGACAACATAAAATTATTGTATTGAAGCGAAAAAAAACACTTGAGAAGCGACTACGAATCTTCTATATTTTGCTTGATTTCTTTTCAGGAGCAGCGGCCTATTCGACGCTTCACATTGTTCGCAAACGAATAATTGAACCTACTCGATTCGGAATAGAATTACCGCTTGAATTTAACGGGAAGTTTTGGTTTGCGATTTGTATCACAGCTGCGACTTATATTCTTTTCAGTGCTCTAGGAGGAACCTATAGGGATTTGACTAGAAAGAGTCGTTTGAAGCAAACCATAAACACACTCTCCACCACTCTTGTAACCGCGCTGATATTGTTTTTCTTGATTTTTTTGGACGATTATATCAATTCCTACGATCAGTACTACGTAACCCTTGGGACGTATACTTTAACGCTATTTGTTTTCAGCGGTTTTTTCAGGTACATCCTAGCAAGCTATGTGCGTAAACAACTTGATTCCAAAAAACTAAGCTTCAAGTCCATCTTAGTAGGTTCAGGTAGAGAAGCTGGGGATTTACTTCAGTCGTTTCATAATGACCGTACCAAAGGATATGACTTTATAGGTTACATGAAGTTAAAAGGCGATACTGTTGATACGCGCATTAATGAAATACCCTTTTTAGGCAGTATAAATCAAATTAGGGATGTGGCCAACGATAATCAAATTGAAGATATTATCATAGCGTTGTCTTCCGGAAACAGCGAGGATATTGCCAAGATTGTGAGTGACTTAGAAGATCTTAAACTTCGTATACACGTATTGCCCAATCTATTTAGTATTCTAAGCGGTCAAGTAAAAATGGAAAGTTTTGGACGTTCCATGATTGAGGTGAAGCGTGATTTAGTGCCGCCCCATGTTGCCGTTATAAAACGAATGTTTGACATTGTGGTTTCTATTGCTTCGTTACTACTTCTATCACCCATAATACTATTGGGTGTTGCTGGAGTAAAATTATCTTCGCCGGGTCCAGTATTCTTTAGACAAGAAAGGCTGGGTAAAAATGGAAGGTCTTTTAAAATCATAAAACTAAGGAGCATGGTTTTAGATGCTGAAACATTAGGGCCACAATTAAGCAGCGTAGATGATCCACGCATTACTCCTTGGGGACGAACCATGAGAAAATATAGAATAGATGAGCTTCCGCAATTCTATAATGTTCTATTGGGTGATATGGCCATAGTAGGGCCTAGACCCGAAAGAAAATTCTATTTTGAACAAATTGTAGGTCAAGCGCCTCAATATAAGTTTCTCCTTCGCGTAAAGCCAGGCATAACCTCTTGGGGAATGGTGAAATACGGGTATGCGGAAAATGTTGAGGAAATGCTTGAAAGAGCACGGTTTGACCTTATCTATACAGAAAACATCACCTTATTAAGTGATATAAAAATCCTCTTCTATACCTTAGTTACTGTTTTGCAAGGAAGAGGTAAATAGCGAACCTAAAAAACTATCACGGATGAAAAATATTACTGTAATCGGGGCCGGCACCATGGGCAACGGAATCGCACATGTGTTTGCTCATAATGGCTATGAAGTACAACTTTACGATATTAACGAAACTGCATTAGAGAATGCTTTAGCGACTGTTTCCAAAAATATGGACCGCCAAATAACCAAGGGAAAACTCACTAAGGAAGAGAAAGAAGCGGCCTTAAATCGTCTTAAAATAGGTACGAACTTAGAACATGCCTTAAGTACTGTAGACTTGGTGGTAGAAGCGGCTACGGAGAATAAAGAATTGAAATTCAAAATTTTCAAAGAATTGGACCGTTTGGCTCCAGTAGATTGTATTCTTGCTTCAAACACTTCTTCCATAAGCATAACAGAAATTGCAGCACAGACCAACAGACCGGGAAAAGTTATAGGTATGCATTTTATGAATCCTGTTCCTGTAATGAAGTTGGTTGAAATTATACGAGGTTATAGTACGTCTGATCAAGTGTGTAATCAAGTCATTGAGATGAGTTCATCTTTGCAAAAGATTCCAGTGGCATGTAATGATTATCCTGGATTTGTTGCCAACAGAATCTTGATGCCTATGATTAATGAGGCTATTATCTCCTTACACGAGAGTGTTGCAGGTGTTCAAGAAATTGATTCAATAATGAAACTTGGCATGGCACATCCCATGGGACCGCTGCAACTAGCAGATTTTATTGGTTTAGATGTTTGTCTGAGTATTTTGAACGTATTGCATGATGGATTAGGGAATCCAAAGTATGCGCCATGTCCACTACTCGTGAATATGGTCAATGCAGGTAAATTAGGCGTAAAGTCTAAAGAAGGATTTTACGATTATTCAAATGGAGTGAAAGAAGCTCCAATTAGTTCACAATTCAAATAATTTTAAAATGAAACATTACGCAGTACTAGCGGCCTTGAGTTTTGCAGCTACCGGCTATGCACAAGTAGATTTAATTAACAAGGTAAAAGACAACGGATCTGAAGCTCCCTTGGGATACGAATGGGAAACGGTCATTGACATAGAAGCAACTCCCGTCAAGAATCAAGGCGCTTCCGGGACTTGTTGGTCCTACGCAACCACCTCTTTCGTGGAGAGTGAAATGATTCGCATGGGTAAAGAGCCTATTGATATTAGTGAGATGTTCACCGTTCGAAAAGTTTACGAGGATAAGGGAGAAAAATATGTAAGGTTACACGGCTATTTGAACTTTGCTCAAGGAGGTGCATTACCAGATGTGATGTATGTTATAGATAAATACGGTGCCGTGCCACAAGAGGCTTATAACGGTCTAAATTACGGAACGGATATCAATCGTCACGGAGAAATGGAAGCCTCATTGAAAGGTATTCTTGATGCTGTAATAAAAAACAAAAACGGCAAACTAAGTCCAAGTTGGAAAATAGGTTTTAACGGCGTTCTAGATGCCTATTTAGGTGATAATCCTGCCCAATTTGGCTACCAAGGAAAGACATACACCCCACGAACGTTCGCAGATGAGGTTATAGGAGTAAATCCAAAGGACTATGTGCAGTTAACATCATGGACTCATTTCCCCATGTATGGAGAATGTGAAATCCAAGTTCCAGACAATTGGACATGGGGTGCTTCATACAACTTACCTCTTGATGAAATGATGGAGGTTATGGAAGGGGCATTAATGGATGGGTTCCCCGTAGCTTGGGCTTGTGACGTTAGCGATAAAGGCTTTTCTATTCGTAATGGTGTTGCCGTCATGCCCAATCAAAGCTGGAACGACATGACAGATGAGGAAGTTCAGTCCGTTTATTCTGCCCCACATGCTCAGGCTGAGATAACTCAAGAAACTAGGCAAGAACAGTATGACAACTACCTTACTCAAGACGACCACGGCATGGTCATTCAGGGCATTGTTAAAGACCAAGAGGGCAATCAATTCTTTATCGTAAAGAACTCATGGGGTGATAGGAAAAATGACTTTAAACCCGGATATCTATATGCTTCCGATAGCTATGTGCGACTAAAAACCATAAGTATTATGATGCACAAAGATTCATTGCCAAAACCTCTAAAAAAGAAATTAGGTCTTTGAGAAGACTTTCTTTCGGTGTAAACTTAATCCGCTCTTGAATCAAGGGTGGATTTTTTTTGTACCCGCTCTGACAGCGCGTTAACCGCTAAAGCAATCGTTATACCCAATAAGACCCCTGCTAAAACATCTGTTATCCAATGTACCATTAAATAAACTCTAGAAACAGCCACTGCTATAGCACAAAGTGCTGAAAAAAAATGAAGTACGGGTCTTTTCCAGTGAAGTGCCATTAATGTGAACCATATAAATGCCGCCGTAGTATGACCGCTTGGAAAGGAAAACTGAAGGGGCATTTCCACCCCCATACTTAAATTCAATTGTGTCTCTCCCCAATCTATGATCGCCATCGGCCTTAATGAAGATGTAAAAATCAAGCGTTTCAAAATTTGGACAACAACACTAGAAATAATTCCCGCCAGTAAAAATTCTCCTGCTCGCCACCAAGACTTTTGAAAAGCGTACACGAGAATCACAATAGCGAACAACTGCCCTTCTCCCCAACTAGTAATAAATTTCATTATTTGATTAAGGTTTTCAGAATACCACCAATTATGCAGAAGCAATTGAGCCAAGACCCTATCCGGATTAATACATAAAAAAATCCCACAAACCATAAAAAACAGGATTGTGGGAATTATGAAAAACTTAATTTCTCGCATTAAGCTCCAATAATGTGTTGAAGCTCATGAATTTGACTTTCCCACAGCTGCTTGGCCTCTTCAGTTTCATCCGACTCAGCAAAGTCTGTAACTATAATGGAAGTATCCTTTGTTAAATCATCCACCTGAATCTTAAATTCAAAGAAGGTTTCCAATCCTTGATCTTCATCCTCTACCCATCTGAATCTTACTAAAGAGTCTTGTTTTTTCTTCAGAAGGATGGCTTGTTCCTCCGAACCGTCCCAAAAAAAAGTAAACAGTTCCGTTCGTGAATTGACATCATCACAAAACCACTCGCTCAAACCTGAGGGGGTACTTAAAAACGGAAACAACATCTTTGGCGATGCACGAAGTGGGAATTCTAATTCAAATTTTTCTTTTTCCATGTTTGGTTCAATAGAATTTGCAATATAGCATTTAGAGTTTAATAGCCAAACGAACTTCTCATTAGTGTTATCAGATGAAAGCAGGTTTTTAGTAATTTACCTGTCTTAACGTAAATCTTCATGTCTTCCGCCTCCATTTTTAAAAAACCTATTCTTTGGGTAGCCGCATTGGGCTATTTTGTAGATATCTATGATCTTCTTTTATTCAGTATAATCCGAATTCCATCTTTGAATGATTTAGGAGTATCAGAAAGTGCAGATACTGGGTTATTGATCCTAAATACACAGATGTTTGGACTTTTATTAGGAGGTATAATTTGGGGCGTGCTTGGCGATAGGCTGGGCAGAACACGGGTATTGTTTTTATCCATTGCGTTGTATTCTGTTGGCAACGTCCTTAATGGATTTGTTGAAACCGCTCCTCAATATGCTTGGATTAGATTTTTTACTGGAATTGGGCTTGCTGGAGAGCTTGGGGCAGGAATAACATTAGTGAGCGAACTTCTTCCAAAGGAGAAACGAGGAATAGGAACATCAATAGTCGCTGGCGTAGGCTTAACTGGTGCAGTATTGGCCTTTTTTATTTCCCAATGGTTTGATTGGCGCACGTGCTATTTCATAGGCGGTGGACTAGGCTTAGCCTTGTTATTAATGCGAATGAGTGTTTTTGAAAGTGGTTTGTATAAAAAGATGAGTAGCAGAAGTAATGTGGTTAAGGGGAGTTTTTTGATGTTATTCAACAAAAGAGAACGATTCATGCGATACCTGCGTAGTATACTCATTGGTCTTCCCACATGGTTTGTGGTGGGTATATTAATTAGCTTCTCTCCTGAATTCGCTAAAGCAATGAATATCAAAACAGCTATTGATCCTGGTATAGGAATAATGATTAGCTATAGTGCCATTGCAATTGGTGATGTAATTATCGGGCTACTTTCACAATACTTCAAATCAAGAAAAAAAGCTATGCATGTTTTCTACGCCATTACAATGATTGGAATGCTTTTATTCTTTACCGCTAAGAGTTCTATACAGTTATATCTATCTATAGGTGTCATGGGATTTGGAACCGGATTTTGGGCTGTTTTTGTGACGATTGGCGCAGAAAATTTTGGAACCAATTTGAGAGCTACTGCCGCCACCACCATTCCAAACATGGTTCGTGGATCCTTAAATGGTATTACAGCATTATTTCTCTTGTTTCAAGGCTCGCTCACCTACGTCAATTCGGGGATTGCTACTGCCGCAGTTGTAATGGCAATAACTTATTGGGCCATTTATGGCTTGCAAGAAACCTTTGGTAGAGATTTGGATTTCATTGAAGAGTAATACAATGAAAAGTCTTTCTAGCTTGAAAAGCTGCTAATATGTGAGGTCACCTTGGTTGACAGATATCTATTAAGCCAATATTTACAAAGCATTACAGCATTAAAAAGCCCCTCTCGTTGAGAAGGGCTTTCTTGTAGCGAGAGGGGGGCACGATCCCCCGACCTCCGGGTTATGAATCC
>PAND01000011.1 GCA_002707525.1 Flavobacteriales bacterium
AATTAGACTTTCCCGGATTTCCACTAAAGAGATTTTCAAGTGTTGTGTTTCCTAATACACACGGTGGACAAGTAGATGAAGTAAAAGTTTCGTAAAGTGGGTAACGTGCAGTAGGTGCGTTTATTACCTGAACTAACTTCGTTACCGTATCGTTAAAAGGATAAGAATCGACATTACTGCCATTTAAACCATCCAGCCAAACTTTAATCACATACGAACCACTTGTTGAGGGGGTCCAAGAAGTAGAAGATGCAATTGTAGCTAGACCACAACTGGGTAAATTTGTATTTGATATGTTCGACGTTACTGGCGTAAGATTATCAATACTATAACTAAAGGTACAACTTGTTATGTTTTGACTACCATTATTTAAGAAATCCGCTGAAATCAAATATGGAGAACTACCCAGGACTAGATATCGGTCAACATTTAATTCAACACCTTCTATGTCATAATCGGGTTGATTTCCTTGGGCGAAAGTGTAGTAGGTGTTGTTGGCTGGTGTTGGGTCATTGTCTGCTTGGGCTGCAACTTGAAGAATCTGGTCATAATTGCTACTATTAACTCTAATGCCTATATTGACAATAGGTGTCGCATTGGCAGTTTTTTGGTCAACGATATAAATATTGTTTGTAGTTTCTTCTAGAACTATTGACCAATACGTCCAATGACTAGCAGCCGTTCCAGTAGCACTGAAAGAAGAAAAAGTAATCCATTGCTGTCTATTCGGTGCTGTCCCAAATAGTTTTGAAACAACATTATCACTCGCGCCACTACCATTTATTCCTAGGACACATATCGACGAATCAGGAACGGAAGAATGATTAATTGGGACCAAGTTTGCTGCACTGTGACTAGTTGGACTTAGTTTCTGTGAAAAGGTTAATATACCAGTATTGGTGACCCGAAATGAATCAACAGCTGAACCGTTAAAATCAAAATTAAACGGTATTGATTGCCAGCTTGATAATGTTCCAAGAGGTTGTGCACTTGATAATATTGTAAACCAAGTCGTTGGTAAGCCACCTCCTAGCGGGTATTCCATATCTTCTTGGTTGATGTTGTTTGGATTGTTACCTGTATTTGGGAGGCAAAAATGATAGTACTGAGCGAAAGCCATTGTACCTGTTAATACCATCATTGAAAGAGAGAGTAGTACTTTTTTCATACACATGTTATTATTAGTGCGATGAAGTTAAGTTAAATCTGTTAATCAACCCGAAGCTAAGGCCTATATTTGCATGAGAACCTAAAACACAATTCACATGTCACAAACTTCTGCCGCACTCATGAAGTTAGAAGAGCAATACGGCGCTCACAATTACCATCCACTACCTGTTGTATTAGATAGAGGTGAAGGAGTTTACGTCTGGGACGTTGAGGGCAAAAAATACTATGATTTCTTAAGTGCATATAGCGCAGTTAATCAAGGTCATTGCCATCCAAAAATTGTAGGTGCTTTAACCACCCAAGCACAGAAGCTAACACTTACCTCTAGAGCCTTTTATAATAGTAAGCTTGGGGAGTATGAAAAGTACATGAGTGAAACCTTTGGCTTTGATAAGATTTTGCCCATGAATTCTGGTGCTGAAGCGGTTGAGACTGCTATTAAAATTGCTCGTAAGTGGGGATATGAAAAAAAGGGGGTAACGGAAAATGCAGGAATCATAGTTGTGTGTGAAGGTAATTTTCATGGTCGTACCACTACAATAATTTCGTTCTCTGATGACCAAGACGCCCGGAGCAATTTTGGTCCGTATACCTCTGGATTTGTGAGTATTCCCTACAATGATATTGCAGCATTGAATTTCGCATTGATGAATGAGAATGTTGTTGGTTTTTTGGTCGAGCCCATTCAGGGTGAAGCTGGTGTAAATACGCCGTCGGATTCGTACATGTCTGAAGCAGCCGAATTGTGCGCTGAGCGCAACGTGCTTTTAATTGCAGACGAAGTACAAACGGGAATTGCCCGGACAGGCTCCATGCTGGCTGTTTGTGGTGATTGTTCCTGTGGCAATGTGTGTGAGCGTCAGTCTACGTATTCCAAGCCGGATATTCTTATTCTAGGTAAGGCGCTCTCTGGAGGTGTGTATCCTGTAAGTGCTGTTTTAGCAGACAATCCGGTCATGGAGGTTATTAAGCCTGGTCAACACGGATCTACTTTTGGGGGAAACCCTGTAGCTGCAGAAGTTGCCATGGCCGCCTTGGAAGTGGTAAAAGATGAGGGGCTAGCACCTCATGCTAGAGCCATAGGGAATTTCTTTAGAGAGAAGATGAATGAGGTAATTGCCGAAACTGATTTAGTCACTAAAGTACGCGGAAAAGGATTACTAAATGCCATCTTAATCAACGATACATCCGATAGTTCCACTGCATGGGATATATGTGTGGCACTCAAAGAAAATGGTCTTTTGGCCAAGCCCACCCACGGCAATATTATACGTTTTGCACCGCCTTTAGTGATGACTCAAGAGCAAATGGCAGATTGTGTCGCAATCATTCGTAAAACGCTTTTGGAATTCAAGAAGTAGATGAACTTGNGTAANCTGTNCTTAACTTCANATAAAAGCGTAAGGCAGAATCCAATACTTGCACTGATAGAACGCCCTTTTATTTCTTTGGTCAAAAGAAAGTAGGTCTANAGCCGCAGCGACCCATGAAAAAAGACGAACGTAAACAAGCATTTAAAGATGCACTCTCCGGCGGTCAAAGCTATGAGCAATACTTTGCTATGAATACCCTAATGGCAAAGGAAGGCAGAACTACCGGGATGCAAAAGCCTTCTTATATTGAATACACCAAACTTAGTGCTGCGCGCATGAGACGGTGGAANAAGGTATACAAGCCAAATGTATCTTTTTTAGATACTATAAAGGCACAGTCAGAAGACGGTGAAAAGTGGTTGGTTTTTAGCGAAACTTGGTGCGGAGATGCGGCGCATAATCTGCCATTTATTGCAAAATGGGCTGCTTACACCGGAGTTGAATTACGAATAGTGCTAAGGGACGAAAACCCTACTCTGATGGATGAGTTTTTGACCAACGGTGGCCGGTCTATTCCAAAATTGGTGCGGTTGAATGAAGAATTGACTGTCCTTGGAACTTGGGGTCCGCGACCATCACCTTTGATGCAGAAACATACCGAGTGGAAGGCTCATCCNGCATTTGATTATAAAAGATGGACCTTGTTTGCCCAAGATTGGTATAATAAGGACAAGGGGGCTTCTTTAGAACTAGATTTTGAAGAATTGATGANTCGTCCTACTTCAACCCATTCTCTTTAAAGTTTGTATACATCTGCTCAAAATTCTGGTAGATGCCATCCAAAAAATTGTCATTCAAGGCTTCTTTCACTTGAGCCGCAGTAGGGTGTGTATCCTTCATGAATTTAAATCCTTGTTTCATAGGGCCTGCCTCAAACTCCACGTAATGCCAGCGCTCCATGGCATAAATGGTGGTTTTGAATTGTTTGGTGCTCCANGTTTCTACAATCCTCATAAGTCAATATGCAATTTCAGGTTTATCAATCTATTGGTCATGTAGTTAGGGACAGCGTATTGACCTGCTGCGCTGATGTCTCTTACCCACAAATAGCTCACCGTATTTCTAGCTTGTAAAAGATTGAAGACCTCTGCGCTAATCCAAATCTCTTCAAACTGNTGGGTCCATTGACCCTGCAATACTTTAATGAAACCAATATCTGCTCTGCGGTACGGAGGAGATCTAAATACACGATCCCAAGGGTCGCTGATACCGTCGCCAGGACCGTCTGGACCAAATGGAAATCCGCCGCCAACCATAAGAGTTAAGCTTAATCGGGTTGTAGGNTCGTTAGGCAGATAGTCTTGAAAGTAAACGGCAAAATTAAAGCGAGTGTCAGAGGGGCGAGGGTGCCAACCTTGAACGAAGTCGTCCAAGGAACGTTCTTCCGCTTTGAATAAACTAAAGGTAAACCAACTGTCTGTCCCTTGGACAAATTCCCCATTGATCCGGCTGTCAAAACCATAAATCCGGCCTACTGCTTCATTTTGGGCGCCGTAGCGAATACGTACATTTTCAACGTCATAGAGGTTCACTCTATTGAGATCTTTATAGTACGTTTCAAACGACCAAACAAACGGCCTACCCCATAACTCAAAGTCTTTATCTGAACGTGCTGTTAAATGCAATGCATTCTGACTTTTTACGCTGGTGTTTAATATCCCGTCCTTTTGTCGCATTTCCCTGTAGAAGGGGTATTGATCGTANAGACCAGCGGCAACCGTAAAGGTTCTGCCTTGTTTGTTAGGTTTGAAATACAGTCTGAACCTAGGACTTAGTCGTAGTTCACCATTAAGGTTTGCATACTGGGCTCTAATCCCGGTATTATAGGTCCAAATCCCTTTGTCCGTAGCCCATTTCCCTTCCCAGTTTACAAATGCTTTGAATCGAGTATTGGTTAAGAGCTGCGAAGCACTGACATGATTGTACAATTCTAGATCAGTAATTGGTGTGCTGTACAACCTGCCGTCAACTATACTATCTAAAGTGTTTTCTCTGTGTGGTAGGCTGTATCCAGCGCTATCAATTCGTTGCCATTCTTTGTAACGATCGTATATGTTTTCGNCTTGAACGGTGCCCCCCCAGTGCAGCTTTCCTTGATCAAAGAACTTGCCTTCTCTATACTTCGCATTCACTATATAGGCGTCTAAGAAGTTTCTTCTATATTCTTGGAACGCTCCAACCCCGCGGACCTGCGAAATCTCCCCAAAATCGTCACTTCCTAGGTCATTATTGAGTTCGCTGATTCTGTAATAACCAATGACATCTGTGATTTCACGCTCCGTAGTATGAAACCCCGTGGCACTGAAACTCCTGAAGCCTTGTTGGAGTAGCTTGTTAAATTTTGTCGCAAGAAATTGGGTATCGTAGCCAAAGTTCTCCTGTCCATCAAAATAAACTGTAAGGCGCAAGGCTTCTGTTAAGGAGCCAAAACTTGTTTGCCTGTTTTGAGGAACTTGGTTCATACGGTTATGTGAAAGGTGACCAAATATTTCAATAGAAGTTTGATTGTCAAACCGCTTGCGCACAAGGACTTGGCCGTCTGCATTGGACGGAAAATAATCGCTCTGTATATCTGTGGCATTGAGCAGCAGGGCGTTGTTACGGTAGCGGAATCCACTTAATATTTCCCAATCCTTACCCGCTTTTGTGGCGCTGAGGTTGATGCCTGTGAGTGAGCTTTCTACGGTTGCATCCAATGCTTCGCCACCACTCTTGTATTGAACATCCAATACAGAGCTAAGCTTATCTCCATAAAGGGCAGAGAATCCTCCTGCGCTGAACAATATGTTCCCCACTAAATGTGGATGAATGATGCTCATTCCTTCTTGTTGTCCGGCTCTTGCTAGAAAGGGTCTAAAAATTTCAAAACCATTAATGTATACCAGGTTTTCGTCAAAATTTCCTCCGCGTACATTGTATTGCGAACTCATTTCATTGCGGCTGCTTACACCGGCAAAAGTCTTAACTACACCTTCAATGCCACCTTCTGCGCCTGTAGTAAATTCAATATCTTTTCCCTTAACACGAGTGCGTTCGTCCTGTGGCCTTTGATCCAATACATCTACTTCGTTTAGTAGCGTGGTATCCATGATTTGTGCGTCCAAGAAGAAGCTTGAACAACAGAGCATTATGAGGGTAAGGTTACGCATCAATTAGCGCTTCAAACTTTGAAAGAGTTGCTGCCAGGCAAAGGGATTGGAAAGTGCGCCCAAGATGGCCGATGCTCCTGTAGCATTCATGCCGTTCCCGTACACACGTCCTTCATTGTATAATTGCTGATTTTGCATGGTAATTAGATAATCTTGCATTTCTGCGGCATCGTAACCCATTGCTGCTGCGCGTTGACGCAGCTCATCCAAAGCAAGATTGCGCTGTGCAATATCCATTTCATTAGTCTGAACTTCCATGGCTAAGAATTCCTCTTTGAAATTTTCTTTTGAAGGCCAAGGATAAACGATTACTGGGTCTAGTATCTCAGTATCCCACTCCAAGACCACTCTGGATAGGAATTCATCTCCTTTTAGAGTATCTGCTACCCAAAACTTCTGCAATTTGAAACCAATGTGCTGAAAAAAGAGCGTATCCCCGGGCATGGCCACTACAGAGAAGAACCCATCAAGATCACTTATGGTCATTTGACCTCTACTCTTGACAAGGATTTGAACGTTAGGAAGCAATTGCTTTAAGCTGTCATTTGATACCACTATACCGTGCAATTGTATAGGCTTTTCCTCCTGTCCATACAGGCTTGAATTAATAAATGAAAGACAAAAAACTAGAACTATTATTCTCATAGTGTGATGACATATTCTTTAACTGCAGTATTACCTACCCCATCAATAACAACAATCCGCAAATTATGGTTTCCTGTGGCTAATTCCTTGGGTATAATCACTTTTAACAACTCCTTTTTATAGTCAAAGTCAATTCTTGCAAATTCACCGTCAATTCTGGCACTATAACGGTCAATCCCTGTTTTATTGTCTGCCGCATGCACATGAATCTCCTTAAAACCGCTGTTACTGCGCAGTAAAGGAACATTCTTGACGAGTCGTATTTCTGGCTTTTTAAGATCTTGATCCAATTGGTATGATCCAGTGCTGCGCGTTTGTAACTTCAAGAAGTCTTCTTGGCGCTCCCCAGTAAGGGCACTTTTCTTCCCTTTATTGTCATATTCCCAAGCAAACCAGCCTTGTTCACGTTGTTTTATGCTGTCTAATCTCCAATTCAAGGTCATGTGTTTTTGTAAGGGGACAATGGCTTCTCCTATTACATAAGTATCCTCACCTTTCTTAAAAAGATTGAATTCATCTGTATTATATAATGCCCCGGACGGAATGTGAATCTTTATAGGTCCAAGTGTTAAATCATGATCGGTTTTCCAATCCAATGCTTCGTCAATAGAATAATCTTCCACTACTGCTGAGCCTTTGAGGTAAAAGCTCAGGTTTCGCAGGTTGTGCTCATAATCTAATATGCTCACGTTCACCTCAACAATGCTGTCTTCTGCCACTGAAATCCATCCTTTGGAGGCTTGAAAGCAAGGATTCATGATGGGAAACGTATTGGTAATTTTTAGAGGGTTGTTTTCCAATTCGTAAAGTCTAGTATAGCGAACACGCTGAGCTGCATATATGGAGTAGTTAATATGGGCATTAATGAATCGTGAAGTGTTGAAATTGATTCGACTATAGTTTGCTGTAAAATATACTTGTCCGTTGGCCGCGGCTTCTATGGAGTAGACACCGTTGTTATTATTGGCGGCATCTTGTTTGTCTGAAGTGAAGAGATCAAAACCCTTGGTTTGGTTCATCTCTATGGTATCCCCCTCTTTAAATTGACCGTAATCTCCAAAGTCGCGGTCTGTCCACATGAGGCCTCTCATATCTGGCTTCCGGGTGTCTTTTACCTCAATCCCAAACTCTAGCGGATTAAGAGGCTCCTCTGTTTTGGTGTCGCGAATTTCAAAGTGCAGATGCGGACCAAAAGATCCACCTGTGTTTCCGCTAAATGCAATCAATTGACCTTGGGTGATTTGAAATTGCCCTGCATTTGGGTAGAGGTTACCGTTGTTCTTGCTGCGCTCGCGTAATTCATCTTCTATCCATTGCTCTAAGGCTGGATAAAAGGCATTCAGGTGTCCGTATACACTTGTATAACCTTCTGGATGACGTATGTATAGAGCATTACCATATCCATATGGACTCACGGATACTCTGCTTACATGACCGTTGGCTATAGCTTTAACTTGAAGGCCGCTGCGCCCTTGCGTTTTAATATCAATCCCTCCGTGGAAGTGGTTGCCGCGTAATTCTGCGAAAGTCCCACTCAAGACTAGGGGAATGTCTAGAGGCGCTCTGGGCTCAAATTTTTGGGCATTGGCTATGTTAAGGGTTAACAAAAAACCGATGAAAGGGAAAATTTTCTGCATAGTGCAAAGGTACAAATGGTATCTTTGAGGGAAACTGATTCCTATGTCATCTGACTTAAGTTTTCAATTAGAGCGAATTGTTTCAAAGGCTGCTAAGGTGATTGAAGTCAACGGCGGACTGAAAACTAGAATAGGTGAATTAGAAGATCAAGTGGCCCATTTGCAGGAAATGCTATCAGCCTTGCAAGTAGAACATGCAGATTTTCAGGAGCAGTTACAGCAACGCAATCTCGCAATGACTGTACAAAGTGGTTCGCCCGCGCGGGACAGTTATGGTGAGGAAAAAATTGCGGAATTAATACGGGAAATTGACCGTTGTATGAAATTGTTAAGTGCCTAATCTCGTGAGCGAGACACTAAAAATAAAAGTGACCATTGCCGGAAGAACTTATCCATTAACCATTAAAAGGGAAGAGGAAGAGCAAATCCGGAGTGCCGTAAAGACCATAAATAGTGCCGTATCACGCTTTGAAGAGCGTTACGCGGTGCAGGACAAGCAGGATGTACTTAGTATGTGTGCTTTGCAGTTGGCATCACGAGCAGAATTGGCCACACAACAATCTCAAGACGTTCAGTCTCAAGCAAGCAAGGCGCTTGCTGAAGTAGAAGTTGCATTGGATGCAGCACTACAGGACGGATAAGTTTCCCACACTTGCTGTTTTTTGTGTCAAACTCAACGAGCACGTTGTTATGAACCTAGCTCGAAGCGTTACGAGCAGGCCGCAATCCTTTTTAGGAGAGTTCGCTCCAGTGGAAGGTCAAGGCGCTTTGGTAGGTACAGATCCTGATTAATAGGAGTTTAGACAACAGCCGCAGTAGGTGTGGGATTTTTAATAACTACTTAACCATTTATAATATGGTAGAATTAATTGTAGCTGCAGTGATTGGACTGGTCCTAGGAATAGGGGTAGGGTACGCATTGTGGCAGAATGCCCTTAAAAAGAAAGGGGCATTGATGATCGCAGAAGCCAAAAAAGAGGCTGAGCAGATCAAGAAAGACCGCAGCCTCAAGGCCAAAGAGAAATTTTTGAACTTAAAGGAGGAGCATGAGCGCGCCGTAAATAAGCGCGACCAACAATTGGCGCAACGCCAGAATTCCTTCAGAGAGAAGGACGAACGTCTTAAGAAAAGCATTCAAGACTTCAAAAGGGAGCAGCGAGATTTAGAGCGCACCAAAGAAACCCTTGATAAAAAGCGTGAGTCTTTAGAGGCAAAAACCAAGGAGGTTGAAAAGCTAAAGAATAAGCAAATAGCTGAATTAGAGGCTATGACTGGAATGACTGAAGAAGCCGCTAAAGAGCATATGATTCAGGCATTAAAGGATAAGGCAAAATTGGATGCGCAAGCGCATATTCAGAATGCTATGGAAGAAGCCAATTTGACAGCATCTCAAGAGGCCAAAAAGATTGTTATTCAGAGTATACAGCGTGTTGCTACGGAAAGTGCTATTGAAAATGCCGTTAGTGTATTCAACATTGAAAATGATGATATCAAGGGTAAAATCATTGGTCGTGAGGGTAGAAATATCCGAGCCATTGAGGCTGCCACTGGTGTTGAAATCATTGTTGATGATACCCCAGAAGCTATTCTTTTGAGTTGTTTTGATCCTGTTCGAAGAGAGATTGCTAGATTGTCTATGCACAAATTAGTCAGTGACGGACGTATTCACCCTGCTCGTGTAGAGGAGGTAGTGGCAAAGACGCGCAAGCAGATAGAAGAGGAGATTGTCCAGACAGGTAAGCGTACGGCCATAGATCTTGGTATTCACGGGTTACACCCGGAATTAATTAAGACNGNGGGACGTATGAANTACCGCAGTTCTTATGGNCAAAANTTGCTNCAGCACTCNCGTGAGGTAGCTAATTTATGTGCNATCATGGCTTCTGAATTNGGNTTNAATCCAAANCTTGCCAANCGNGCAGGNCTTTTACATGATATAGGAAAAGTACCTCATGANGAAACAGACTTGCCGCANGCTNTATTGGGCATGCAGTGGGCAGAAAANTATGGGGANAANCCAGATGTATGTAATGCCATTGGTGCNCACCANGATGAAATTGAGATGACCTCAATGATGTCNCCTATTGTNCAGGTATGTGATGCNATTTCAGGTGCTCGNCCNGGNGCAAGNCGNATGGTNGCAGANAGCTANATTCAACGCNTNAAGGATNTAGANAACTTNGCGTANGACTTTGACGGTGTNACTAAAGCATACGCNATCCAAGCNGGNCGTGAGCTNCGTGTNATGGTAGANAGTGAGAANGTNACNGACGCTATGGCNGCNCANATNTCTTACGANATNTCTCAAAAGATTCAAACNGANATGACNTANCCNGGCCAAGTCCGTGTAACGGTTATTNGNGANCTNCGTTCAGTGAATGTTGCGAAGTAAGACGTTTTTGTCTCACAATAGAGACAAATAACATATATTANCTACTTAAATTAAGTAAAAATCCCTATTTCGGTTCGATTTAGGGATTTTTTTGTTTGTGCCACTACCTGAGTAGATGGAGATTGCAGTAATCAAAATAATCTAAAACAATTAGTTATGAAAAAGATTACTCTAACTCTAATAGTAGTGTTAACAGCACTTACTGCTCAGGCACAAAAAGTTGAATTGAAAACTAACCCATTTGGTTCTATAGTAGGNGCTTACAATGTAACGGCAGAATTTCAGCTAAAAGATTCCCCATCTACCACAGTGTTAGCCAGTGCCTGGTACAATACTCCTGACTTCAAAGATTGGATGTGGACAGATAGAGATGGCGGACTATCCGTTGGGATTCGGAAATACCACAATCGTTATGAAGATAAGGGTGTATTCCTTGGTGTAGCCACACGCTTTATACCTATTACTAATAATACTTGGAATAATGGGAAGGTTAGTGAGGATTTCCTCTCCTTGGGATTTACCGTAGGATATAAATACATCTATAATGATAAAATCACTATTGATGCCTTCATTGGAGGCGGACGAATAATATTGGAAGAGGTTCCCGGTAGTTATTGGTCTCCAGCAGAATTCATTAGCGGCTTCAATTTTGGTTACCGATTCTAATACAACATACCGTTTCAATAGCCACTCTTAAGTTATTGAATCAATACCCCAACTCCTGTATTGGAGTTGGGGTTTTTTGTTGCTGTGAACAATAATTGCACTGTTGCGTCGTTATTTTACTCTATGCATTAAGAACCCAAACAGGGTACCAACCGATCTCTCCTAGAGGCACGGTGGTAAAATAGATGCGGGGGTCCATCCAAAAACAAAAATTGGACAATCAACATTTTCTTGATGCATCATGGGGCTGCGGCGCCAAGCACAATGTATTCACAGAAAATTTTGGATTCGTAAATGATGTATTCGTTGAGCCTAGGCTAATAGAGAAACTTAATCTTGAACATGGTCAATTAATAATCGGAAAAGCAATAATGTCTTTCAACAAGAAAAAAAATCAATGGGGATGGAAAGCATTTGAGATTCAAAAAGCTTAACACTTAACCGTCGCCCACCCCAAAACTTTCTCTATCAACTCATTCACAGGGCCTGCCGGGTCCGGGTGAAATTCATTGGTAGTTCTGTTGGCCAGTAAGGCACTAAAGCTGTGGGCTTCATGGCCCAAAAGATTTGCAAGTGCATAGATGCCGGAGGTTTCCATCTCAAAATTGGTGATGTGGAATTCACCCAATTGTGTTTTGTACAAATTTTGCAGCGTCTCCTTGAAGGTGCTTTTAAGCTGTATGGATCGCCCCTGCGGACCGTAGAAGCCGGGTAGGGTGGCGGTGATGCCGTGCATAAGTCCCTCAAACTGCGGTGTAGTAGCGGAAGGAACCGGTATGTAGATGGGTTTAATGGGCGAGCCTTCAATGTGTATGCTCTTGAAATTGTGCTCGTAAAAAGGCAGTAAGGCGTCAAAGGCAAGTGCACCAACGCTGTGTAGTAAGGTGCCCACTTTAATGGTTGGGTCCACTGCACCAGAAGTGCCTATTCTTATGATTTTGAGTTTGCGCGGCACTTCATTTCTTGTGCGTGTGACAGGGTCAATATTGACCGCAGCATCCAATTCGTTGAGAACAATGTCAATGTTGTCCGTGCCCATTCCGGTGGAGAGCACCAACACTTCATGCTGATTCAAGGTGCCTCTGGTGATTGTGAATTCACGCCGTGTTTTGGTCCAAAGAATGGTGTCAAAATGCTGGGAGACAGAGGCTACTCGGTCCGGATCTCCTACGGTGAAGATTAGATCTGGTATATCTGCAGATAAAAGACCCAGGTGGTAAACACTACCGTCTTCATTTAGGATAAGTTCAGAAGGAGAGAATTGGTCCATGGAAAGTATCTTTGTGGTCTCAAAATTCAAGCTCAAGTTCGTGAAAGCAGAAATCATAACCATAGGGGACGAGATATTAATTGGACAAATTGTTGACACCAATAGTGCTTGGCTTGGAACCGTTTTAAACGAAGAAGGGATAGAAGTCACTAGAATCAATAGTATTTCTGATACCCCAGAGGCCATCATTGAAGCCGTGGAAGGATTGTACCCAGAAACCCAATTGGTTATTATGACGGGCGGCCTAGGACCTACAAAAGATGATCTCACCAAGCAGACCTTGGCCAAATATTTTGGCTCAGAAATGGTATTTCGCCAGGACGTGTGGGAGCACATAGTACAACTCTTCAAAGGGTTTGGTCGTGAACCGGTAGAGCGCAATAAGCAGCAAGCCTTGGTGCCTGAAGCCTGCGAAGTACTGTTCAACCACAAGGGTACTGCTCCGGGAATGCTCTTTAGAAAGGGTGAGGTAAGAATTGTGAGTCTACCGGGTGTTCCTTATGAAATGAAGGGTTTAGTGAGCAATGAACTGTTGCCGCTGCTTCGTGAAGAAATAGATTACCAAATCATCCACAAAACCCTNTTTGTAGTGGGCGTGCCAGAAAGCGTATTAGCAGATAAAATTGAGCCTTTTGAATCTGAATTCCCTGCTTCCATCAAATTGGCCTATCTCCCAAGACCCGGAATGGTGCGCTTGCGCTTAACCTCACGTGGAAAACGCAATGATGACTTACAAGCAGAAGTAGATGCAGCTACAGGCGTGTTGAGAAAAGCTTTAGGAGATGCCCTAATGGACGGTTCTTCAAAACCTATTGAGCGTTACGTAGGTATACTGTTGCAAGAAAAAGGACTCACAGTGGGAACTGCAGAAAGTTGCACCGGCGGTGGTATTGCTGCAGCTTTAGTAAATGTCCCTGGTTCTTCGGCTTATTTTGAAGGCGGTCTGGTAGCGTATTCTTACGGAATAAAGGAAACGCTGCTTGGGGTAAATCATGCAACTATTGTAGAGAAAGGTGCGGTTAGTGAAGAAGTAGTGCGCCAAATGTCAGAGGCTGCCAGAAAAAATTTGGGCGTAGACTTTGCCGTAGCGGTAAGCGGTATTGCCGGCCCTGGTGGAGGAACACCGGATAAGCCAGTGGGAACCAGTTGGATATCCATAGCCGGTCCAGAGCGGACCATAGCTGAAAAGTTTGTTTTTGGTAAGGTGCGTGAGCGCAATATTCAGAAGACTATTTTTGCGGCGCTTAATTTGTTAGTAAAAGAAGTAGAAGATTATCCCGTATCATAGTTGGTGATAAGGAAGAATTGACTTAGTTTTGCAAACCATTTTGGTAGAACCAAGAAAAGAATAAGATTATGTCACGTGTATGTGATTTGACAGGTAAGAAAGCGATGACAGGAAACCATGTTTCCTTCTCCAATAAGAAGAATAAGCGAAAGTTCAACGCGAACTTGTTTACAAAGAAATTCTACATCCCGGAAGAGGACCGTTGGGTGACTTTGAAAGTAGCTGCTTCTACATTGAAAACTATCAACAAAAAAGGTATCTCTGCTGTGCTNAAAGAAGCTGAAGCAAACGGATACGTTGTTAAATAAGAATAGAACATGGCGAAGAAAGGTAACCGCGTTCAAGTAATCCTAGAGTGTACAGAGCACAAAGACTCTGGTATGCCAGGTACTTCTCGTTACATTACAACAAAGAACAAGAAGAATACGCCGGATCGTATGGAGTTGAAGAAATACAACTCCATCTTGAAGCGTATGACGGTTCATAAAGAGATTAAATAAGATGGCAAAGAAAGTAGTAGCAACGCTGAAATCAGGCGANTCNAAGCAGTACACTAAAGTAATCAACATGGTAAAGAACAGTAAAGGTTCTTACTCTTTTGAAGAGCGTGTTGTTGGTAAGGAAGAGGCAAAAAGTTTCTTAAAATAANGTCTGTCTTTATTCACGATATTTGAACCACTCTAGCTTTAGAGTGGTTTTTTTATTCTAAGAGGTAGCATTATGAGTTTTTTTAAGAAATTCTTCACCAGCGATAAGAAGGAAAACCTTGATAAAGGGTTGGATAAAACGCGTACGTCAGTATTTGAAAANATCACTCGTGCCGTAGCTGGGAAAAGTAAGCTTGACGAACAAACGCTTGACCAAATTGAAGAGGCCTTAATTCTNTCTGACGTTGGTCTAGAGACNACCGTGAAGATCATTGAATCTCTAGAAGAGCGCGTGGCACGTGATAAAGTNATGGGTGAAAATGAGATGATGGATATGCTATATGAAATCATCTCTGACCTCATGCAACACAGCAGCGGTGCTTGGGAAGATTTTGAATTACCCAAAACAGATGGCCCCTATGTTCTTATGGTGGTTGGGGTAAATGGTGTGGGTAAGACTACGACTATTGGAAAACTCACCCATCAATTCAAGGCTAAAGGCTATAAAGTGGTCTTAGGTGCTGCAGATACCTTTAGAGCCGCGGCTATTGAACAGCTTGCGGTTTGGGGAGCGCGTAATGATGTGCCTGTGATCAAACAAGAGATGGGATCGGATCCAGCCTCTGTAGCGTATGATACTATTGAGCATGCCGTAAGCGCTGGCGCGGACTTGTGCATCATTGATACCGCGGGACGTTTGCACAACAAAAAGAACTTAATGAACGAGCTTTCTAAAGTAAAGCGCGTCATGCAGAAGGTAGTCCCAGAAGCTCCGCATGAAGTATTGTTAGTACTGGACGGTTCCACAGGACAAAATGCATTGAATCAGGCAAAGGCCTTCTCAGAAGCTACACAAATCACATCGCTGGCGGTGACAAAATTGGACGGCACTGCAAAAGGCGGCGTAGTCATTGGGATTTCAGATCAACTGAGCGTTCCCGTCAAATTCATTGGCGTTGGCGAAGGCTTAGAAGACCTACAGCTATTTAACCCCGAAGCTTTTGCTTCTAGTTTATTTCAGAAATAAATGCGTACACGCTCTACTGCTAAAAACAAGATAAATGTGGTCACTCTTGGTTGTTCCAAGAATATCTACGACAGCGANGTATTAATGGGTCAACTCAAAGCCAACGGCAAAGAGGTAGTTCATGAGTCGCCGGAAGAAGATGAAAACAATATTGTAGTCATCAATACATGTGGCTTTATTGATAATGCCAAAGAAGAAAGTATCAATACCATCTTGCATTATGCAGATAAGAAAGAGCGCGGTGAGGTGGAGAAAGTATATGTAACGGGATGTTTATCTGAGCGTTACAAGCCAGATCTTGAAAAACAAATTCCGGATGTAGACGCCTATTTTGGAACACGCGACATGCCTCAATTGCTCAAAGTTTTGGGGGCAGATTACAAGCATGAACTAGTAGGTGANCGCATGACCACTACTCCCAAGCACTTTGCGTATTTAAAGATTGCAGAGGGTTGTGATCGCCCGTGTAGTTTTTGCGCTATTCCTCTAATGAGAGGAAAACACAGGAGTACACCCATTGAAGATCTAGTTACTGAAGCGGAGAAGCTTGCTGCTAAAGGAACTAAGGAGCTCATTTTAATTGCCCAGGATTTGACCTATTANGGTCTGGATTTGTACAAAGAACGCAAGCTAGCAGATTTATTGCGTGCCCTTGTCAAGGTAAACGGTATTGAATGGATTAGGTTGCATTACCTCTTTCCAACGGGGTTCCCAGATGATGTTTTAGATGTGATTCGCGAAGAGCCAAAAGTGTGCAATTATATTGATATTCCGCTGCAGCACATTGCGGATCCAGTGCTAAAAAGTATGCGCCGTGGAACCACAAAAGCTAAGACAGATGCCTTGTTGGATAAGATGCGCGAAAAAGTACCAGGAATCACTATTCGAACCACACTGATTGCCGGCTATCCTGGTGAATCGCAAGAAGATCACCAAGTAGTCTTAGACTGGGTGCAAGAGCAACGTTTTGACCGTCTTGGAGTATTTGCCTACAGCCATGAAGAAAATACCCATGCCTTTAATCTAGAAGACAATGTTCCTTCAGAAGTAAAGCAGCAGCGGGTAGATGAGATTATGGCGCTTCAAATGGATATTTCTAGAGCTCATAATGAAAAGAAAGTGGGCCAAGAGTTCCGCGTGCTAGTGGACCGCAAAGAGGGAAGTCATTTTGTAGCACGCACAGAGTTTGATTCCCCAGATGTAGATAATGAAGTGCTTATTCCTGCGGAAGATATTTACCTTAAAATTGGTGATTTTTGCTCGGTAAAAATTGTGGAAGCGCACGATTACGATCTCATTGGTCACGTCATAGACTAGTTCATTTCCGTTGTTCACATGGGTTGTGAATAGCTTCACATTTTCTGGGTATTCTTCACACATTTCTAGGGTACAGAAGCGTTATATTTACGTTGATGGTACAAAAGATGTTCTTGCGGTTGGTGTGTTATGCAGTGTGTTTACTGCCCTTAAATAACTACGCAACTCCAACAACACAGATGTGGTCATTACAAGGAGAGGCAGGAAGTTTTGCCCCAGCAGGTTGGAGCCATCTTGAGGTGCCAGCATTAACAAGAGTCCAAGGGGTGCGGATGAAACTAGTGATCAACACCCTTGTTGATGAACGCTTTGATCCAGTAAAAGGAAAGAAGGCTGCCTTGAATTTTTATCAGATGGAGGATACCATTGCGGCATCCGGTCTCATCATTACGGAGGGTACGGTGTTGCTCGCGGATTTGGCTGTAGCGGCAGACTTACCCTTACGCATTTTAGAAAAAAACAACCCACATGTATTGCGTGATGTATTGCCAAAAGGAACGGCTATATATGGTCTAAACTACACAACTTCTTCAAAAGAGGCTTTAGCTATGGTTGAAAAGCAAGAAAAGTATACCACAGCATTAGCCGTACAATATCAAAAAAGGCGCAAGCAGGTGCTCAGCTTTATGCCGGATCCAACCACCCATAGTGCTACAACCTATGTGGTGCGCAGCGGAGACTACCTTGGGAAGATTTCCTCGCGTACTGGTGCTAGCGTTAGTGACATACGCAAGTGGAACAAGCTTAAAGGAAATACCATTTATCCTGGACAAAAGCTTACCGTCTGGAAACCTAAGGGTGCCAAAGTAACTACAATGGCAGTAGCTGCAGCTATAGTTAAGAAAGAAGAGAAAGAAGTTGCAGCGGTTCGCACGTCCAAGAATGAAAATTTTCTTTCATATGAAGTAAAACCTGGCGATACGCTTTGGAGTATTGCACAGAAATTCCCTGGTGTAAGCGCGGACAACCTTAAGAGCTACAATAAGATGAATGAGCTTATTAAAGCGGGAGAACATCTTAAAATCCCCACTCAAATGATTACAGATTATTCACCTGAGAAATACCCTGCGGCACAGTAACCAATGAATAAGCCCGGACACTTTTTTGGCTTTCTTGTTGTTTTAGCCTTGGTAGTAAGCGGCTTAAGTCTTCTCATTGACGGTAAATCTGTTGAAATTGGAGATGCTGAGCTAAGCTATTATAGTCCTTCAGAGCTTTTTGGTCCCTTTTGGAAAGGTACAGATAGTAGTTTTGTTGAAGTGAAAGAAAATGATGCTTTAGAAGCCCTCATTGAAGAAGGAGATTCTATTGACCTTGCGCCTCTAGATAGTAACAGGCAGCAAGAATTAAAAATCCCAGACAACCTTGCTGTTGAAAATGCAATTCCTTTAGATTCTTCCATACAAGTTTCAGACATCATGATGTTTGCACCGTTCTTTGATGCGCTGGCTGTCCTGAAAAACAACCGCGCAAAAAATGTTCGTGTTCTCCACTTTGGGGATTCCCAGCTAGAGGGTGATCGTATCACTATGCAATTGCGGGATGCCTATCAGCGCTTATATGGCGGGACGGGATTTGGCTATGCTGCTTTGAAGCCTTTGGTTGCCCCGTCTTCATTGTCTTTCAATAATTCAGAGGGTTTTGCGCGTAAAACAGTATTCGGAAGAAGAGATACAGCATTTAAAGACATGAAATACGGTCACTTAGGCTCTTTTACTTTGCTTGGTCGCATAGACAGCACCTCTTATGAAGGCTCTGTATCTTTTGCAAAACGCAATTGGGGCTTTAGCAGAGCTCGTAATTTCACCCGTGCTAAAATCCATCTTGAAGGCTCATCTCCAACCCGTGCGGAGGTTTTTGTAGAAGACACTTTATTCTCTACCCGTATTTTCCCGGAGGGAGAATGGACGTTGGCTATAGAAATACCTTACACGGAACAGTTTGATTTAAAACTTTCTTCCCGCACTCAGGTCCGTGCATTTGGAATAAGCTTTGATAGTCCGTACGGTTTTCATGCGGATAACGTTGCCATGCGCGGTGCGTCAGGTATGATCTTCTCCAAGATGAATGACCAGCAATTCGCGGCCAGTCTGAATAGGGAAGGCTATGATTTAATCATTATGCAATTTGGAGGAAATGGGATTCCATATTTGAAAGACGAAGCGCATGCTGGAAGATTTGCCCGTGCCCTTGGTCGTCAAGTTGGTCATATTCAACGCCTATATCCAAAGGCTGCAATATTATTTATTGGTCCATCTGATATGGCCAGAAAAGAAGGGCTAGAAATGAAGTCATACCCCTTAATTGCGTCACTAAAAGAGCAGCTTCGAGAGGAAGTTATTCGAAGAGGCGGCGGGTATTGGGACCTATATGATGTCATGGGAGGTAAAGGCTCTATGGTGCAATGGGTAGAACATCAACCCGCGTGGGCAGTGAAAGATTACATTCATTTTACGCCAAAAGGCGCCTCCAAAGTGGGTTATGCTCTGGTAGCGGCACTCAAAGAATTAGAAATTGAATACCAGAAAGTCTTGGCCCAAATAGCTGCAGAAAAACAGCGCATACAGGACAGCACGGCTGCCTTTAAAATGANCCAGGGTACTGGCGTAGCACCATGATGAGAACAATATTCATAGCANTTCTTATGGGCACTGCAGCGCTGCATGGTCAAAGCCATGTGGAGGCATTGGCATTGAAATATCCCTTCTTAGATACTGCTAAAAATCATATTGAGTATTTCGGCAATGAAGATGGCCTGGAAAGTTTTTTCAAGAAACTAGACCAAGCCATATTTGATTTTGAAGGAAAAGTGAACATAGTACATATGGGTGGTTCGCATGTTCAAGGAGGAACCCTAAGTCATACGCTAAGGATGCATCTAGGACAATTGGCTCCGGAACTCAATGTAGAAAGAGGTTTCTTCTTCCCACACCGTTTGGCAAATACCAATATGCCAAGAAACATCTACGTAAGGAAAATGGGCAAATGGGAGGGGTGTAGAAATAGCATTCCTAAAAATAATTGTCCTTGGGGTTTCTCCGGGATTGATGCCATTACTTATGATCAGGAGGCTGGTTTCATTCTGCAAAGCTTCCTGGAGAATGAAAAACCCTACCAATTCAATGAGTTGAGNATTTTTGAGCATATGGCTTCAAATACCATGCAGCCATTTAGCAATCCTAAACCAGATAGTGTTATTGTAGATACGGTAGCGGGCGTGCGCCGTTGGTTCTTCAATGAAATGATAGATAGCATAGCAATCCGCTTTGATAGTGTTAGAGGAGATGCGCAGTATATTTTACAAGGATTGCAAATGGTACGTCCGGAAAGTGGCTTAGCGTATCATGCTTTAGGTGTAAATGGAGCAGCAACTAAGAGCTTCTTGCGTAGCGAAAACTTTGTAGCTCAAGGGAAATATGTTGTACCTGACTTAGTCATCTTTGGTTTGGGTATTAACGATGCCTACAAGCCAGATAAAGCATGGTTTCCAGAAGAATACGGTGCGCGCTATGATACGTTAGTTGGGTGGTTCCGTGAGATCAATCCAGATTGTGAATTCATATTCATGACCAATAATGACAGCTATTACAAACGTCGCATTCCCAATGAACATGCGTTAGATGTGGTGGAACAGATGCAATTGCTTAGTAAAAGACACAATGCCGCAGTTTGGGANCTATTTGGTGTAATGGGCGGTTTAAATTCAATTGCTATTTGGGAAGAACATCATTTAGCTAAAGCAGATAAGATCCATTTTACAGGTGCCGGATACAGGTTGAATTCTGATTTGTTATTCTGGGCCATCTGGGAGGAATATGAGAAACACTTAAAGACTTTGGAGGACTCATGAATGGGGAGCTACTACAAGGTTGGTTGACCTATCAGGCAAATAGCCCGCTACTTTTTACTCAAAAGTATTTCTGGATCTTCTTTGGGTTAGTGATGGGCGGGTATTCCCTGGTATACAAGCACACAGCGCGTAGAAACATATTCTTATTCTTAGTGAGCTTATTCTTTTACTATAAAACAAGCGGCTTCTATTTCTTCATTCTGCTGTTCTCCACTGTGGTAGATTTTTTTATTGGTCGAGCCATATACAAAAGCAAAGTAAATTGGCAGCGTCAAACTCTTGTAGCACTCTCTGTGGTAGTAAACCTATTGGTGCTGGGATACTTTAAGTACGCTTATTTTGTGGCCGATTTCATTCATGACCTCACTGGAATTGAAATTGCCGTACAAAACACATTTGCGCTTTGGACAAACAAGGCACTGGGAACTAATTTCATTTTTGAAAAGATTTTGCTCCCGGTTGGAATCAGCTTTTTTACCTTCCAGACCATTAGTTACAGCGTAGATATTTACCGTGGTCATATCAAGCCAGTCAAAAATATCTTAGACTTTGGCTTCTACGTAAGTTTCTTCCCACAACTAGTCGCAGGGCCAATTGTGCGTGCTTCAGAATTTGTTCCTCAAATCTACGCACCTTACAACTTGACCAAAGAACAAGCAGGCTTGGGTATATTTTGGATTCTGAATGGCCTACTAAAAAAACTATTCTTGGCAGATTATCTAGCCGTACAATTCATTGATCGTGTTTTTGATAACCCTCAACTTTACAGTGGTTTTGAAACCTTAAGCGCGCTCTTTGGCTATTCTATGCAGGTTTATGCTGACTTTTCAGGATATACAGACGTGGCCATAGGAATAGCTATGCTTTTAGGGTTTACGCTGCCAAAGAACTTTAATAGTCCCTACAAGGCCTCCTCTGTNGCCGATTTCTGGCGCCGCTGGCACTTATCTCTTTCTACCTGGTTGCGCGATTACCTTTACATTCCATTAGGCGGCAATAGGGAAGGTTCCATGGCTTCTTATCTAATTGTGTTCATCTTTTTTGTCCTTACATCTCTTATTGTAGGTAGCCCACTTCTTACTCTTGGTCTTGCTGTAGTCTTTGGCGGTGGTTTCTTGGCAATGCGCTATAGCACTGTAGCAGCGCGTTGGGTGAACACCAATATCAATCTCATGTTGACCATGGTTCTTGGAGGTTTATGGCACGGATCTTCATGGAACTTTGTTACCTGGGGTGCCTTGAATGGGGTTGGTCTGGTTATCTATAAGAACTGGAAAAAGATTAGCCCTTGGGCAGACCGCAGTAAATGGTACAATAGAGCTATTGGTCTTGCCTTAACATTAATATTTATCACTTTTACTCGAGCGTGGTTCCGCTCTCCAACTTGGGGCGGTGCAATAGCCATTTTGAGTAAGATTCCTTCTGATTTTGGATGGTCTACGGTGGGTGAAGTATTAACTTCAAATTGGAAGTTTTATGTTGTTTTAATTGCCGGTTATTTGATTCATTGGATACCGTCCAAGTTCAAAGGACAAATGCGCCAATGGGTAAGTCAGCGCTCACCCTATGTTCTTTTCCTGCTAGCGGTTGCGTCTTCATTAGTGATTTACCAAATTCTTAGCGCTGAAGTACAGCCGTTTATATACTTTGCTTTTTAGGACGAGCTTGCTATATTGAAGGATAAGACCAAAACCATGAAAAAGAAGATTTTATTCCTAGTACTTTTTCCTTTAATTCTATTCGTAGTATTTCTTGTTATTCAATGGAGAGATACCTCGGATAAGCTCATTGGTCCCACATTTGTTACGCTCTACGAACATCCTGAAGATATTAGCTTTAGAGGCTTGTATGCCATAGATGATTCTGTAGTAGTGGTAGGGGGCAATCGCGGTATAGTTGGATTTTCAACAGATGCAGGTGAGCAATGGACCTTCCAAACACTGCCTGAGGCTTCTAATTGTCAATTCCGCTCTGTTTGGGCACATAATCACAGTACATTCTTGGCTGTCAGCGCCGGTGCACCTTCCTATATTTATTTGACAGAAGACGGCGGTAAAAGATGGTCACGAGTCTTTGAAGATACCGCTCAAGCTACTTTTTTAGACGGTATTCAGTTTATCAATGATACCCTCGGTTACATTTATGGCGATCCCGTAAACGGATATTTTAAACTACTTCGAACAATTGATGGCGGTAGGTCATGGAAGGAGGTCATTGGGCCAGAGGCTATTGACGGCGAGGTCAGCTTCGCCGCAAGCGGCTCAGCCATCACATTGGGAAACAATATGTTATCTATTGTGACCGGCGGAACGGTATCAAGACTTCATGTAACGCTGGACTGGCTTCAAGGGGACGGGTGGACGGCTTCACCAATTGAAATGGCACAAGGTCTTCCTTCACAAGGCGCTTTTGCACATTATTGGGCAGAGGATAAGTTATTTATAGTGGGAGGCGATTACATGAGGGAAAAGGACACCACAGGAACTGCTGTAGTGGTGAATCTATCTACAGGACAAGATGACGAGTTGACCAACAAAAAGCTGCAGAATTTGCCCTATACCTCTGACGTTTGTGGGGACGGTGATTACATGTATTTTACAGGTACAGAAGGGATGCGCTATATGGATAGCAATCTGCATATATTGGANACTATGGCAATGCATACGCTTGTCTATAGCGGTAAATATGTATTTGCTAGCGGTCCAAAAGGGAGAATTGGAAGAGTGTTTAATGGAACCATTGAAGATTTAACTAAATTGGTAAAAAGAAACAAAAAGTAATTACACTGATAAACAGATTTACTTCAAATTCGTTAATTATCTAATGANGCCAACATCACAACAATACGCTAGAGTAGCCACTGCAATGGGGTTTTCTCCAATGGCTAAGGCCAACTTAGCTGAGGTTCACCGTATCGCCAAGCATGTTGGTGCGCAGATGTATGTATTTCACGTTGGAGTTTGGACTGAGCAATGTCAGCATACTTACAATAACTTTTTAGAAGAGTTAAACATAGCGTCAGATACCGTCATATTTGAAAGCAGGCAAGGGCAACCAAAGGTTGAACTGCTGAATTTATGCAATGAACACAAAATAGACTTACTCGCGTTGGGCGCATTGATTAGAGAAAAAATATTCAAAGTGTTCAGTGCAAGTATTGCAAGAGATATCTGCAGAAATGCCAAAGTAAGTCTACTTCTTTTAACCCATAGTTCAGTGAAGGCCCAGACTTGTGAGCGGATCGTGGTGAATGGGTTAGACCATGAAAAGACACCCAATACTATTGCTACGTCCGTATGGTTAGGCAATAAATTAGGCACCAAGGAGCTCATTGTGGTGGACGAACTCAATGAAAAATCTATTGCCCGAGCAGATGATGACAAAGCCACCTTACAAAGACAGCGTCAAAGCCGTCAAATTGAGAAGGCTGAACACAACAGAATTGAAGAAATTTTAGGCCTATGCGCAGGCGACTGTGCCATGGAAATCAGTGAACAGCACGTTTTTGGTAAAAAGGGCTATACCATAGCCCACTATGCAAAGGTAAAGAGAGCCGATTTACTCGTGGTCAATTCCCCTGATACGAGATTAGGGTTTCTAGATAGAATATTTAAACACGATTTAGAATACATATTGGCAGACTTGCCTACAGATGTTCTGATTGTACACCATACTAAAGCTAACCAACATGCATAAGCCTAAGAACGGATTTAAGGGCTTCGTAGAAAATTGGCAAGCAGATCTCAAAGCCGGTTTTGTAGTTTCCTTAGTTGCTTTACCTATATCTATAGCACTTTCTTTAGCCTCCGGTGCTCCGGCCATCGCAGGTTTAATAGCCGCAATAATTGGCGGCATTTTGGTTGCTCATTTGGGTGGTTCTTACGTGACTATCACAGGCCCTGGGAATGGGCTGGCAGTTGTTACTCTTGCTGCTATTACTTCTTTGGGCGGTGGCGATATGCTTGCCGGGTATTACATGGCGCTTGGAGCAATTGTAGTGAGTGGACTATTATTATTTCTCCTTGGCACCATTCGGTTGGGCGTTCTGGCAGACTTATTTCCTACCTCAGCTGTTCAGGGCATGCTAGCGGCTATTGGTATAATCATTTTAGCTAAGCAGAGCCATGTAATGATAGGAACTTTGAACCCTGAAAGCGGTTCACCTATTCCACTTCTTATTGAATTTTTTAGCTCACTAGAAACCTTGATGTGGGCAGACACTGAACATATGCGTTCAGCTATTGTGGGCATAGGTAGCTTGCTGTTTTTAATCGGGTTTTCTAAAATTAGAGTAGGGTGGGTACATGCTGTTCCTGCGCCTCTTTGGGTAGTTGTCCTTGCTGTTTTAGCACAATATATAGGAACAAACGTCACAGGAGAGAGCTTTTTTGGACCCAAGTATTTGGTTAATATTCCTGCCGATTGGATGAGTACTTGGCGTCTGCCAGATTTCTCAGGGATACAAAGTGGTGCTTTTTGGGGCGCAGCAGTCTCGCTTACTTTTATAGCTTCCATAGAATCGTTACTTTCAATCAAAGGAATGGATCGGTTAGATCCGTATAAACGAAAGTCGAACGTCAATAAGGACCTTCGTGCATTGGGCATTGCTACCACCGTATCGGGGCTCCTTGGTGGTCTTAGTGTAGTAACGGTTATTGCGCGTAGTTCAGTAAACGTAAGTAACGGCGCTAAAACACGTTCGGCTAACTTTTTTCACGGTATTCTCATTCTTATTTTCATTCTCTTCTTGAGAGAAATGCTCACTCAAATACCTTTGCCGGCACTTGCGGCAATCTTGGTATATACTGGGTATAAGTTGTTGAATCCAAGTCAATTCAGTAAAATCGCTCAAGTAGGACTTGAACAACTATTCTTGTTCTTCTTTACGCTATTTGCTACGCTTATCTACGGCCTCATCTCCGGGATTGTTTTGGGTATGGCAGCTACGCTAATTATACAGTTCATCATTACGGGAGCAGCAACTGAGATTGTGCGCTATTTCAATAGGCCCAATACACTTCTTTATGAGGAGGAAGAAAACAAGTATATCTTGAACATCAACTACTTTGCAAACTTTCTCAATTACCCTAGATTAAAAAGCAAGCTCGACAGTATACCTACATCTGCTGAACTTATTGCAGATTTCTCTAACACCTCCTTTGTGGATGCCACAGTTATGGAACATCTTGCCGGCTATGTAGAGAGCTTTGAACAGCATGGCGGTTCGCTAGATTTAGTAGGTCTTGATGCCATGGCACCGGCATCATCTCATCCGTTGGGTGTGCAGTCAAAATCCACCAGAGGTTCCAATGTATTTCAACAGCAAACTACTACAACTCGCTTGAGCAACAAACAAGAGAAACTCAGCAAGTTTGCTGTCATAGAAGGCCTGAAATATACCGCATGGCCAGACTTGACTTGGGACGAAAAAGTGAATCAATTTGATTATTTCCGACACCATCGAATTGACCAAACCATCAATCTACTTGAAGATAGAAAATCCAAACTGATCGCTCTTGAGGTAGTCACGCACATTGGCGAATTTACAATGCTTGATTCTCAACACATGGCCTGTGTGGTATTGCATCCTGAAGGTATCAGTTTACCCAAATTTACGCTTGATCGTGAGCGAATATTTGGACGAATTTCCAACCTCGCCGGTATTCAGGATATTGAATTAGGTTCGGATCAATTTGATAGACGTTTTAACCTCAAAGGCGAAGATGAGAAAGCAATCAAAGAGTTCTTTAATCCAGAGTGTTTAGCCTTTCTTGCAAGTCATCCAGTATTTCATATGGAAAGTAACGGTGATGCTTTGTTAATCTTCCACAAAGAACGTGCAGCAAGCGTAGCAGAATTCAAATTGATGGTTAGTTTTGCACGCGATTTCTATCAAAGAATTTGTGCTAAATCATAATACAGGATGCTGGGACTTAAACTACCAACAGACCCTCGGTGGGTTAATGTAGCTGAAAAGCAAATTGAGGAAATACTTACAGATCATGCCTATTGCGAACAAAAAGCAGCATCCACTGCTATAAGCCTAATTGTAGGCTACCCGGAGAAGTCAGATTTAGTAGATCAAATGACTGCATTAGCTCGGGAAGAGATGGGACATTTTCAGATGGTACATAATCGGATTCGTCAGCGCGGTTTGGTATTGGGAAGAGAACGCAAGGATGTTTACGTGAACAAGCTCAACCAATTCTTCCCTAAAGGAGGAAGCAGAGAAAGTAGACTCATTTATCGTCTTTTAATATGTGCCTTAATAGAGGCTAGGTCTTGCGAAAGATTCCGAGTCCTTAGCGAAAATTTAGAGGATACAGAATTATCGGAATTTTACCATACCCTGATGATATCTGAAGCCAATCATTATACCATGTTTTTAAAATTGGCTCGCCAATATGGAGATCGAGCAAAAGTGGACACCCTATGGAATTCTCTTCTGTTGTTTGAAGCGGACGTAATGTCAACTTTAGGAAAGGATGGTCTAATCCACGGTTAATCTTGAACCTATTACAACATAATATATGAGTATGGATTTAAAATCTACAGCGCTTGAGCAAGTGCATATTGCGTTAGGCGCAAAAATGGTCCCGTTTGCCGGTTATAACATGCCGGTACAATATAGCGGTTTACGTCAAGAGCATGCTGCAGTGCGCGAGCATGCAGGAATGTTTGACGTGAGCCACATGGGTGAATTTTTTGTGGAAGGACCAGATGTTCTTCCTTTTCTTCAAAAAGTCACATCAAATGATGTGAGTAAACTTATCCCTGGCAAGATTCAATACAGCTGCTTTCCAAACGAACAAGGTGGTATTGTTGACGACTTGCTGGTCTACTGTTTTTCCGAAGAGCATTTTCTATTGGTTGTAAACGCATCCAATTTGGATAAAGACTGGGATCATCTACAGAAATACACTGCAGGTTTTGATATTAAGCTAAGCAACCAAAGTGATGACTACAGCTTATTGGCTGTGCAAGGACCTAAGGCTATAGCAATACTTCAATCTCTCACGCAAGTTGGTCTTCATGAAATTAAGTATTACAATTTTGTCATAGGGAGTATTTCGGGTATTGAAGAGGTGATCATTTCCGCTACGGGTTATACGGGGGCTGGCGGCTTTGAGCTATACATTCCTAATGCACATGCTGCTAAACTCTGGAAAGCTATTCTAGAAGCTGGGGAGCCTCATGGTATATTGCCAGCGGGATTGGGCGCACGAGATACGCTCCGTTTAGAAATGGGTATGTGTTTATATGGTAACGATATTGATGATACTACTAGTCCACTCGAAGCTGGATTAGGTTGGATTACCAAATTCACGAAGGATTTTATCTCTTCACAAACTTTTGCCAAGCAGAAGGAAGAGGGACTCACTAAAAAGTTAGTCGGTTTTGAAATGATTGATAGAGGCATACCTCGTCACGGCTATGAAATTGCCAAGAATGGGCAGGTAGTCGGTAGGGTGACCTCAGGAACGGCAAGTCCATCTACGGGTAAAAACATTGGAATGGGTTATGTGCCCATAGCATTGGCCTCAGAAGGCAGTGAGTTTGACGTGCTGATTCGAAACAAAAGCATCAAGGCGAGGGTGGTTAAATTGCCTTTTTATAAGAAGGGTTAGTATTTTGAAAATTGGATTTAAAATATAAACCCCTCCATAGGCTACACCTAAGGAGGGGGTTTTTATTACAAGTGTAATAGATGTGCTAATGTTAGCGGTAAAAAAGTGACACTGCTTTCCTCAGCGCCACTTTAACCCAAATACAAACAGAGTGAATGGAAAGTCGGTTTATTCTACTGTAACGGCCAATTGTGCTGCAACTGCTCTGCCTGCAGCATGGTGGCTGTACCTATTCAAATATTCTTCAACAGAGTACGTATACTCTTTACAACGGTTATCATTCAAACACTTTACCTCTGTGACCTTACCTTCAGATTCATCTAGAAAAACCTCTATTACGCTTTCCGGATTATTGATTGTGTAAAGTGCTTTTGGTTCAGTGTGTAATGAATGATTTTCTGTCATGTGTGTTTAATTTTAAATTCTGTTCAACAAAACGCTGATAGTTTTGATGTGCATGCAAAAATATACAAGTATTTTTAGATGAGAAATAAAAATTGACTAATTTTTCGGTAAAAGGGTGATTTATCTCATTGTAATTCAAAACGAGTATATGACCTTTGCAACCTATCACGATAAGCATGAAACTAGACAAATTAGATAAACAAATTCTTCAGTATTTGGTGAAGGATGCCCGCAAGCCTTTTACCGAGATTGCGAAGGACCTATTAGTAAGCCCCGGTACCATACATGTTAGGGTGAAGAAAATGGAACAAATAGGTGTCATTAAGAGCACTTCCATTTCAGTAGACTATGCTAAACTTGGATTTGGCTTTGTAGCCTATGTAGGCCTGTTTACCTCTAGATCATTACAAAGTCCAGATATCATTGATCATTTAAGAGATGTCCCCGAAGTGACTGTTGCTCATTTAGCTACAGGGAAATACGGCATCTTTTGTAAGATTCGTTGCCGTGATGCTTCCCACGCTAAGGATGTCATTTTTAGAATTAATGATATAGAAGGGGTTGAGAATACGGAAAGTATGATTTCATTGGAGGAAAGTATCAATTCTAATACGGGCTTATTGGACTTAGTGATCAACGAGAGCGAATAGTCAAGGCACACATTAAAAGAAAACCTCTATTAGCTTTCGCTAACAGAGGTTTTATATCTTAGGTTAGGGGTAAGCCCGGGTATTCTAATAATATACCTGTCTTCGTACTCGGGCGAAATATTTTGCTAGTCGCAAGACTTGGCGACTGTATCCGTATTCATTGTCATACCATATGTAAAGAGTCAAACTTTGTCCATCACTACTAAGTTTTGTAGCGTTTACATCATAAATACTTGGACATGGATTACCCACTACGTCACTACTTACTAATTCATTGGACGTATTGTAATGTATTTGCTCAATAAGCGGCCCGATTAGAGAAGCGGCTTGGAATACTTCGTTTACCTCCTTTAAAGTAGTAGTCTGAATCAATTGAAGGTTTAGTATTGCCAATGAGCCGTTTGGTACAGGGACGCGTATGGCGCTTGACGTTAATTTTTCGCCGAGTCCAGGAATACATTTATCAACAGCTTTTCCTGCTCCTGTTTCAGTAATCACCATATTTAATGCTGCAGCACGGCCTCTTCGGTACTTCTTATGCATGTTGTCAACCAAATTCTGGTCATTAGTGTACGCATGGATTGTTTCAAGATGCCCTCTTTCAATTCCATAGGTATCGTTGATGACTTTCAGAATAGGACTAATGGCATTGGTTGTGCAGCTTGCAGCACTTATAATCAAATCATCATCTGGATTAACCATTAGCTGATTTACTCCGTGGACCACATTTTTAATACCTTTTCCAGGAGCGGTTAGGAGTACTTTAGATACGCCTTTTCCCTTTAGGTGCTTGCCCAAAGCAACTTCATCTCTAAAGGCACCTGAGTTATCAATTAATAATGCATTGTCAATACCATATGCGGTATAATCTGCTTTGGTAGGATCAGGAGTGGGAATAAAGTAGATAGGGCGTCCATTAATTATAAGCGCTAATTTTTTTTCATCTACGCTCACGGTTCCTGGAAATGTACCATGAACTGAATCAATTTTTAGAAGGGACGCGCGCTTATGTAGGCTTTGGACATCAATGCTTCTCACGGCAATGGCTCTAAGACGTAATTGTCTGCCACTTCCTTCTTGTGCAATAAGCTCACGAGCTAGAAGCCTTCCAATTCTACCAAAACCAAAGAGAACAACGTCTCTAGCCTCGGTCTTCCTGCTTCCAAAAAATGAACTCAACTGGTTCACTATGAACTCCTCTGCTGCCTGTTCTGTATTTACCCATTCAAAGGTCAAACGCCCAATATCTAATTTGGCATTTTCTATAGCCGTCTTTTTCAAGGTAGATAACATCTCAAGGGTATCATCTACATTAATGGTTTTCCCTACAACTTCCTTGGCGTATTGATGAAGCTCCAGTATTTCACTGGCTTTGCAATCAATTAAGGTGTTTCGGAACATTACGATTTCGACACTTCTGTCGTAAAATAGCTCGTGGACGCAGGCAATAATGTCTACAGCCATTCGTTCTGCACGGATTCGTGCTTGAACTTTTTGAGAGTACTCTTTCTGAGCAATCATATGTAAAAATTGGTGGTTCTATGGTGAAAGTTACATCAGAAAAGCACCTAGTTGTATGTATTGAGTAAAAAAATAATCCACTGTAAAACAGTGGATTATCATCAAAATGAAGTGTGTATTTTTTACACTTTCAATGTATTTCTTTCTTGTTTTACCATTCAAAGGCGTAATAGTTGGCTTTACCGTTGGGTTCAAAACCTTGTATCAACGCTCCGTCGCCAGTATTAAATTGTTCAATGAGACGCTCGAATTTTGCAATATCGTCAACATAGACATTATTCAATTTCACAATAATGAACCCTTTGGGAATTCCTGCCTTTTGGAATCTACCGCCAAGAACTTGATCTACTTTAACTCCATAGCGCAGTCCAAGATTTCTTTTTTCATTCATAGTCAATTCACTCAGTTGAGCACCGTAGGATCTAATAATCTCCTCTTCTTTGGTTAGCATCTCTGTAGTCCCTAAGCGGTTTTTCAAAACCAAGCTGAATTGTTTGTTTAGTCCGTTTCGATTAACAAGGACATTTAATCGATCTCCTGGGCGGTGGCTGCCAATAGCTTCTGTAAGATCTGCGCCGGTGCGAACTTGTTTTCCTTCTACATTGATAATCACATCACCTTTTATGATGCCAGCATCATCCGCGGCGCCATTTTCTAAAACATTGGCCACATACACTCCTGAGTTAACGGCTAATTTTAATTCTTCACTTAGTGTTGCATTGAGTTCATTGTAATTAATGCCCATAAATGCACGCTGTACTTTCCCGAACTCTTTAAGGTCTCCTACAACCTTCATTACAAGATTTGCAGGAACGGCAAAACTATATCCCTCAAATGAACCGCTTCTAGATGAAATAGCCGTATTAATTCCCACAAGCTCTCCACCTGTGTTTACAAGTGCTCCACCAGAATTTCCTGGATTCACAGCAGCATCTGTTTGAATGAAGCTCTCAATAGCACTTTGTTCGTCAATTATGTTGATATCGCGTCCTTTGGCAGAAATAATTCCTGCAGTCACAGTACTCGTCAAATTAAAGGGGTTGCCCACCGCCAAAACCCACTGTCCAAGTCTAACGGCATCAGAGTTAGCTACTACTATCGTCTTTAAATCTTCGGCGTCAATTTTTAATAATGCAATATCTGTAGTAGGGTCCGTACCAATTAAAACGGCTTCGTACTCATCGTTATTGGCAGTAACCACTGTGATTTCCTTGGCATCCTTAATCACGTGATTATTGGTAACAATATATCCGTCATTGCTTAAAATGACTCCTGAACCCGAACCTTGAATCTCTTGTTTTTGTGGAGTTGAGGGACGACCAAAGAATAAGTCATTTAATGGATTGTAGTAATTCTGAGTGCGTTCTGCAGTTATTTTAACGTGCACAACGGCCTCTACGGACGCTTCTGCAGCCTCCACAAAATCTGTAGGCACTGCGGCATTGCTTGAGGGGAAGTTTGTAAGGGCAGTATTAGCAGGACTGGGTGTGTGTTCAATAACTACAGTTTTACCCGTCCATCCTAATGCATGCGCTCCCGCTAATGATACTATTCCACCAACTGCAAATAGTAGAATAAACAAACCGATTGATTTAGCATTTATCTTCATAGTATTTCCTTTAAATTGGATAACATCGTAACTTCAAATTATACACCAATCAACGTATATATTCTGCGTAGGTGCATAACTTTAACGCCTTTTAACACCTATTGAGGGATGAACCTAAGGTTTTATAAATACCAAGGCGCAGGAAATGACTTTATCCTGCTAGACTGTCGGCAGCATCGCGTCAATTTGTCCAAGGAACAAATTAGTAAGATGTGCGAGCGGAAATTTGGCATTGGAGCAGACGGCTTAATTTATCTTGAGTCGCCAAGGCAAAATGGAGATCATTTTTATATGGTCTATTTCAACGCAGACGGCAGCGAAAGTACAATGTGCGGCAACGGGGGTAGATGTATAGCTAAATTTGCAGAGGATCTAGGTATGGTTTCAGACAAATTTTATTTTCATGCCATTGATGGACCTCATTGGGCAGAAGTTGAGTCAAATCAAGTAGCACTAGGCATGTCTGATGCCAAGGCTGTGGAGGCTAGAAATGGAGCTTTTTTTGTGGATACAGGCAGTCCCCATCATGTAGAAGTAGTGGAACAGCATCCCAATGATTTTATAGGTTTTGCGCGTCCTATTCGTCTTGCATACGGTGATGATGGTACCAATGTTAATTCACTTGCACCCTTAAGTAACGGCTTTTCTATACGGACTTATGAGCGTGGGGTGGAAGACGAAACCTTAGCCTGTGGTACTGGGGCTGTTGCGGCTGCCATGGTGGCGGTAGATCAAGGCCTAACGGAGTCCCCAGTAAGTATTAGTGCTTTGGGTGGAGAATTAATAGTGCGTTTTAACGGCAAGGGACCGTTTACGGACGTTGTTTTAGAAGGACTTGCAACTAGAAGTTTTGAAGGCATTTGGAAGGTATGATAAGCGTAGGAGAATTAGGGTTTTTGCGAGCATTGGAAGCAACGGATTTGGATTGGCTATATTCAATTGAGAATGACACTGAATTGTGGCATCTAGGGATAAGTAAAGAACCTTGGAGTAAAGATGTTCTTTCATCCTATATTAGCAGTCAACCGGGTAATTTGGTCAGAGACGGCCAATTGCGATTGATATTAGAAGTGGAAGGCATGCCTTTAGGCGCCGTAGATATTTATGATTACGATCCTGTTTCAAGAAAAGGAGGTATAGGCATAGTAATAAATCAAGAGTCACAAGGAAAGGGTTTAGCTAAAATGGCCTTGGGCTCATTTATACATTATCTTCTAGGAACATTAGGTTTAAATATGCTATACGCAGTTGCACCCGCAGATAATAAAGCTTCAATTGCACTATTTGAATCCTTAGATTTTACTTCTTCCGGTATCTTGCAGCAGTGGATATGGGTAAAAGGCGAATTTCAAGACGCTCATATCTTTCAACTTGTGCAATCATGAGAAAGACCATCATTATCATTGTAGGAGTTCTCATTCCAGCGGTATTAATAACGCTTGTTTACAAAGGTTATAACGCACTCTTTGAGGCGAATGTGAACGAATCCATTACCCCATATACCCTATTTATAGATCAGGAAACGACAATAAATCAGCTGTATTCACAATTTATAGAGGATGAGGTTTTGCTTTCCCCTGAGGGATTCTTGATGCTTGCGAAAAAAAAAGGACTTGTATCACCTAAGCCAGGTCACTACATTATCAAAAGCGGTCAAAGCTCAAATACAATTGTCAATACACTCATGGCTGGTTTTCAAGAGCCGATTACTATTCAATTCAACACTGCAGAGAATCTCGGCCATATTGCGGGCCAGCTCAGTAAACAAATTATGGCAGATAGCTTGAGTTTATTGGATGCCCTACAAACTGAAAAGAAGGGCTGGGAAGGTGCCGCTATCTATGGTGCTTACTTGCCAGATACTTATGAAGTGTATTGGAACGCCTCTGCGTCTGAAATTGCGGAAAAATTATACCAAAACACAATAAGATTTTGGTCACCAGCAAATATGGATAAGGCAGTTGCTCTTGGACTTTCTGCAGCAGAAGTGAGCATTCTAGCCTCAATTGTGATGAAGGAAAGCAGTAAACCGGATGATAGACCTCTTGTCGCTAGATTGTATCTGAATAGATTAGCTAAGGGCATGAGTCTTCAAGCAGATCCTACCGTGATTTATGCTCTAAAACGTGAAAATCCAAACCTTGCGGTGAGAAGAGTCCTAAAAAAGGACTTATTGATTGATGATCCCTATAATACCTATAAAATCAAAGGGCTTCCCCCAGGACCTATTTGTGTTCCTGAAAGAGCAGCCCTTTTGGCGGTCTTAAATGCTCCTGAGCACGATTATATCTATATGTGCGCTAATCCTGATCAGCCCGGTTATCATGCCTTTGCAAAAAATTATGCGGGGCATTTGATAAACCAACGTAAGTGGACTTCATATTTGAATAGACGCAGGATCTATCGTTAAATACCTTCTCTTTTTAGAGGTAATTCAACATTCCTAAATACTAGCTTGTCTTCAAAGGCGTCTAATAGTATTACATCATCCCCTGTTACTTTGCCAGAAATGATACTTTTAGATAAAGCATTCAATACAAGTTCTTGAACAGCTCGTTTAATGGGTCTTGCTCCATACTGTGGGTCATACCCTACTTCAGCAAGAAAAGCAACTGCTTCTGAGGAAGCTTCAAGTGTAATTTGCTGACTAATCAATCTACTTTTCACCACTTCCAACTGCAGCTTCACAATACTTACCATATGCTGTTTGCCAAGAGGAGAGAACACATTGATATCATCAATCCTATTAAGAAACTCAGGTCTCATAGTACTCTTTAGCATCCCAATAAGTTCAGGTTTGAGTCGCTGCATTAGGGTTTCAATATGCTCTCCTGTCCAACTGTCAAGGGCGTCATTGATTATGGAGGAGCCCACATTACTGGTCATGATGATTATGGTATTCTTAAAGTTCACTAAACGTCCTTTGTTGTCTGTAAGGTGCCCGTCATCTAATACTTGAAGGAGCACATTAAAGGTATCAGGGTGTGCTTTTTCAATTTCATCAAGTAATACCACACTGTAAGGCATACGCCTAACGGCTTCAGTTAATTGACCGCCCTCATCATACCCCACATATCCAGGAGGCGCTCCTAAAAGTCTGCTAACACTATGCTTTTCTTGGAATTCGGACATATCTATGCGCGTAAGTTGTCCTTCGTCATTGAACAAGCAGCTTGCTAGTGCCTTTGCTAACTCTGTTTTTCCAACCCCTGTAGTCCCTAAAAATAGAAAGCTACCAATAGGCTTATTAGGGTCGCCTAAGCCAGCTCTTGATCTGCGTATAGCATCACTTACAGCTATAATTGCCGAATCTTGTCCAACCACACGCTTTTCTAATTCTTCTTCTAGATGAAGCAACTTAGAACGTTCGCTCTCTAACATTTTGTTCAGAGGAATGCCCGTCCAACGACTCACTACTTCTGCAATATCTTCGGAAGTAACTTCTTCTTTGATCATGGTACGATCCTTCTCTTCAAACTCTTTTTCAGCCTTTTCAAGATTAGCTTCTAAATCTTGCATTAATCCGTAGCGTATTTCCGCTACACGTCCATAGTTTCCGTTGCGTTCTTCTCGTTCTGCTTCAGCACGAAGATTTTCGAATTGCTCTTTAGTTTCTTGTATTTGGTCAGCATGACTTTTTTCTCGCTCCCAAACTGCGTTCAGTCCATCACGCTCCTCATACAAGTCTCCAAGCTCCGATTTTATAGCTGCCAATTTCTTTTTATCGTCTTCTCGCTTAATACCTTCCTGCTCAATTTCTAATTGTAAGATTTTGCGGTCAAGAATATCTAATTCTTCTGGCTTCGAATTAATTTCCATGCGAATTTTTGAGGATGCTTCATCCATCAAGTCAATTGCTTTGTCCGGTAGGAAACGTTCACTTATGTATCTAGCACTTAATTCAACGGCACTTATAATAGCTGCATCTTTTATACGCACTTTATGATGTGTCTCGTATTTCTCTTTGATACCGCGTAGGATACTTATACTGCTCTCAATATCTGGTTCTTCTACTAGAACTTTTTGGAACCTGCGTTCGAGTGCTTTGTCTTTTTCAAAGTACTTCTGATACTCATCTAGAGTTGTTGCTCCTATTGCTCTTAATTCACCTCTTGCTAGGGCAGGCTTCAGAATGTTAGCGGCATCCATAGCTCCCTCGCTCTTACCGGCACCAATTAAAGTATGTATTTCATCTATGAAAAGTAATATGTTTCCCTCGCTTGCTATGACCTCTTTTACAACTGATTTTAGCCGTTCTTCAAATTCTCCTTTGTATTTAGCTCCTGCTATTAGGGCACCCATATCTAGACTGTAAACTGTTTTATCTTGAAGATTTTCTGGAGCATCACCTTTGAGAATACGTTGTGCCAGGCCTTCTGCTATAGCTGTTTTTCCAACTCCTGGTTCACCAACAAGAATGGGGTTGTTTTTTGTTCTTCTTGATAGGATTTGTAATACACGGCGAATTTCATCCCCTCTGCCAATTACAGGGTCTAAACGACCCTGTTCAGCCATCTTATTCAGGTTTTTAGCGTATTTCTCAAGACTATTGTAACTACTTTCTGCACTTGTACTATTTGCTTTTCTGCCTTTTCGTAATGATGCAATAGACTCTGCTGCGAGTCTTTTTGTTAACCCAGTATCGTTTATTAGTTTTCCTGCAGTACCCTTATCTTCAATAAGTGCCATTAAAAGATGCTCGCTAGCTACATAATCATCTTTCATATTATTTGCGATCTGCAATGATTTTTGAAGTACATAGGCTGCTTCTCTTCCCATTGAGGTTTCGGTCTGATTACCAATCGTTGGGAGGCTTAGCACAGCGGCTTCTACTGTTTTTTGAAGAATCTCAATGTTGACTTCAGCTTGTTTTAATACAAATGGTAGCACACTAATATCTTCCGTAATAAGTGACTCCAAAAGATGCAGTGCAGCTACATTCCCGTGATTCTTATCCGTTGCAGAAAACTGTGCGGCTGAAATAATTCCTTGGCTCTTTGTGGTGAATTTATCAATATTCATATGAATAGGTCTTGGATTGTATAATAGTCACCAATTGTCATGCCTTGGTATAAATGACTGACAACCTATCAGTTAGAGTGTTGTAAAGCGGAATATTTGTCTTTAGTCTTTAAAAAGAACTGACACAATCGCATAAAAAAACACCCCCGCCACTTCAATAGAAGAAGACGAGGGTGAAAAAAAAAGAGTTAAATGTTTATTCAACAATCAATCTTTGTACGTCTGATCCTAGAGGAGATAGTGTCTCCACTAAGTACATACCTGACGCCCAACCACTAGTTTCAATAGGGTAGGTGTTGATTCCCTCTTCACCGTGCACAGTTTGTGTCATCATGAGTTGACCTTGGGTATTTCTAATACTGATAGTAACGTCTGCCTCGCTTTGGAATGAAATCGGCAATTGAGCGAACCCAGAAGTTGGATTTGGATGAATCTTACCGACTCCGATGTAATGTTCAAGCTCTTCTTCTCCGATTACATATACGCGGTCTTGACTATCGCTTTGATAGAAACAAAAATCATCTATTGCCCATCCAGCTTTATTAATAGTCTCGTCCGAAGAAAATCTAAATCGGAAGATGGCATTCCTAGCGGTATCCACGCTCAAATTAATCTTCGCTGGTATCCATCCTCCACTTAATCCGGACCAGCCTGGCTTGTAAACATCCAGAGAGGTCACAAAACTCGTATTGAACCAAGTAGCTCCATATAAGTTGGTGCCAACCGTATGCCAGGTAATACCTCCATCAAATGTAATATCCACGGTACCTCCATCATGGTACAATTCTGTTGAGAACTGATGCATGAATTCATAGGTGTAAATTTCGCCGGAATCTATAGCAAATACTGGTGTGAATAAGGAAGAAGAATCTCTCTTATTGTAATTCGTGTTGAGATCGGTAGCCCATGCATTCACACCGGAATTCGTACTTACGAGTGGTGCATTATTTGGCGTTCCTTCTTCCCAAATGGAATTCCCGTCTTTTACGAAGGTATTTAGCGTTAACCAGGATTCTAGAGTAGGATCATCAAAATCATTACAATAAGAACTATCAACAGACATGTCTATTTTACCTAGTACGATAATATCCTTACAGATTTCATCGTCAGAGGTATCATTATCCGGTTTGCTGTCAGGTAAGGAAGTTCTAACACATATATTATGAGGTCCACTTGTAGGATTTACCCAAGGAGCAATAAAATCATACCAAGCTGTTTTCCGGGGAATCAGTGGTGGATTGAAAATCACTTTTTCAGGGGATGACCACGTTACGCCACCATCTACGCTGTATTCTGCCATGCAGCTATCTAAAACTTTGGCTCCAGTATTCTTAATATTCACTGTGATGTGATTATTTTGATCTGGAACGGCTAAGTATTCTATTGTAGTTAAATTGATAGGAGCTGCACTATTTTGAGGAGGTACATAAACCTCTATTTTATCAAAGTTCCATCCGTCTTTATTGCCGCCTACGGTGAGTAATCTAGCTCTTAGAACCAATGGAGCTGCTGAGAAATTATAAGCATATAACGGCCAAATACTTGTTTGCTGGCCAATGGTGCCAATCCAAGCATCTGCAACTACTGAGGTACCAGTATTGTACCAATTGGTGCTGATAACTCCCTGTGGATCCCATAACCCTACAGTGTTCCATTGACCTCCTGATTGAGATTCTATTAATGCAACATCTCCTGCACCTAAGTCAATATCGTGAGTGATTCGTAATTCTGCACCTGCAATGGTGTCAAAGCCAATGAATCTTGGGAAATATAGGTATTCTTCAAGTCCTCCTTGTGCTACCATATTGACCCCGGAGGCGTAGCCATTATTGCCACCTAAGGCAGTAATTGAACCTGTCTTAAATATATTTAGATCACCCGAAGCGAAGAATCCGCTTGTATCTCCTACAGCGCAATTTTCAAAATCTTCAATGAACCCGCTCTGAATGTATTGTTCTGGCCAGCCCGTTGAAGATGTATATGCGCTATCATTCCAAGAATTGCTATCTCCAGTTTTCGTAGTCCAGGCATATACTTCAAAAGAACCCTTAGGCCAAGCTACTGTATTGGTTGCATCAATTGCAACGTCTTCTGAACCTGGTGCAATAGAACCGGTATGGGTAAAACTATATGTTGTGCTTACCCCTGCATTTGCTCCACAAGTCGGGGTAACAGTGTAGCTAATTGGAATGTTATTCTGAGTTTGTACACCAAAGTTTCTCAAATTGATATTTAATCGCTTCGCCGCTGGTCCCCCGGTCATATTGATTCGCGCACCAGGAGTATTTATTCTATCTACACCAACATCAACATTGGCTTTATCAAAAATTGCAATATCATCAAAGGCGATGTCTGCAGCAATCCCTAATCCAGATTTCTGAGCAATGAATCTGATTTTGATGATATTGCCAGCTTGGGCACTCAGGTCCAACTCATAGTGACTCCATGCATCTTTTTCATCTGCCAGGGTTATCGTATAAGGAGACATAGGGTTTGACCAAAAATTCTCTCCAGCTTGTATCCATTGTACGCGAATTGCTCCAATGTCTGCGCCGCACATGTGATGACGGAATTGCAGCACCGGTTCTGTCATACCCGAAAGATCGAGACATCTTGAAAGAAGTGTGGCACTCGTTGGGGATATTCCAAAATCACCTTCTGCAACTAAATAGTTTCCATTTTTACTATAATCAGAAATAGGTCCAGTCCCTACAGTTGGTGTATAGCTTGTACCCACCATGAAAGCATAATTTCCACTATTACTTGCTGGTGTAGCCGTAAATACTGTATTGGAGAATGTACCAGGATTGAAAGGTGTGTTGTTACCTGGTATGGTTGCTGCATCATCAAAATCTAACACATAAGGGAAGTTTGAAAACGGTTCTTCGTGCACAATCCTAATAGGGCCTATAGAGTCATTGCTAAAGAGGCTGTCACCCGCCAAGTGTGTATAGACAGTAATGTTATACGTTCCGTAACTACTTAAGTCCGGACCGGTAGTAAATGTGTAAAAGGTGGAATCTCCAGTTTCCAATGTCTTATTGGCTATCAACTCTGTGTGAGTCACAGAGGTAGTTGTACCTGCTAAATCCGTGTAGTCGTAAGTCCAAGATACAGGAATGGTATCAAGAGTAGCACACCCGTTATTCTGAACCCATAAATCCAACAATTCATTGTTATTGTAAGAACAATAACCGTTTTGAGGATTGAATACTTCACGCAGCGCTACTTCATAGATAGTAGGCTCATAAACGTTGATGTTATCTACAGCAATATCACCTTTTGCCCCTAGGCCGCGGATTCCTGTAAAACGCAACCTAGCATAATCACCAATGTAGTCTGTAAGGTCAACAGAATATTTCTGCCACGGATCGTTAGATTTTGTTTGTTGTTGTCCTACAATATCCTCCAACAACGTCCAATTGCTTGTGTTTCTCCCTGTATCAATACTAATCCTAAGTTTGTTTATTTCCGATCCATACATGTGGTAATCGAATTCAAGCAAAGCACAAGTCAGATTACTTAAATCAATACACGGAGGTCTCATGTGTGTAATGGAGTTATTATTCCCTTGGCTAGCTTCTGTGTAAATGTATTTACCAGAAATAGAAGGTGAGGCGTCACTATCAGGTCCAGTTTGAAAAGAAGATGTTTGTCCTATTCGAATGGACCACGCGTAGCCAATGGTGTTTTGAGTAGGGATAACATTGAAGTTCTTACCCACGGCTGGGTTTTGTGAAGGCCAACCGCCTCTATGAGCGGTTCCAGAAAGTCCTGCGCCAGAACCAGCAACCCAATATACCGGATCTTCAAAGTCTTCAGTAAATGGTAGGGTAGAGGAAAAAGGGAAGGTAGAAGGAGTGGTAGCTCCACATATAGCTGGAAGAGCAGGTTCACGCCAAAATTTGTTCGTAGTATTCGTAGCTGACTCGAGCGGGCTCCTGATGACATTAGGACAGGCGCAGTCGAAAATTCGAACATACCATTCTATAGTGTCGTTTACACTTATTCCATTAAACGTATATGCAAAATTTGCTGCAAGTGGACAGCCGTTTGTATTGCTCGGAGTCATTAATGAGTCGCGCCAAGCCGTCCATGTACTCGCAGACCAATCGTATCTTCTAAAGTAAATTTTTGAGCTATCTACTCCTACATTATCCTCTCCTTTGAACCTAACGTCTTGGTCGGGCATGTATCTTGCTCCAATGGGTTGGGCTGGTTGACTTACATTAACCCAATCAATGACAGGGGGTTCCAATTCACAAGGGGCAGCTTCTACCATGATGTTATCAACAAACCATCCTGCTAGTGCATTTGGAGACGGAGTACCTGTCTTATTTGTCATTATGAAACGAATTTTACATGCTGCGAATCCGTCTTGGTTGTTTACTGCGTCAAAAGCTCCTAAGTAGGAACCAATATCAAAAGTTTCTCTTGCCCACCAGGCATTTGTTGGCGTTGTACCTGAATTGTTGTTGCCTATGGTAGGTCCTTCCCAATAGGGAGATAAAAGAGCTGAAGGATAGGATAGTTCGTTGAACCAACCTTGTGCGGCGAATTGGGGCGACTCTCCTCTGTAATCAGGACCAGTCAAATTCACCCAAGTTGTCCCGTTATCTCTGGACATTTGTACATAGGCTTTTTGTATGAAACGTATTTTACAAATGTGGTCGAAAGTGAATCTCACGTTGTTATATGAAACAGTGCTAAAGGCATCACTTTCAAAAATGATAGAATCGGATGTGTAAATCTGAGTATGAAATGAACTTAATCCAGTGGTGCTCAAGAAAGCAGTGTCATTCCACGTTCTAATGGCATTTAAGGAATCTGTGTTGTAATTGGCGGCGATAGAGTCTGCACCTAAAGCACCATCAAAATTTTCTGTAAAAACCGTGTCAATTGGTGGGGCAAATTGACCGAATGCTGTAGTTGCAGAGACAACAAAAAGGAGGGTAGCTACTAAGCTTTTCTTCATTGCTAAACGCTTTTGAGTTAACCTTTTTCAGGTATTTACAAATATATAAAAATGCCGATGCGCCCGACTTGGCTAGAGCTAAAAGTCTTCAAAGAATGAGAGAAAGTGATTCTTGCCGATTGAGTAAAATTATTTGACATTGAAATAGAAGATGCGTTTATCCTCTAAGTACAATTCCAAAAGATCGTTTTTATAGACTTGACCAACACCAGCGGGGGTTCCTGTAAATAATAAATCACCGGTTTTTAGCGTAAAGTACTTACTGACATGCGCAATTAATTTATCTACGGGAAACAACATGTTTTTGGTATTGCCCGATTGTACTGTTTTACCATTGATATCCAAGTGGAATGGGATGTTTGTAATAGGTTGATTCAACTCCTTAATTTTGAAAAACCTACTTACTGCTGCCGAACCATCAAAGGCTTTAGCTTTTTCCCAGGGCAACCCCTTTTTCTTACAATCAGCTTGAACGTCGCGTGCAGTAAAATCAATTCCCAATCCAACTTCATCATAGTATTTATGGGCAAAACGTGATTCGATATGCTTCCCAAGTCGGTTTATTTTAACGACTAATTCTATTTCGTGATGAACTTCATTACTGTGTTCTGGAATGAAAAAGGGATGTTTCTTCAAGAGAATAGCAGTGTCTGGTTTCATAAACACAACCGGTTCCTCTGGAACTGGATTATTTAATTCAGCCGCATGCTTCGCGTAGTTGCGACCAATACAGATGATCTTCATAATTAACCTTTATTAAATTCTCTTAATCTGATGGCAGTCAACACCTTTTTTGTGTACAAGGGAAAATCGGCGTTTTGTATCCAGCTATAATACCCTGGGTTTTCACTTAATACTTCTTTTATTGTTTTACCTCTATACTTTCCGAAGGTGAAAACTTCCTCTTCGCTATCATTAAAGGCAATGAATCCTGCAAAGTCGGCTACTTTTTGACGATTAGAAAAATCGGCTAAGAAGTTCATGTCATTTTCTAATTCATCGTAACGCTGTATTTGTGCCTTTAATATTTCAAACGTGGCCAATACATCTGCTTCGGCACTATGGGCGTTTTCTAAATTTTGGTTACAATAAAATTTGAATGCCGCACTTAGTGTGCGTTGCTCCATCCTATGAAAGATATTCTGAACATCAACAGCTCTCCTGTTACTCATGTCAAAATCAATTCCCGCGCGAAGGAATTCCTCTACTAATAAAGGAATATCGAACTTGTTACTATTAAATCCGGCTAAATCACTGTCACTTATTAATTGATGGACCTCAGGTGCTATTTCTGAAAAGGTGAGCTCATTGGCAATATCGTGATCGTAAATACCGTGAACCAAGGAGGATCCTGTTGGGATGGGAATAGTAGGGTTTACTCTCCAGGTGTGCGTCTCTTCTTTACCTGATGGTTCCACTTTGTGAATACAGATTTCAACAATTCTGTCGTTAGTTACGTTCACTCCTGTGGTTTCCAGGTCAAAAATGCAAATAGGACGTTGAAGGTTAAGTTGCATGAGAATCAAAATATAGGGTTAAAAAAACCGCCCGAAGGCGGTTCTAAAATACGGTTTAATGTGTTGAGCTTAAATTTCTCTATTCAAGTCCCACGATTCTAGATAATCAGCTACGCGCTTCACAAACTTTCCACCCAATGCACCATCTACTACCCTGTGGTCGTAGCTGTGACTGAGGAACATTTTGTGCCGAACTGCAATCAAATCGCCCTCTGGTGTTTCTACAACAGCAGGTTTTTTCACTATAGCTCCAGCAGCCATGATAGCTACTTGAGGCTGATTTATGATTGGGGTTCCCAGCAAGTTGCCAAAGGTTCCAACATTCGTTACGGTATAGGTGCCTCCAGATACTTCATCAGGCTTTAAAGCATTATTTCGTGCTCTTGTTGCAAGATCATTTACAGCTTTGGTAAGACCTAACAAGCTCAATTGATCTGCGTTTTTCACTACTGGGACAATTAAATTGCCGGAGGGTAGTGCAGCAGCCATACCTAAATTAATGGCGCTGTGTTTAATAATATTGGAGCCGTCAACACTCACATTGATCATTGGGAAGTCTTGGATGGCCCTTACAATGGCCTCCATGATAATAGGCGTAAAGGTGATTTTTTCACCATGTTTCTCCAAGAAGCTATTCTTGATCTTATTTCTCCATAAAACAATCTTAGTCATATCTGCTTCAACAAAAGAAGTCACATGGGGAGATGTTTTGACAGAGTTTACCATATGATCTGCAATGAGCTTTCTCATGCGATCCATCTCTATAATTTCGTCTCCCGGCGCTGCAGTTACACTAGGGGCAGGTGCTGTCTTCTGGACAGCTGGAGTTGAAGCCGCAGCCGCAGCCGCTGGCACCGTCGATGACTCTGTTTTTATTGGGGTAGATCCCACACGACCACCTTCAAGATAGGTCAATACATCTTTTTTAGTCACACGTCCGTCCTTGCCAGAACCAGGAATACCGTCTAATTCAGTTTGATTTATTCCTTCCTCTTTGGCCATACTGCGCACAAGAGGAGAATAAAACCTACCATTTGACTTTTTAGAAATGGGAGCACTTAATATAGGCGGAGTAACAGTTTCTGCAGCGGCAGCAACTTGAGTTTCAATTTTTGCAGCGACTTCTTCAACCGGAGCAGAAACGGGTTCATGTACTGAAGTTGACTCGTTAGTACCTTCAGTTTCAATGATAGCAATAGCCTCACCAACTTGGGCGACATCATTAACATTACTTATGATTTTAATGAGCTTGCCGCTAACTGGTGAAGGAACTTCACTATCTACTTTGTCTGTAGCTACTTCAACAACGCTTTCCTCAGCCTCAATGAAGTCTCCTTCATTTTTTAGCCACGTAGTAATAGTGGCTTCAGCAACGGATTCGCCCATTTTGGGTAAAATTAATTCTAATTGAGCCATTGATATTTCGGTTTATTGTCCTCGAATTTACGGCAAAAAACTGTGGAAATTCATACAGTTTAGTATTTGGTTAATTGCCATAAGCGCAATAGATCGGTACGGATTCTAGCCTCTTTTGCATAATCCTCAATGAAGGCTTTGGCATTTTGAACAAAGTCTAATTCCTTGGGTAATTCTCTGCAAATGTCAAAAATTGGAGCGGGCAATTCTGGTAGTGAAAACTTTTTACCTAAATGTACAGAGTAGCCGATTAAAGCTTTTTTCCCCAATAAGATGTTTCCGGCGTTTTGAATCCAAATGTGCCAGCCTTTTATTCGCCCGTAGATTAATGCAGTAAGAAAGGAGAGGGGAACAATAAGTACAAAAAAGGTAAGGGCCACCTCATAAATTCTGCGCTGTCGCAAATAGTTAGGGTCACTTATTAAAAACTGTTTTTTATAAGTAGTACCCTGACTAAGACTACTATCAGAACCAATTATAAAACCCTGCTGAGGTAAAAATGACTTGATTGAAGTTTCCGCTCCGAGTTGTTCGGTTAATTCTATGAGCTTATCAAAACTAGTAGAAGAGTTATCAATGATTAACTCATTGATACGGTACAAACGGATGAGCGCACGCAATGTTTCCAGATCATTGTTTTCAACAGGATTTTGATTCCACTCAAAGGCAGGTTGGACCTTGCTTTCGTTTAATATTTTCCGCAGTGCGTCAAAATTAGAGTTATTTCCGTAAAAAATAATTCGAGGTTGTTTCTGTTCTTCATGAAAAAGTCGCTGGCCCGTTAATGCCGTTATGATTGCTCTATACGTCAATAGAATGGTTGTTCCAATCAAAGCGCCAAGTATAAGTAAAGCTCTTGAAAAGCGCAGCTCTTCTGGTAAAAGTCCGTACAGGAAGCCGATTAAAACGGTGGTAACAAACATGGAACGAATCAGGTGTTTAGGTTGCGTTCCTTTAAAATAAGCGCCGCCTATCCAGAGTCCAAAAATCCAAATCAAAACATAGGAACACTGAATTTGGAAAGTATAAAAGTCGGGGTAAGAGCCGCCATTGATAAATCTGTGATTTAGTTCCCAGTAAGTTTTGCTTTGATTTAGCACAATAAAAAGTAAGGCTCCATCAAATGCCGGAGCAAACGTACTTTTTGCAATACGAGCGATTACAGCAAGAGAACCCCTTAAATAAATTCCTAAGTAAATAAGTAGTTTGTATGCCCAAGCCGCACTTCCACTGAATTGCTTTTGCGCAAATAATACCATTGCTTTGTAAAACATGCGCACATAGTTTAGGCTCCCGCGTTTGGTGCTTTCTCCTTTATAATGAATGATTTTACTTTCGGAGAAGTAGATGTTTTTCTTACCTGTTTTTTGGAGTTCATAGCTCAGATCTATATCCTCGCCATACATAAAGTATCGTGCATCAAAACCTTTGACTTTGCGCAGCAAAATTGTAGGCACCATCATGAAACACCCTACAAGAATATCAACTTCGTGATTTTGATTTTTATCTAGATGTCCCAGATGATAACGTGCAAATGTTGGAGATTTAGGAAAGATTGAGCTGAGACCCGTGATTTTCCAAAAAGCAACCAAGGGTGTAGGAAGTGATCGTTTGCTTTCAGGGAGAAACCTGCCACTGCCATCAATTCCCTGAATGCCCAAACCGCCAACTTCTGGATGGAGTTCTAAATAATTTACGCACTTTTCAATAGTATCAGATTGCAATACCGTATCAGGATTTAGAATGAGCGTATACTTGCCTTTTGCAGCTTCAAACCCAATATTATTTGCTTTGCCAAACCCAATGTTTTCCGAGTTATTAACCCACTGAATTGAAGGAAACTGCTTGCAAATAGCACTCTCGCCAGAATCATTACTATTATTATCCACTACTATAACCTCAAAAGAAGAGGACGTTGAGCTTTTATAAATGCTATCAATGCATTGCGTCAGAAATTCTTTGACGTTGTAATTAACAATAACGATGCTCAGGTCTAGCATTATTGCGGTAGGCTTTGTTCGTAGGGGATGCGATGTTGAATACTTCGTCCCAGGGTTACTTCGTCTGCAAACTCTAATTCATCACCAACAGCTATACCGCGTGCAATAGTTGTCAGGGTAGCATCAAAATCTTTGATTTTACGGTACAGGTAAAAGTTTGTGGTATCGCCTTCCATAGTGGTGTTTAACGCAAAAACTACTTCTTTTATTTTACCCGATTGCATTCTATCTAAAAGTGCATCAATGGTTAAATCACCCGGTCCAATGCCATCCATTGGCGATATTAACCCCCCGAGCACGTGGTATACGCCATTGTATCCGCCTGTATTTTCTATGGCCATAACGTCTCTAACATCTTCCACAATACATACTATACTTTGTTCTCTTTTGGGACTAATGCATATAGCGCAGATTTCAGTGTCCGAAATAGTATGGCATTCGCTGCAAAAGGTGGTGTTTTTTCTTAAATCTAAAAGTGCTGCACTGAGATCCTCTGTCTGTCTTGCTGGCCTACGTAATAAGTGCAAGGCAAGGCGTAAAGCGGTCTTTTTACCAATACCCGGTAGCCTTGAGATTTCTTCTACAGCTAATTCTATTTTACGACTTGAAAAATTCATTGCGTCTCAAATGTAAGGGATTGCGCATATTTGTTGCATGAACAATTCACTCTTTTTAATTCTATTGCTTCTTTATGTATCTGCTTTGGCCATTGTAGGCTACTTCACTTCGCGTGGAGCATCAAATGCTACCTTCTTTAATGCGAATAAAAATGCCAATTGGCTTCTGGTAAGTTTTGGAATGATTGGAGCTTCATTATCGGGAGTAACTTTTATAAGCGTTCCAGGTTGGACTTCTTCATCCGGTATGACTTATATGATAATGGTCTTGGGGTATTTTTTTGGATATATATTCATTGCCAAAGTTTTATTGCCGGTTTACTATAAGAATAATGTTATTAGCATTTACGAGTTTCTTGGAATTCGTTTAGGTAAATCTAGCTATAAAACAGGCTCCTTGTTTTTTCTTCTTTCCCGAATAGTGGGAGCTTCGGCGCGTCTCTATATTGTAACCGTAGTGGTACAAGTGTTGATTTGTGATAGCCTAGGAATCCCCTTTGTCCTTACGGCCGTATTTATATTAGTACTAATCGCGTTGTATAGCGCAACTGGCGGTATTGCGACCATTGTAATTACAGATACGCTCCAGACAGTTCTCATGTTATCTGCTGCAATTATGGCATTCTTCTTTGTTGGTAAAGAGGTTGTTACAGAAAATAATACCTATTGGTCCACATTGAGGAGTCATTCGCATTGGCACTTTATAGATTTAGACGGACCTAAGTCATGGTGGCGGCAATTCCTAGGAGGCGCTGCCATCGCTATAGCTATGACAGGTCTAGATCAAGACATGATGCAAAAAAATCTAACGGTGAGAACCTTGAGAAACGCACAAAAAAACATGGTTTTATTAGGGTTGAGTTTGTTGGTAGTCAATCTGTTGTTCTTATCTCTTGGAATTTTTTTGAGTGAGTTTGCTGCTGGGAATAACATCGGCGCCTCAGGGGATAAACTTTTTTCTTCTATAGCTATGCATCCGACGTTTCCAGCTGCTCTGCCAGTTGTATTTTTTCTTGGTCTACTTGCTGCTGCATTCTCTAGTGCAGATAGTGCGCTAACCTCTCTAACAACTGCATTTTGTATAGACTTTTTAGGGTTGAAAGGAGATAGCTCCACCAAGACAAGGTCAATTGTTTATGCCGGGTTTATGGTCGTTCTATTAATAGTCATGCTACTCATCTATAGCTTAAAATCAGAGACCATAATAGGTACCTTGTTTACGGTAGCCGGCTATACGTATGGGCCGTTGATAGGGCTATTTAGTTTTGCACTTATTTTTGGTCGAAAGCTGTTTGGTTGGAATGTTTTGGTTGTTTGTATTGTTGCTCCTATTATCTCCCATCAAATAAGCCTATGGGCACCCCATTTGGGATACGCCATAGGCTTTGAGTTACTTGTTTATAATGGAATATTAACCTTTCTAGGTTTGTGGATAATTAGTAAGCGTCCTTAGATTTTAGTGATGTTCTGACTAATCACTCCGGAGTGACTCTGTACTTTAAGCGTATATAAGCCCGGAGGAAGCATGCTTAAATCAACCACAACTGATTCTTCCAACTCCTCATACGTTGATCGTTGAAGACATGTTCCAAGGGCAGAATATATTTCAACTGTTGCCTGTCCACCTGGATTCATTGAAGAAATAGTCAGTTGATCTCTAGTAGGGTTTGGATAGAACATTACCTGTGTCATTGTATTTTCATCCAAATCAATATTATTAAAAGACGTTGACGTGCTCTCAATACCACAGTCTGTGGTGACCGTCAATTGTACGGTGTAAGATCCTGCTTGCGCATAGGTATGCTGAGGATTTTGTAAAGAACTAGTGTTTCCATCGCCAAAGTCCCATAACCATGCACTTGGGGAAGGCACAGTTACATCCTGAAAATTATAAGTCAAATTTCCTGCTAAATTTAAAGAGAATTGCGGTTGGAGTTGCGGTCCAGGAATTAGAATTGCTGAATCTGCGACAAAAGTAAAGGCATTGTAATACACGTATTCTAAATGGTAGTCAACTGGAGTATTGAGCGTGGCTGAATGAACACCCATACCTGTAAAGTTGGTCACTACAGATGAACCAGATCTATTCAAACCAAATTGTCCTTCTAAAGTTGAGTCTTGACTATTCAACGAAAAGAAAAAAGGCTCGTCTTCACAAATAGTAGCGGGTAAATTCAAGTTAGCTAAGGAGGGATTCCCACCAAGGTCAATAACACGAATATTGTCCAGATATAGATTGTTCCCATATCCACAAATACCTACGAATTCGAATTGAACGTCAGTAGAGGATAGATTTGCCAAGTTAACGGTATCTGTTCTCCAATCAGAACTTCCACTTGGAACAAAGGTAGAATTTGACGCAGCTACGGTCCCTAGATTTGCTCCCTCTTTTAGATAGAGGGTATCAAAGGTGTTTCCGCAATCCCCACTTACAATGACGGCTAATTGATCAAAATAATTTGCGCTATATGGGGCATAACTTACATCAAACATAAGCGTAGGCATTGTATACCCGCTGATATCAAATTTAGGACTTAGCAGTCCATCTGTTGTGCCAGCTGCATTGTAATTAAAATTGTCCATATACATTGCGCCCGATTTAACACCTGTGGGGCCATCCACATCCCCTCGCGACCAAGTTGTTCCATTATCCGCATTGGTAATGCTAAAATCTTGCAGTGTAGTGCTGCTAAATGTTTCAACAATGGGAAGAACCGGAAGCGGGCCAATTACTATTTCATTAACCTTGGTTAAGGTATCGCTACCATAGCTGTTGGAAGCAATGAGCGTTACGGTATAAGACCCTGTTGAATTAAAAATAATTTCAGGATTTTGTGAAGAAGCAGACGAACCGTTGGTGAATGAGAATGTTGCTGGAGTTATAGTCCAATTCCAATTCGTTGGCGTTTTAGCACTTTGATCTAAAAGCGTTACGGCCGAATTTAAACAAGGCATTGAAGGTGAGGTAGAAAAACCTGCAATTGGGGTACCTATGTTATCCACAATTGATACGTTATCAATAGCTAAATCACTTTGGTAATTTCCACCGGTAATTCCTGTAAACCTTAATAAAACGGTATCTCCTGCATATGCACTTAAGTTGATAGTTTCTATTTGCCAACTATTCCCTTGATCTCCGTTCTTATTCAAAAGTGCGGTCCAAGAGGTTCCATTAAAGATTTCCACCGTTAGTGTTCCCATATCTCCTCCATACATGTGATAGGCAAATTCCAATTCAGGGGCAAACGCACTACTTAAATCAATACATGGGCTATAAAGAATAGCTTCTTCGAAATTACAATTACCCGAGGCTTCTAAATACAGGTACTTGCCATTATTACCAAAGCCAGAAGAGGGACCCGTACCATTGGAAGCTGTACCTCCATTGTGCGTTCTCCAATCAATTCCATCTTCCGAACCGTTAGTTAAATTGGTCCAATCACCGCTAAGGTTACATACCGTAGCCCCACAATTTAAACTGGTGGCACAGTTTGAAAAAGAATTGAAGTCTTGCAGGAAAGGCAATGAATACAATGCAGAATTCAAGTAGGTAATGGTTTGAACAACAGTATCATTCTGCCCATTCATGTCTCCGCTTAATTCCGTCCAAGCTTGAATGGAGCCGTTGGAGGTTCCAGACCAAGATATAGGGTCTGAGAATACGAAAATCGTATCTCCGTATGGAGCAATAGACCCATAAACCGTATCCCTTGTCGTTACGCCCTGATACTTATAGGCTACGGGGAGTGTGTCCAACGCAGATGTAGAAGGATTCCTCACTTGGACGGCAACTTCAATCGTATTGCTTTGACAACTGCTAACAAACTGAGGATTTAAGACTTCTTGTAATTGAAGGTCGCGTGGAAGCGGGCAATTCTGTGTTCCACTTGGTAGGCTTATTGCGTAGGCTCTTTTTCCCTGCGAGCCGTTCACGTTGGCTGAAGCACTCACCCAAGTGTCAGAAACCACTACAACAGGAATAACCATACTGTTGCTTACGTCTGTTAATACAGAATCCATGTATTTAGCACCCAATATAAAAGCTGTGTAATCTGTAGCTGATGTCACAGGATTAATAGTGATTTTGAGGCTATCTGGACAGACCCAATCAACAACCAATCCAGTTGGTTGTGGTATGATGGTCATTGGTCCTGCAGTAGAAGTGTCATTTCCTTTAATGACTCGCAAGTATGCAGCATCTGTGGCAATATTTGGCACAGTCCAATTCGCCATACCCTGACCAGTGATTGGTGATAAGTTTAGGGTGTTCCAAGTAGTCCCTGCGTCTGAACTAAATTCCCAAGTCAAACCATTTACCGCCCCGTCCCAACGGACAACAGTTGCTCCTGGTACCAGAGCTTCATTTGTATGCGGGTAGCTCAATACTACTTCCTCCATTTCAATAAAGTAAACCACATAGAAGGTTTGAGGCCCTTGGGGTACGTTAGCGGCGGAGACATTAAGTTGGTAATCGCCGGCTGTTGGGTTGGCGATTGTCACTTGTTCTGCATTATTTAAGGAATCTGTTCCTCTCACTGCCAAGTTATTTAAGGTGGTGTTGTTTGGAGCTGGGTTTAGCACCCAAGGTTGATACGTGGTCGTATTGGTAATGTCTGTTACCGTAAAATCAAGGTTGTTCACCAAAGCCTTAGATGAAGAAGTAGATGCTTCAGGATCTGTCCAATATAACATTGCCCTCAGCTCCTTTGCACCTGGAGGCACTCCAATAGTGTAATTTAATGAGGAACTAGTTGAACTCGCATTACCTGAGAACCATGCGGTATCTTGAATGGTTCGGATGGCACGGCGAGCATTTACTCTTCCATATCCGAAAATAAAATCAGGCCCATCATTCCCTAAATCTTCCGCGGTATTCATTGCGATTGCTTTTAAGAGTCCCCCGGTTGCAGTATAGCCTTGGTGTTGGTCAAATGCCCCGTGTAAAACGGTGAAAAAACCTGCCACTCCCGGAGCAGCCATGGACGTACCTGTTTTGTTGCCGTAAGTATGTCCATCTATGGTAGAATATACACTGGTACCAACTGCAGCTAAATCTGGCTTGATACGACCATCTGCTGCTGGTCCTCGCGAAGATGAGGATGCAATGGCGTCCAAATAAGTGATATTTGCAGTAGCAACAACATTTTTTCCTTGCTTATGGCCGCCAGTTACATTACCCCACTGTGAACCTGCACCATAACCACAATTGGAACCGTTGGCATTTCCTGCACTGAACACATGCATTAACGCGTCATTATCTCTAATATCCTTATCCATCTGCTGGGCATAAAGCGTATAACCTGCATTACACCCATTAGAATATGAACTATTGGTTACCCGGATTCCGTAAAGACCATAATGATTGTCTATACTACTTAAATTTTGAGGATAATCGTAATAAACCATAGAGGCTCCAGTGGCAGATCCAGCACCATCAGGATCAATGTTACCAGCAGCAAATACGGTACCTGCAACATGATCTCCATGATCTCCATTGGAGTTTCCTGCTAACGAAGTCAATCGTCCTTTATAATCATCATGAGGGCCTATATCTCCATCGTCCCCTACGGCTACAACTACATTCTCTCCCGTATATTCCCCGAATCTTTGCATATATGCAACTCTTGAGGAGGAGCGACTTTGAAAATTTTCTATGGATCCAGGCTCCTCAATGGCTTGAATAAATAGAACATCAGGTTGTTTCGCTAATTTTTCAAGATCACCCAACGCAAGTGTTGCGCTATACCAGCTATCACTGAGCGGCTGTAATTGCTTCACAAACCCAGGTAAGGTTGAAAATTCACTCGTTGTTAAAAATTGAACAGCTATGTTGCCGTTGTTTAGAAATGCCCATGAGGGGATATCACCTATGCTTAAAGGACCGTCTAATTTCATTCTTGGTGTCCAAGCTGTAAATGAACTCACACCTACTTTTTGTAATTCCTCAACTTGAATTTTAGCTGGTAATCTCACTTCAAAAGCATTTTCAGGCAAATAATGGTAGACTTCTATTCCTAAATCAGCTAATGCTTTTTTATCTTCGGCCCTAACCGCGTGGTTCCAAATAGCTATACCGTAGGTAGGAGCATTTGAATTTATTTGAAGGAAGGAGCCTTCTTGAATTTCATAAGTGCCTGACTTTAATTTTAACTTAAGCTGGGCATTGGCGGTAAAAGAAAAAGCGGTAATTAAAATGAGTAAAAATCTCTTCATATGATTCTAAATAGTTGCACTAATATAACGCTAAAACTGTCCTTTGTTCGTCTCTGTTATTTGATTCCATCAATACTTATTGGCAATCAATTAGTTGCGCAATATCAGCCCATGAATATGAGCGAGGCAATGGCAGAAATGCAACGGTTTTCTTCTGGAAAAAGAGTCCTTTATATAGCGGCACACCCGGACGACGAAAACACAAGATTGATCGCCTGGTTTTCTAATGCACTTAATGCTGAGACCACCTATTTATCATTGACAAAAGGATCTGGTGGGCAAAATTTAATTGGAGATGAATTAGGAGCGGATTTAGGTGTTATCAGGGAGCAAGAACTCAGGGCCGCACGTCGTATTGATGGTGGTTATCAGCGTTTTACGGATGCACTGGATTTTGGATATTCCAAAAGCGTTCAAGAAGTGTGGACCAAATGGGATCATGACGATCTGCAGCTACAAACCGTGCGAACGATTCGCGAATTAAAACCTGATTTCATCATTACTAGATTCCCACCGGATGAACGAGCGGGTCATGGACATCATACGGCATCTGCGGAATTAGCTATAGAAAGTGCAGCATTGGCTGCAGATTCAAGTTTTGATACAGAGACTAACCCTTGGACGGTTCAAGGCGTTTGGTGGAATACCTCTATTTGGTGGGATAAAACGTTAAAGGACGATCCTGAGGCAGTCCAACTTGATTTGAGCGGCTTTGATCCTTTGTTGGGAGATACTTACGGCGCTATTGGCGATGCAGCCCGTTCTATGCATAAATGTCAGGGTTTTGGTGTAGCCATAAACAGGGGTCCAAGAGAGGAGTATTTCAAAAAGCTTTGGGGTTTAGGGGATCTAGAATCTTTTTTAGATACTGAATCTGAAAGTGCTGAATTTTCATCTGTTTTGGCAAATGAGGCCGCGTTTGCTCTAGAAATTGGAGATAGAGCCCAAGCGATTTCCAAATGGGCTGAGTTGGGTAGTATTGTGCTTTATGAAACCTCACCTTTATCAGATAAGTACCAAAGATGGCAGAAGGTTATGCTTCATCTATTAGAAGTCTATGCTGAAGTTTACGTAGAAACCAATCCAATTCAGGAAAATTTTTCTAATCCAGCCACACTCAAGATACAGTCGTTGAATCCGGACAATATTGTTCAAGTGGCTTCAGTGAAAACACCTCAGAAAAACGCTCTACCATCCATCATTGCATTTAACCCACCTCAAGTTATAATTAAAGAAGGTTTCAAACAACAGTTGGATTTACCATTGGATTCAGAGATTGCGAAGCGTACAGTAAGGGTTAGACTTGAGTCCGATGAATCAATCATCATGTTACACCTTAAGCCTATCGCGAAGTTGGTGGACAGGGCTGTTGGTGAATACAGAGAAGCGATCGCAGTGGAACCTATTATCCATGCTAAATTTGATCAATCGGTGTATTGGACCACAGGAAAAAAGGCGCATTTAGGTTATAGTATTTACTCTAAGGATGGAGGTGAGTTTGAATGGTATTTGAGCGCTGCACGCCTAGCTTCAAAAGACGTATTTCCGCAGATTGAAATGGGTTTTGAATTCAAAGAGAAAAAAATATTACAATCTGGTTGGAATCACTTTACAGCTGTAATCCCCGCGAAAATGACAGAGGGTAAGTATTTCTTGTTCCTAGCAAAAGAACCAAGGAATTCAAGTAAGTTTTTCCCTTTTCCTATGGTTAATCAAAAACATACTATCAGCTTCCCGCACATCGGAACGCATTATAGATTTTATCCTGCAGATGCTACTTTGACCGTCTTGGATTTAAACAAAAAACGTTTCAAAGTCGGATACATAGAAGGTGCCGGAGATATCATGGACGAAACATTGGAAAACTTGGGTTATGAGGTGGTTCGTATCTCTGAGTCTACACCGGAACTTTGGAGTCAGGTTGAGGTCATTCTCGTAGGGATACGCGCCTTCAATACCGAGAAATGGTTGATGAATAGTGGCGATCGGATCAAGGGCTTTGTTGAGGGCGGTGGCAACTTTGTCGTGACCTACACGACAGCCGGGAGAAGCGGAATCGAACTTCCTACACCGTTATCACTTACTATTGGGAGGGACCGTGTGACCGAGGAGGACGCTCCAATTACATTGTTGAATCACTTAGTGCTTCAAAAGCCCAATAAGATTCAATCGTCTGATTTTGATTTTTGGGTACAGGAACGGGGGCTATATTTTCCTAAATCTTACGATGGTTTTAATGAGGTGCTCAGCATCAAAGAAAGTACAGGTATAAACTATACCAATAGTACTGTTGTTGGTCATTATGGAAAAGGTTCCGTAATTTACACGGGATTATCCTTATTTAGAGAGTTACCTGCAGGAGTACCAGGTGCTATGAAATTACTACAAAACATACTCCATTATGACTATTAAATCTACTCAGACATTGAATTGGAAAAAGTACTACGTGGGTGTTATTGCACTGTTAGTCGTAGAGATTATTGTTTTCTATTTCATCACACGGGATTTCGTATAAATGCATCCAATAGATTGGTTCGTCTTGGGTGTAACCCTTGCCCTAATAGTTGGGTATGGTGTCTTTAAAACGCGTAAAAGTGCTACAGCGAGCGAACTTCTTAGTGGCTCAAAGAAAGTAAGCCCATGGACAATCGGCTTGGGAATAATGGCAACTCAGGCTTCTGCAATTACATTTTTGTCCACTCCTGGTCAGGCTTTTGAAAATGATATGGGCTTCATCCAATTTTACTTTGGAATGCCCCTAGCTGTTATTCTTGTTAGTGCTTTTTTTGTGCCTGCCTATCGAAAAATGCGCGCAATTACAGCATATCAATTCCTTGAGAAACGCTTTGACAGGAAAACTAGATTATTTACTGCCGCCTTGTTTCTTACCTCAAGAGGTTTAAGTGCAGGAATAACCATTTTTGCCCCTGCGATTGTTCTTTCTGCGGCTATTAATATTCCATTAAATACCATGATAGTTATCATCGGAATAATAGTAGTGATTTATACTGTAAGTGGGGGTTCAGCAGCAGTCGCGGTTACCCAGAAATGGCAAATGACAATTATTCTCTTGGGTATGACCATTGCAGCAACCATACTTGTTCGGCTTATTCCTGTAAGTATGTATGATGCTTATCAAATAGCAGGAAATATGGGTAAGCTGAATATTGTGAGTACTTCTTTTGATCCGGGGACACGATACACCTTGTGGTCCGGCTTGGCCGGTGGTCTTTTCTTATCGTTGAGTTATTTGGGCACAGATCAGAGTCAAGTTCAACGCTATCTAGGTGCAGAGGACGAACGCAGTTCTAGATTCGGTTTGCTATTCAATGCTACTTTTAAGGTGCCAATGCAATTTGCAATTCTATCCATTGGCGTCTTTTTATTTGTGTTCTACCAGTTTATTAAACCACCTGTTTTTTTTAATCAGAGTGAAATTGCTCGAGCCCCTGTTGACATACAAAATCAGTTAAGATCTATTGAATTTGAACATGCATTGGTCTGGGATAATAAAAGAGAAGCGTTAATCAATGCGGATTGGAATAGTGCGCATCGCCTGAATGATCAACAGGGAGCTCTTAGAGGCAAATACATGGCTTTACTGGATAGTAATGTACCTAATTTCCAACCCAAGGATACGGATTATGTATTCATCACCTTTATCTTAAATAATTTGCCTAATGGTCTTATAGGGTTGCTTCTAGCTGTTATTATAAGTGCAGCTATGTCATCAACAGCGGGTGAAGTTTCTGCTTTGGCTACCACAACCTATGTAGATTATTATCAGGTGTTTTTCAGTGGTAAAAGCCATAATGAGAAAAGAACCATACGCTCACTAGTTTTACTATGGGGCATTGCGGCAATTTTTGTTGCCCTTGCGGCTCCCTTGTACGAAAACTTGATTCAGTTAGTGAACGTTTTGGGTAGTCTCTTTTATGGAACCATACTTGGGATATTTTTAGTAGGCTTATTCTTAAAAAATATAGGAGGTAATCAAGTATTTATTGGAGGTATTATAGCGCAAATAACCATTTTCATTTGTCACTATCTCAATACAAAAGAGGTGATATCAATAGGTTTTTTATGGTACAATGTGATTGCTACATTCATCGTGATTACAATTTCGTTGGTTCTTCAATCTACTGTTAAGAGCAGAATTGCATCTGATTAGAGGTTATCAGGAAATCTATCCTTTTTTCATTCTTTCTACCATTTCAAAAACGGCTGGGCAATGTCTCACGTTGGTTTCCGTTAACCCCAAAATTGATTTCATATTAGAATGGTCCGTATGTGGGTATTGTTTGCAAGCCTTTGGGGCATATTCGTAAATGGTGCATTTGTTGGTGTCCAATGCTAAAAATGGACATGGTAAGCTTTTCATTACCCAATCTCCATCTTCATCTACGCGCAGGTATTTGGCTTCAAATACCGCTGGTTTCATACCTTGTTTTTTAGAAATACGTGCGATGTCTTGCTTATTGAGAAGTGGCCCTGTAGCCCGGCAGCAGCGTGCACATTGTAAGCAATCTGTTTCGGCAAAGACCTCCTCGTGCATGGCATGAAACTGATCGTTCAGGGCACTGATGTCAAGCCCGTTTAAGCGTTCAAAGAATTTCTTGTTCTCCTTGCGCTTGGAGCGGGCGAGTTCTTTGAAATCGTTAAATATGTCCTTGAGGTAATTAGCCATTTACTTCAGCAACTAGTGCTTTTAATTCTTCTCTGGTATGTTTTAGATATCCCTCGTATTCTTTTGTACTTGGGCCATAGAATCCGGTATGAATCTTTACCACATTGCCGGCGTGGTCCAACATAATGGAGGTAGGGTAACTGCGAATCTTTTCAAGCGGCAGTATTGCATTGCGGTCCTGCTTAGGATCGTAAGTGGCAATGACCATAGGGAAAGAGGTGCCTAGGTCGCGCTCCATCTTTTGTACTGCAGCGGTGGCTTTTTCTAATGTACCGCTGTATTCATAGCTCAATCCAAAGACATCGATAGCTCCGTCAAATTCGCGGTAATACTGATCCAAAACTCGGCCTTCGTCCATACAGTTGGGACACCACGACCCTTGGATTGCCAAGATGGTAGGCTTAGAAATAGTGCGGCTATCAAAGTGTACCGTATCGCCATCAAGTCCCGGCAAATGCCATTCTATATGCGTATAATCCTCACGCAATTTTGACATCTCTTCTGGATCTTCCAAGGTGGCATTATCATCTGCGACCCCTTTGAAGCGGTAATAGCCTGTTTTTCCTGACCAAACATTTCCGAACACGGAATCTTCAAACGTGGTAAATGTCACATAATTGATAAACCTGCCGTCAAAACCCATTAGGACGTAACCACCTTCATCTATGATTCTTTCTCCAGTGAGGAATCTCAAGTCGCCTGTGGAAGTTGCTATAGTTCCAACGACTTTGTTTTCCTTTATTCCTAATTGAAGTAAGGCTGGTCTAGTCTTACCGTTGCCATAATCTCGAATGATGTGATATTGGTTTACAGGCACATCTTGGGTTTGCCCAGGATTGTGATGTCCCGGCAATAATGTTAATGGCAGCATGTAATTTTCAGCATCCGTGCGGAAGTATAATCCCTCGTAACCTTCCTCTCTTTTAACGAGCCATAGATCTGAGGCAAAGACCGGAAAGGTGCCACGCAGGGTATCCTCTCCTTCGAGCTTTACGTCGAAGCTTTCATGTACCCCGTTGTATACGGTCAATTGATCTCCATAGATTGATGCATTAAAGCATACAGCCGTTGAATCATTTAGAAGGATACGGCCTTGGTAGGTCAAAGCTTCTGTATTTTCGACTTCTTTCGGATTTCCGCAAGAAAAAAGGGCCATCGAAATGGCCCCTATGATGATGAAATTCTTCATGATATGAATTAGAGATTTAATTCCTCAATAAAGGTATCAATCTTTCTTTCAAGTTCAGTTTTCGTTGCTGCATGGCTTTCGCCTGTGGTTGCGCATACACTAAAGTAGAATTTGATTTTAGGCTCTGTACCTGAAGGCCGAGCACTCACTTTGTCTCCTGCTTCTGTGATAAACTGCAAAACGTTAGATGCTGGTAATTCCGTGCTTGAAGTGCTGCTAGTACGCAAATCTGTTTGTGTGGAGTTGCCGTGATCAATAGCAATGACTACTGGTGATCCTGCCAAAGTCTTGGGCGGGTCCGCGCGTAATGCAGTCATCATATCCGCAATTTCCTGAGCACCTGAGCGCCCTTTCTTAGTGATGGAGATCAATCGCTCTTGGTATTGTCCGAACTCGCGGTGGATGGCTTCTAATTGTTGCAATACAGTGCGGCCTTGTGCTTTGGCATTGGCAGCCATTTCAGCAATCATTACGGCAGAAGCAACGGCATCTTTATCACGTACGGCATCACCTATAAGGTATCCGTAGCTTTCTTCACCACCTACCAGGAATTGCTCCTGTGGTTTGTGATTAATGATGTCGGCTATCCATTTGAATCCGGTTAAACAGCGGTAGCAAGGCACGCAATAGGCTGCCGAGATGTCGGCAATTAGGTCTGTGGTCACGACCGTAGCGGCCGTGAAACCGTTAGCTGGCATGGTGCCCTTATTCTTGTATGCATCTAAAATGTAGTGCACAAGGAGTGCTGCGGTGTCATTTCCGTTGAGAAGTTCCATCTTTCCCTTGCCGTCATTAACAGCAATACCCACGCGGTCTGTATCCGGATCACATCCAATAACTAAATCTGCTCCTGTAGCTTCTGCTTGCGAAATCGCCATTGCAAGAGCGGCACTTTCTTCAGGATTCGGGCTTGCTACAGTTGGGAAGTTTCCGTCAGGTGTACTTTGCGCTTCAACGAGTTGTACGTTGGTGAAACCAGATTTAGATAAAGCAGGAGGGACACTAACAATAGAGGTGCCGTGCAATGCGGTAAAAACGATGTTGAGCTCCTTTTTGCCGGCGTTGCTCAAAGATAGACCAGCAACCATATCTGTATATTTTTCGTCAAGTTCGGCGCCTATGGTTTCAATAAGGGCATTATTTACATCCCAGCGGATATCCCCAAATTTTGCAGCTCGTACTTTTTCAATAACGCCTTTATCGTGTGGAGGGACCAATTGGCCACCGTCGTTCCAATACACTTTGTATCCATTGTACTCTTTAGGATTGTGTGAAGCCGTTAAAACAATACCGAAGTCACAACACAATTCACGTACAGCAAAACTCAATTCTGGCGTAGGGCGCAATTCTTCAAAGAGGTAGGTATGAATACCGTTTGCACTGAGCACCTCGGCTACCTTACCTGCAAAAGACTTTGAATTATTTCTGCTATCATAAGCAATGGCTGCTTTAAGCGGTTTTCCTTCAAAAAATGATTGCGCGTAGTCGGCTAAACCCTGCGTGGCTAAGCCAAGCGTATAGGCGTTAATACGGTTGGTTCCAACACCCATAATACCGCGCATTCCTCCTGTTCCAAAGTCTAGATCCTTGTAAAATGGTTCTATGAGCTCATCTCCCTTCTTTTCAAGAAGAATTTGAGCTTCTTTTCTAGTTTCTGCATCAAAAATATCTGTAGTCCAAAGAAAAGCATTGGTTTGAGCAATCTTTAAAACGGATGAATGGTCTGCCATGTTTCGGGAAATTTAAGAAGAAGCCAAAATATAAAAAAAGGGAGCCTTAGGCCCCCTTGTTATTTACATTTAACACAAACTTTTCCTTACAAGAATTTCTACTTGTTTTCTTCTAGCATGTCATACGAACGCGCAATAAACGCAGTTAATTCTTCACCATGAAGTAAGTTTTGTTGAAGCTTGGCCAAGTCGAGTGCCTGATTTACCGCGCCAGATCGGGCGTTTTCATCATCCGTATCTAGGATTTTCGAAGCAAGACTGTGATTGGCATTTACAACTAAATCGTACATCTCTGGGAAATCACCCATTCCCATCATACCACCACCGCCAGTCATCTGCATTTCCTTCATACGACGCATGAATTCCGGAACGGTTATAATTAATGGTGCTTCTGTAGAGTCCATATCCTCTAGCTTCAGCGTAAATTTCTCCTTGGGAACAATTGATTCCAGACGAGTCTTTAACTCTTCTTTCTGTTTATCACTGAGTTTAGCAACTCTTGTTTCATCCTTTTTGATGAGATTATCAATTAAGTCAGAATCAACTCGTGCAAAAGTGGTATCGCTGTATTCACTTTCTAGCTTTTGAATGAGGTGTGATGTCAGAGGTGAATCTAAAAGTAAAACGTGGTAACCTTTAGACTTTGCTGCTTCAACGTAGCTGTGTTGGCCATCTTTGTGAGAAGCATAAAGTACCACGGTCTTTTTGTCCTTGTCCGTCTGATTCTTTTTAATCAATTTTAGGTAGTCATCAAATGTGTGCAGTTTGCCCTCGGTGTCTTCGAAAAGGCCGAATTTTTTCGCCTTATCAAAAAACTTATCTTCTGTGAGCATGCCGTATTCTATGATGATTTTCATGTCATTCCATTTGGCTTCGAAATCCTCGCGATCTTTGCGGAACATTTCATCCAATTTATCGGCAACCTTCTTAGTGATATGGGATGCTATTTTCTTCACATTCCCATCGGCTTGGAGGTACGAACGACTCACATTCAATGGAATGTCTGGTGAATCAATAACCCCGTGGAGTAAAGTGAGAAAATCGGGAACGATACCTTCAACGCTATCTGTTACAAAAACTTGCTTTTGGAATAGTTGGATTTTATTGCGTTGTGGCTCTACGTTAGGTTTGATTTTAGGGAAATAAAGCACCCCTGTTAAGTTGAACGGGAAGTCAACGTTCAAGTGAATATTGAACAGAGGTTCGTCAAAGCTCGTTGGATAAAGCTCTCGGTAAAATCCCTTGTAATCTTCATCGCTCAAATCACCGGGTTTACGCACCCAGGCTGGATTAGTATTGTTAACTACGTTAGGAACTTTTTTAGTTTCCCATTTTGCTTCTTCGCCTTCTGCGGCTGCATTAAAGCTTTCATCTTTTTCACCGAATTCGATACTTATGGGCATGAACTTCGCATATTTAGACAAAAGCTCATTGATTTTGCCCTCTTCCAAGAAGTCTTCGCTATCCTCAGCTATATGTAACCTAATTTCAGTTCCTCTATCTTCTTTTTCAATATTGGTTAACTCAAATTCTGGATTTCCCTCACAGCTCCATTGAACAGCTCCATCTCCTTTATGGGACTTGGTTAAAATTTCTACTTTTTTCGCTACCATAAAGGCAGAGTAAAAACCTAATCCAAAGTGACCGATCAGATCCGTACCGTCCATTTTTCCTTCGTATTCTTTGACAAATTCTTCTGCACCTGAGAAAGCAACTTGATTGATGTACTTATCAATTTCTTCGGCAGTCATTCCAATGCCCCTGTCAATGATACTCAGTGTTTTGGCATCTTTATCTACCTTGACATGAATAGTTAAGTCTCCCAATTCTCCTTTGGCTTCACCAAGGCTGGTAAGCGTTTTTAACTTTTGTGTTGCATCTACGGCGTTAGAGACAAGCTCGCGTAGGAAAATTTCATGATCGCTATACAAGAACTTCTTAATTATGGGAAAGATGTTCTGTGCGGTTACATTAATTGATCCTTTAGACATGATTGAAATATTTGAATTTATACTGATAAGACAACACTTGTGCCAATATAATGAGTGAAGTGTTTTACTGACAGGTTGACAACTAAGTGTGTCAATTTTGCGTTAACTTAATGCACTCAACTTATACTGAACAAGCCAAATATGTACAAAGCAAAAGTTGCCGGCGTAGGCCATTACGTTCCGGAGAACATCGTAAGCAATAATGATCTTGCGCAATTGATGGATACAGATGATGAATGGATTCGGGAGCGAACTGGAATTGAAGAAAGACGTTGGGTAAAAGAAGGGGACGGAAATACAGCTGCTACAATGGGTATTAAAGCAGCTCAAATGGCTATTACGCAAGCAGGGTTGGAACCAAATGATATTGGTCACATTGTGTTTGCTACAATTTCCCCTGATTATTATTTTCCTGGTTGCGGCGTTCAAGTTCAAGAAGCCCTTGGAATTCATACTGCGGGTGCCACAGATGTGCGTAATGCATGTTCCGGATTTATTTATGCGCTTAGTGTTGGAAATGCATTTGTGAAAACGGGTATGTATGAGCACGTATTAGTCGTAGCCTCCGAATTGCAAAGTCCCTTTTTAGATAAGACAACAAGAGGAAGGGGAGTAAGTGTTATTTTTGGAGATGGTGCTGGCGCTGTTGTGTTATCTAAGGCCTCCGCAAAGGAAGGCGGTATAAAAAGCTGTCATTTGCATAGTGAAGGTAAACACAAGGAAGAATTAACCATGAAAGGGTTTGGGACCCAACATTGGATAGGTGCCTTATTGGAAAAAGGAGTGAATCCAGATATTCATTTTCCTAAAATGAATGGAAATTTTGTTTTCAAAAATGCAGTGGTACGTTTTGGTGAGGTGATTAAGGAAGCTTTAGATAAAAACGGTATTACTCCGGATCAGATTGACTGCCTGATACCTCACCAAGCAAATTTGAGGATAGCTCAATTTATTCAAAAGCGAATGGGTCTGAGGGATGACCAAGTGTTTAATAATATTCAGAAATACGGTAATACAACGGGTGCCTCTATTGCAATTGCACTTTCAGAAGCGGTGCAGACTGGAGCTGTGAAACGAGGAGATTTAGTTTGTCTAGCCGCCTTTGGAGCAGGATTTACCTGGGGTTCAGTTTTAATGGAGTATTAATAGCTATGAGAAAGTAAATGACTGTGAGCAGTCGTTTTTTGAATCAATAAGCTTTTTATCATTCCCACTTTCTAATTGTAGTGCTTACACCAAAGCAGCCTATATCATTACTCATATTACTGTAAAGAATGACAGGTTCTGCAAACGGATTGCCCTGAGCATTTTGAAAAGCACTATAGCTTTGGTAGAATTTGAACAACTCTTCACTCAAGGTGCTTACGGTTATTCTATATTCCAACTGAAAAAGGTAGTTGATGGAATTTATTCCTGTGGCAAATCGAATAGCCAAATCTCGATCTACACCTTCCTCTGATAATAAGATTACACCTTCGTTAATTCGGGTTGCGTTTTGATTAGTAGTTTCCAAGTAGAGCGGGAAATATTCAGAGGTATCCTGACCTGTAATTCCGTTTCTGTAGTGCGCATGGAGGTTTATGAGGTAATGCTGATTTTCTCCAGGTAAATCTGAAAATGAGATGGTTAGGGCATCAGAAGTCTCGTCAAAAAAAGTAGTTCCACCGTAATCGACTTCTGCTGTAAAAACTGCTTTCTCAGGAAAAATTTGTGCAGCACTTACAGTTTCAAAGTCGGGATGTGCGACTTCAAGAATCAATTCTCCATTTACAAGTCCAATTTGATTGCCGAGGAATTTATCATAGGTTTTGTTAACACTAAAATCCTTTAGTTGGTGTAACAGAGTACCGTCTTGATAGAGTTTGACTTCAGCATCTTTAATGACTCCAGTTTTTGTGGTATCAAACAATCCACCTGTTTTGCTGATAGTTGCACTCAATGTGCTGTCCATAGAATCAATAAATAGAGATCCTGCAATTTGAGGGTTGTGAGGCGGTAAAACAATATCGCGTGCAATTCCATCTTCCCATCGTTCGCATGAGAATAAAACAATTGATACTAGTAAAGGGATAAAACTCTTTTTCATTGTTTAAAATTTTATACGGTAGGCAATAGAAGGAATGATAGGGAAGAGGCCATATTCACGCAATGTGGTATTTCCGTTTCCATCAGTCCTTGTTTCAAAAAAGAACGGATTGAGATTGTTATAAGCGTTGTAGGCACTAATCATCCACCAGCGATCATAATTTTTGCGTTTTTTATGAAAACTAAAACTCAAATCCAATCTGTGATAGGCACTCATGCGGAACGAATTTTTATCCGTTGGTCTTTGAATTAAAACCTGTTGTTGCTGCCACCAACTTAGACCATCAGGTAAGGAAGTAACATATTCATATTCAGGGAGAGTGATAGCGCGACCTGTTCCATAAACCCAAGCTCCGCTGAATTGAATGTTTTCTGAAATTTCGTGTGTAAGGACTGCGGAAAAATCGTGTCTTCTGTCGTAGGTAAAGAAATAACGTTGACCGTCATTGATTTCATCAAATTGGCGATAGCTCCATGCTAGAGTGTAGCCAATCCAACCGGTAGTTTTTCCTCTTTTCTTCTGCACAAAAAGTTCTGTACCGTAACTCTGTCCATTGCCTTGAGTGATTTTATCTTCCCAATCTTCATTCAAAGAGAAAAGGAAATTTGCACCTTCCTTATAGCTCACTAAATTCTGCATGTCTTTATAATATCCCTCAAGACTTACTTCAAATGCACCTAAATTTTTTGCCAAACCCAATGCATATTGACGAGATGTTTGTGGTTTGATATTCGCAGTAGAAGGCACCCATAAATCAGTAGGTAATCCAATACCCTCATTAGTCAACAAATTCACGAATTGCATCATATCTGCATAAGAAACTTTTAGTGCTATATCTCTTGGTAAAGAATAGTTCAATCCCATTCTAGGCTGCAAAGACGTATACGTCTCATTCTGCACAGATAACCCTGCAAAATGAAGTCCTGCGTTAATTTTTAAATTCTCGCTAACGGTCCATTCATCCTCCACATAAGCAAAGAATTCATCAGACAAAATACTTTGGCTACCTAAAGAAGTATCAAGATTAAAGTCTGTACTTGTCAACTTCAGGTTAGTGGCTCCTGGGGTGAACTTATGATTGGTATACCCTGCTCCGTAGCGGATATAATGTAAAGGGGTGTGTGCATAATCAAAGTCTATACGGCCTCCATAATCTTCGATTCCTGATAAATATAGTGCCGCCAGATTTTCAATTTCTTGTCCAGTGGTGTCTGGGAAGTTGGGCAGAAAAGAGGTTTCAGAGACGGCTCTTGTATTGAAATTGTAGAGCGATCGGGTTAAGGTCGCATTAGAAAATAACTTTGGACTCCATTGATGATTCCATCTCAGTGCGGTAATGCTGTTCATCCAATCGATACCAAAATCAAACTCTTCAGTCCTCGTGCTGTCTGAATATTTATCTTTAATACCGAAGTTATCTTGACCCTGGAAATGACTTAAATATACGCGGTCTTTTTTACCAACTTTATAATTGATTTTTCCATTAGTATCGTAGAAATAGTATCTAGGTGAAGTTTGCTGATTTGGATTGTTGTTGTTAGCAGAATTAATGAAAGGCCTTGCGAGAACGTCTAAGTATGTTCTTCTACCGCTTATCATAAATGAAGCCTTGTCTTTGATTAGGGGCCCCTCTAAGGTTAATTTTGAAGAAATAATAGAAGCAGTGGCATCTCCATGAAACTCATTCATATTACCCTCCTTCATATTTATTTCAAGTACTGATGAAAGTCGACCTCCATAACGTGCTGGAAAACCGCCTTTTGTGAGGCTTACATTGGAAATTGCGTCTGCGTTGAAAACTGAAAAGAATCCAAACAAGTGATTTACGTTGTAAAGCGGCACTCCATCCAAAAGAATTAGGTTTTGATCTGGAGAGCCTCCTCGAACATACAGCCCAGATGTACCTTCCCCGCCACTTTGGACACCCGGCAAAAGTTGCAAAGTTTTCATAATATCAACTTCCCCTAAAATTGCTGGTAATGATTTGAGCTGTTTTATGGGGACTTCCATTTTAGACATTTGAACCTGCTCTTGAATACTTTGACCTTTGGAAGCAACTACATCTACTTCATTGAGCATGTTGTTAGAAGGTTTAAGTCTGAAATCAAATTCAATATTCTTGTCCAGCGTAATTTCGAACTGGTTACTTTCATATCCAAAATAAGTTAGACGAATAACGTGGACTCCTTGGGGTAGGGTAAATGAATAAAACCCATATGTATTTGTTGAAGTGCCTAGTTTGAGTTCCGGTGTCCAAATGTTCACTCCTATGAGCGCCTCACCAGTCTCGAGGTCGGTGATGTAACCGCTTAATGTGCGGTTTTGTGCCCATAATGCACTTGAAAGGAGCAATAGTAACGTTGCTATTCTAATTTTCATTGATGGTTTTTTAGATGCCACTTTGGTAGAGAAAATCGTGCCATGAATTTATTTTAGACTATCAATATTTTCAAAGGTTTAAAATCCTTTTCTGATCAAATGATTTAAGTTCTCCAAAACCTAACTCTTCGGGGCCCATTGATCTAAATTGGCTTTGTGGAATACAGCCAATCAGCTCTGAAGAAGGCGCTTTAAAGTCCATCTCCTCCGCCAATATTTGGACTTTAGCGAATACCTCGCATACCCCTGCTTTAGCGGGTTCGGTTAGATTGCAGCTTACTTGAACCAATTCCAAATCTGGTAAATACCAACCAATTGCCTTTACGCCAGGCATTCCGCCATCGCGCTCACGAATGATCTTAGCAATCGATTTTGCCGCTATTAATCGCTCTTCTAAAGTGCCTCCCTTAAGATTCACGTTATAGGCAACCATTAAAGGCCGGACGCTTAAAGCTGTAGCCCCTTGGAGTTCAACGCTACGGTCAAAAGATTGTGGCCCAAAATCAGGAAGATCTCCAGTATTAAATCGCGCTACTAAGCCCTCGTATTCCCCTTTTCTAACGGCAGCAAGGTTCGTGTGCTCAGGGCGATCGGCTAGTTGTTCATAGCCATAAATGGCAAGATTATGTTTGGTACTTATGCGTTTAGCAAATGCTCTAGTTCTCCCTATTAAGTCTTCCTCAAATTTATGGTCGTCAAGAAGCACAAAGGGACAGACATCAACAGCACCCATTCTTGGGTGTACGCCTTTGTGCTCGCGCATATCAATGTGCGCAAGGGCAATTTCAAAAAGTGTTTCTGTTGCTTTGAAAACTTGCACTGCAGGTCCCAAGTAAGTAAATACGGTGCGGTTGGCACTTTTACCCGGGTCGACAAAATGCAGTGTTACGCCCTCAGTAGCTTCGATAGCTGCAGCAATGCGTTCAAGGATTGCTGGATCGGCAGTACTTACGTTGGGTATGCATTCTATCCGGTAGCTCATATTATTCGCTGAAGATGTGTGCTTTGATAAAATCGGACACGAGAAGGGCTAAACCTCTTCCTACTGCGGCATGTTCCTCTTCCTTGGTGACGCGACCTTCACAAAGATGGAAGTAGTGGGGCAGCATATCGAGCGCGTAGATGATCTGACGGACCTGATCAAAGGAAAATCCGCTTACGCTCTGTGCACTTGAAGGGAAATTTGCAATGGCATCCACGTCCAGCTCCAATCCATATTCCATTCCCAAATGTTCGGCAACGTGAATGAGCGCCTCATCTTGGGTCAATTCCCCTGACTGTAAATCCTCAAAGCTTGCTACATTGTAGGCGTCGTTATGCTCAATGGTTTGCCAAATGTATGCTGGCGTATAATTCTCTTGAAGCCCTAACATGAAGTAATTCGCCATGAAGCCTGCTTCTGCGGCATAGGTAAAGCCGTTGCCGCTGTGTCGACCTTCGGGCGTTCTTAAATCTGTATGTGCGTCAATATTTAGACAATTGATAGCGCGTCCTTTTGCTTCGCTACTGCCTTTCAAACACCCGTATGCATTATTATGACCTCCACCAATGACTATGGGGATAGCTCCTAGTTCAGTAATTCTGTGTACTACAGCGCTAACCGTATGGTCGTTTGCTGCAGTGGCATTACGCAAAGCGTCTATCTGGTCATTTTCTATGGAAGTGGTCGGAACCACTGCTCCTAGAACTGCTACTGCGTCCGTTGGGAAAAAGCGGTTTACTTGCATGTTTAGGAAGTAACTCAAGAAGCTTTGGAAAGCGCGATCTGCCCCGCCGCGACCGTAGTTGGCTCGAACGCCGAAATCTTCTTCTACTCCTACGAGTACGAACTTGTACGGAAGGGAATCTGCGCTAGTCCAATTGGCCTCGCTAACAGCTGCGATGCGCTCACCTAGGCGTTCCTCGCCCGAACGAAGGGAGGTACGGCTAACGAGATCTTCTTTAGTATAATGTTCTAATATTGTGCTCATTGAGTGTGTCCATCTAAAATGGTGGTTTGAATGTGATTGGTCCCAAAATCGTAACACAAATACTCCAGCGATGGGATGGCCTTGGTGATCAATAGATCCGCATCCTTACCCACGGCAATGGAGCCTTTGCGATCACTGAGGTTTAAGGCGGCTGCCCCATTCAAAGTAGCCGCATTCAATGCCTCTTCGGGAGTCATCTTCATCTTGGCGCAGGCCATATTACAGATTAGCTGCATGTTTCCACCCGGACTAGACCCAGGATTGTAATCAGTAGCCAATGACACAATGGTGTCATTTTCTATAAGGTCTCGAGCAGGTCCATAAGGAATGCCTAAAAAATAGCTGCATGATGGAAGTAAGGTTGCGATAGTATTTCCTCCGTGTAATGCTTTCATAGCCTTTGGGGTCATTACTTCAAGGTGATCCACACTCAGCGCTTGAGCTGCCACAGCCATTTCAATTCCTCCTATGTCGTAAAATTGATTCACATGTATTTTTAAAGGAAGACCAGAAGACGCGCTAGCATCAATAATATATTGGAGTGCATCTAATTTGAAGTAATCACGTTCAACGAAACCGTCTAGATACTGCGCTAAACCTTCTTTCATGATTATTGGCAGGCAACGATCTAACATGAATTTGGTATAGGAAGCATCGTTCATTCCTTGCTCTTTAGCCCAATTGGGCATTGCGTGTGCTGCCAAGAAGGTAGGTATAATGGTGGCGTTCGTTTGCACATTTAGCGACTTGATGGCGCGTAAAATTTTTAATTCGTTATCGGGGTCAAGTCCATATCCGCTTTTTACTTCAACAGTACCCGTGCCGTATCTCATCAAATTTTGCAGCCGGTAATCCGCTTGTATCACCAGTTCTTTTATGCTTGCTTGACCAACTTTTTTTGCACTATTAAGAATACCACCACCTGCAGCTGCAATTTCTTCGTAGCTCGCACCTTGGAGCCGAAGATTAAATTCCTCCTCACGAGTGCCGGCATAGACCAGGTGGCTGTGAGAATCCACGAAGGCGGGCATAACGTGTTGTCCGCTACAATTTTGAATAGGCAATTCATCTTGAGGACAATTACTCATGGGACCAAATGATGAAATTTTCCCCTCTTTTATGATGAGGTATGCATTTTCAATCGTTGGGAAATGAGCTAAGTCTGCGCCTCGCAACCATTTGGTACCCTCCTTGTGCACACCGCCCAAGGATTTTATGTTAATTAGCTTCAGGTTCATACTCCAATATTACGGAGAATGTGCTTTAGTTTCCTACTTTAGTGCCATGCCTGGAAACACAATAGGAAAATCTTTGATACTAACCACATATGGTGAAAGTCATGGTACCCAGATAGGAGGGATTTTAGATGGTATGCCATCCGGAATAGAAATAGACTTAGACCAAGTTCAGCAGGCCTTGGATCGTCGTCGTCCCGGTCAAAGTCACTTGACTACTGAGCGTAATGAAGAAGATGCTGTGGTTTTTCATAGCGGCCTGTTTGAAGGTAAAACAACGGGTACGCCAATTGCTTTTTCTATTTCAAATAAAGATCATCGAAGCAAAGACTATACGCAAATCAAGGATATTTATCGTCCTTCACATGCTGATTATGTGTACCAAGCCAAATATGGTCATAGGGATTATCGCGGTGGTGGTCGATCGAGTGCTAGAGAGACGGCATGCCGTGTTGTAGCGGGTGCGTTAGCAGTGCAGATAATTCCTAGTATTGAGGTCAAAGCATGGGTAAGTGCTGTTGGGCCCATTAAGTTGGCTGTTCCCTTTGAAGAATTGAATTTAAGTGCCATTGACAAGCATCCTACGCGCTGTCCGCACCAAGAGACTGCCGATCAGATGGAAACATATATTGAAAAATGTCGTGCCGCAAGCGATAGTACTGGCGGTATAGTTACCGCAGTGGCGACAGGAGTGCCCGTAGGATTGGGCGAACCTGTTTTTGATAAATTGCAAGCGGACTTAGCCAAGGCTCTCATGGGTATCAATGCAGTAAAGGGTTTTGAAATTGGCTCTGGTTTTTCTTCGTCGGAAATGACAGGTAGTCTCCACAATGATATCATTAATGAAGATTTTTCTACTGTTACGAATAATGCAGGAGGCATTGTAGGTGGATTGAGTAACGGTGCCCCAATAGAGATTCGTATTGCTTTTAAGCCCGTGGCTACTATTGGGAAAGAGCAACAAACGGTTAAAAAAAATGGAGAATCTACTGTAATTGCAGCTAAAGGACGTCATGATCCTTGTGTGGTACCCCGCGCTGTCCCTATAGTTGAGGCTATGATACAGTTGGTGCTGGCCGACCATTATTTAAGGAATTTGAAATACAACGCATGAAAAAACCATCGTTACCTGTACAGATCATTATCGGATTAATTTTAGGAATAGCATGGGCACTGCTAAGCTCTACCATGGGATGGAGTCAATTTACTTTGGATTGGATTGCACCGTTTGGTACCATATTTATAAACCTTTTGAAGCTAATCGCTATACCACTTGTTCTATTTTCAATTATAGCGGGTATAGGCAATTTAAGTGATGTTGCCACCTTAGGCAGAATGGGAGTAAAAACTTTGGCTTTATATGTTGGGTCTACAGTGCTTGCCGCTTGCATGGGAATGTTGATAGCAAATACTTTTAATCCCGGTAAACAGACGGCTGAGGAGCAATTGAAAATTAATCGTGTGGCCTACGAGCTGTGGGTTAATGATACAGAAGGGGTAGAGTTTTTTGATAATACGAGATTATTGGCAGACCCGTCAATGCAAGAATATATGTCAGAGGCCCAGGCCGCACTTACTGAGCAACTTAATAATGATGAACTTAATGCTAAGGTAGCCAAGGCAAATGCTGTAAAAAGCCAAAAAAAGGACGGGCCTCTCCAATTTTTTGTGGATATGGTTCCTTCCAACATCTTTTTGTCCTTCAATGATAGCTTAATGTTACAAGTCATATTTTTTGCGATTTTCTTTGGGATAGTTATGGTCATGCTGCCTGGCACTAGCATGGAACCCGTAGCAAAGTTGATGAACGGGTTTTCTGATATTTTCATCAAAATGGTGGATGTAGTTATGAAGGGCGCACCGTTTTTTGTTTTTGCACTATTGGCTGGTAAATTGGCGGCGATGGCAGGCGACGAGCCGGGTCGATTAGTGGAGATTTTTAAAGCGCTTGGAGCGTATACGGGCTCTACTATTTTAGGCCTTCTTATCATGATTTTAGTTCTTTACCCGGCAGTACTTGCCTTTCTCATTAACCGTAAGACCAAAATGGGTTTTTGGAAAAGCTGGGGTTATTTTATGCGAGGAATTAGGCCTGCACAATTATTGGCTTTTTCAACGTCATCAACTGCGGCAACCCTGCCTGTAACTATGGATTGCGTTCGTGATAATTTAGGAGTAGATGAAGAAATAGGTTCATTTGTTTTACCAGTAGGGGCAACAATTAATATGGATGGGACCGCTTTATATCAAACTGTAGCTGTCATATTCATGGCTCAATTCCACATGATAGATCTCACTTTAGCGCAGCAAGCTACCATCATTTTTACGGCAACCTTAGCTTCTATTGGTGCAGCATCTGTTCCTTCAGCGGGAATGATTATGCTCATACCAATCTTGGAGAGTGTAGGCCTTAATCCTGCTTGGATTGCTATTATATTCCCTGTGGACCGCATCATTGATATGGTACGAACCGTATTAAATCTAACTGGCGATGCATCAGTGTCTACGATTATTGCGTTATCCGAGAATAAACTGACCGTAGTGGAACAAGACTAGATTTAATGCGAAGAATCTTCATTGTTTTTGCCGTACTCTTTGCCATAAAGGTTTCTGCGCAAAAGGGACCTGTTGAGTTGGGTAACCATTGTGGTGATGATCATCATAGTCCTACAAAACAAATTCAAAAGGCCATCCGTGCCATGAATCAAAGAGATTATCCAAATGCCACCGTTTATATAGGTGCAGCTTTACGTCAAAGCGACGAAGATCAACATGCTCTCTACTTAAAGGGTGAACTGAGTATACGAACGAAAAAATTTCATCTAGCAGAAGCCCATTGGAAGCAATTGGTAAAGAGGTGTCCGGGCTATAAACCTGATCTACTTTATGCTGTTGGATCACTTTGTATGGCGGCTGGGCGCAATGATGAAGCAGAGTCCTATTTTGAGCAGTGGCTCTTGCGAGACGATCGCGAAACTGCCTTTGATAGCGAGGTGAAAGGAATGCTGGAAGAAATCAACCTCAAAGAAACCTATCTGGCCAACCCAGTGCCCTATGCTCCTATACCTGCACGAAATATAAATACGCGCTGGGACGAATATTTGGGTGCTTTAACACCGGACGGTTCGCAATTTTACTTTACGCGAAGAAGTAAGAAGCGAAACAAATACGAAGGTCCTGCGGCTCCTCTTCGTAGCGTGGAGGAATTTAGTTTAGCCAATACGCTAAGCAGTACAAATTCATTTTTATTTGAGGAGGGCACGGCCTTGAGTTCGCCTTTTAATTCAAAGTACAATGAAGGAGGGCCTACGATTACAGCAGATAATCGACTGATGGTTTTTACGATTTGTGAACGTGATGAAAAAACGGGAAAACAAAATTGTGATCTTTATTATTCCACATTTTCTTTCGGTGTATGGAACGGAATTCGCCCCGTTCCAAATGTAAATGGACCTAATAGTTGGGAGAGTCAACCTTCTATTTCACCAAATGGTGACGTTCTATATTTTACGAGTAATAGAAAAGGGGGATTTGGGGGGCTGGACTTATACAAAAGTACACGCGATTTACAAGGGGTTTGGTCAATTCCAGAAAACCTAGGTCCTACGGTTAATACAACAAAAAATGAAAAGAGTCCATTTATTCATTCAGATAGCGAAAGCATGTATTTTGCAAGTGATGGGCACCCGGGTATGGGTGGCTATGATTTATTTAAGAGTTCGTATGCGCCATCAGGCTGGGGTAAGCCACAAAACTTAGGATATCCAATTAATACAGAAAAGGATGAAATAGGTATGATGGTTACTTTGGAGGGACGTCAAGCATATTTTTCTTCGAATAAAATCAATAAAGCAAACGGTTGGGATATTTACTTCTTTGATTTGTATGAAGCAGCGCAGCCGGTGGAGGTGGTTTTAGTCAAAGGAACCCTTACTAAAGATATGTTTGCCTCTGATGATGATGCTAAGGTAATATTGAAAAATAGTTCAACTGGTGAGCGTACAGCGCTTCAAGTGGATGAAGAGACAGGCGACTTTTCAGCCGTGGTGAAAAAAGAAGACGCTCAGAGTATTGTGATAAAGTTAGAGGCCAAAAAAGCGGCGTTTAGTGCAGCGCCTTTGCGCTTAGCTTTAGCTAGTTCAGGGCCGCCAGGTAATGTGAATCGAATGCAAATAGAATTGGCCCAGGCGGATATGGAAGAGGGTGAATCATATCCAATACCGAATATTCTTTTTGAAACAAATTCGGACCGCTTAGATGCTTTAAGTGAGATGTTGATTGCCGAATTTGCAGACTTCTTGGTAGATAACAACCATCTTAAAGTACAGATTCAAGGACATACAGATAATGTGGGAGAAGCTGGTGCCAATCTAGAATTAAGTTCACGCCGAGCCCAACGAGTTACAAATACTCTTTATGGTATGGGTATAGAGGCCTCCAGGCTGAGCTTTAAGGGTTTCGGTGAAAGCGCGCCAGTTGCTAATAATGATGAAGAGTTGGGTAGAGCCAAAAATAGACGAACCGTTTTTGTTGTTACTCAATTATAGCATCAAGCAAATTTCTAAGCCCACTAGTAACTGCAAAAAAAAACCCGAGCCAAAAGGCGCGGGTTTTTTAGAATTTCTTTCAATATTTTAGAATCGACGTTCTTTAATACGCGCCGCTTTACCTGTGCGCTCTCTTTGATAGAATACTCTCGCACGACGCACTTTACCTCGTTTATTGACTTCAATCTTTTCGATTGCCGGGAGGTTAACGGGGAAGATACGCTCTACACCAATGTTACCACTCATCTTGCGAATCGTAAAAGTTTCGGTAGCGCCAGATCCTCTGCGTTGTAAAACTACACCGCGAAAGAACTGCGTACGTGTTTTTTCACCTTCAGTAATTTGAGTGTATACAGTGATTGTATCACCCGCACCAAATTCTGGTAAGTCTTTTCTAGAAACGAATTCGTCGTTTACAAACTGAACTAAGTCCATGTTTAAATTGTTTTTATTGCTGTGAGTCAACATTCACATCTTTTGCCAGAGGTTGACGCTCAGTCCCTAAAGGGAGGGCAAAAGTAGTTAAAAAATCTTTTAAAATTGCTCACGGCCGGCAAAATGAAAATCGCCCTCAATCTGCGCATTTTCATCACTATCAGAACCGTGTACAGCATTCTCGCCAATGCTTTTGGCAAAACGAGCGCGGATAGTACCTGGAGCAGCTTCAGCAGGGTTGGTTGAACCAATTAATGTTCTAAAATCATCTACTGCATTTTCCTTTTCTAAAATCGCAGCAACGATAGGACCTGAAGTCATAAACTCCACTAACTCACCAAAAAATGGACGTTCCTCATGCACCGCATAAAATGCTTTAGCGTCTGCAAGTGAAAGCTGAGTAAGCTTCATTGCTGAGATACGAAATCCTGCATCTGTAATTTGATTCAGGATTCCGCCAATGTGTCCGTCACGAACCGCATCGGGTTTAATCATAGTTAACGTTTTATTCACTGCCATCTTTTTAGATTTTCAAAAATTTTGCGCTGCAAAGGTACACTTTTCTCGAACCTTTGTGCGAGATTGTACCCATTATGCAAGAAATACGTTTAGACGGTTTTATAGATGTAGTTGACTCTGCCAAAAATATAGTGATCACGAATCACACTAATCCTGATGGAGATGCTATGGGTAGTGCCTTAGCATTAAAAAGAGTCCTAGAGAAATTAGATAAGAAAGTCAGTGTAATTGTACCAAACCCGTATCCGGAATTCCTTTGGCACTTGTCAGGTAATGAGGAAGTAATGATTTATTCAGAGGGTAAATTGGCTGCGAATACTAAAATTGAATCGGCCGATATGATTTTCCATCTAGATTACAATGCCTATCACCGAAGTGCAGATATGGAACAAGCATTACGCGGGGCAAAAGGCATTAAAACTGTAATTGATCATCATCAACAACCTGAAAGTTGGCCGGATTTCATATATAGCGATACTATGATGAGTTCTACCTGCCAAATGATCTATGAGCTTTGTGTTATGATGGAATGGGAGTATTTATTAGATGAAAAAAGTGCCGCATGTATATATACAGGAATTGTAACCGATACTGGTAGTTTTAAATATAGTGCAACAAGTGCGCGAACTCACGAAGTTGCATCTAAGCTATTGGATTTGGGGGTTCAGCCTCAACGTTTACACAATAAAGTTTTTGATTCTCAACCAGTAGCTCGTTTAAGGTTGCTGGGTACTATGCTTGAACAAATGGAAGTGAGTCAAGATAAAACAAAGGTTTTGCTTTATTTGACAGAAGAACAATGTTCACAGCTGGGTTACGAAAAGGGAATTACTGAAGGGTTTGTGAATTACGGTCTAAGCATTCGTGGTGCTATTTTAACCATTTTTCTACGTGAAGAGGATGGAGCCGTTAAATTGTCTTTGAGAAGCAAAGGTGAATTTGATGTAAATGCTCTGGCACGAGCACATTTTAATGGCGGCGGACACAAAAATGCAGCTGGCGGAAGAATTGAAATGAGTATGTCTGAGGCCATCACTCATGCGAAAAAACATCTTCAATGGTAATTACTCGTCATCTTCTTTTCATTTTCGTAATCCTCACGGGATGTGCTGAACACAATTCCTCTGCGAATGAAGTTATTGAAGTAAACCCAATAGAACGACAAAAGATGTATTTGGCTCAAGAACGTGCTCAAATAGAGGCTTACATTGTAAGCCATGAACTGGATGGGATTCAGCGTAATGGTTTTGGCATGTTTGAATTAGGCATAATCGAAGGTGAAGGAAAAACGGCAAAATTTGGGGACCACATCATTTATAGTGCTACTGTTTATTTATTAAATGATAGCGGTATAGGGCAATATACAGATACTGTTGAGTTGGGAAGAAGTGAAATGGAAACAGGACTGCATGAAAGTTTAAAAGGGATGCAAGAAGGAGAGATGAAGCTCGTATTAATTCCTTCATTTTTAGCTCACGGAATTGCAGGTGATTTAGATCGTATTCCGCCGCAAAGTCCAATGCGTTATGATATTCGACTTATTCAGGTAGTCCGCTAATTTGTAGGGCGCCCTCTGGATGACTTGCTAATTCATCCATGACAATGAAAAGCGTTCTAAAATGATCGTCATCAGATGCTATCCCTTCTAATTCCAGAACTACCTGATTGGCATTTTTGCTGACGTGAATGGCTTTCATGAAATTGTATTCATCCAAATAGATTCCCTGAAGCGCCCCTCCTTGAAAATTCGTTGTAAACTCTTGAAATCTGAATTGAACAGTCCCGCCTTCTGTATTTTCCTTGGTAAGGTAAAGGTCGTTATCCTTAAACGTTAAGTAGACGTGGTCGTTAGTGCTAACTAAATCGAAGCTAATTTGAGTGTCATGATTATACATCTCATAAGTAGTGACTTCAAAACTTTTACGATTTAAATCATCTAGCGTGTGAGGGTCTGCAATACTTCCCATCGGAGCGTCGCAAGAAGAAAAAGTAAAACACAATAAGATTCCACATAGTGGTAACGTAAACAACTTTTTCATATCTCTTTTTTTAACCTTGATATCGGTAAAGTCAACATAAAATTTACATTTAAAAGAATAATTGTTTACAAATAGTTAACGTTAATTATAGAATCGAGATGTTTCAAATACAACAAGTAACATCCTAAATTTTGTTAAGAACCATTACCTTTGTTGCCAATAAATTAGATGAAAGATGTTGAAAAAAATACTTACAATTTTTGTGATTGGTTCCATTGCATCGGCTTGCGGTGCTACGAACGTGACCGTCAACAATGAGACCGTTGAACTCAACGACGGCATATATGCCAAATTAACAACTACAATGGGTGATATCTTAATTGACTTTCATGAGGAGTATGCCCCTATGACTGCAGCAAATTTTATAGCACTAGCAGAAGCAAATCATCCAAAGGTTAAGGAGGAGTATGCTTCGAAACCTTATTTCGATGGCATTGTCTTTCATAGAGTGATACCTCAATTTATGATTCAATGTGGAGATCCAACAGGAACGGGTTCTGGAAGTCCTGGTTATCAATTTCCGCAGGAAATAGCTAATGAACTTCGCCACGACAAACCAGGGGTGGTAAGTATGGCCAACGCAGGACCAGGTACTAATGGTTCGCAATTTTTTATTACCCACAATGCCACACCACATCTTGACGGTAGTTATAATATTTTTGGTCAAGTCCTCAGCGGTCAAGAGATTGTAGATGCTATAGGGGGCGTTGAGCGCAATCAAGGTGATCGTCCAAAAGAAGATGTAATCTTAGAAACGGTGGAAATCATTAGAATTGGAAAGGAGGCGAAACAGTTTGATGCTCCTGTCATTTTTGAAAATGGTGTCACTGGTGTAGAGGAGCGTATTAGAGATGCCGCTGCAACCATTGAAAATGAAATAGACAATTTATACCCGGAAGCTCAGAAAACCGCTTCAGGATTGCGCTATATCATTGAGGATATGGGCAGTGGAGACAAACCTGCTTTAGGTCAAGTAGTGCGTGTAAATTATGCAGGTTTCCTTATGGATGGTAAATGCTTTGACACTTCGGATAAAAAGCTTGCCCAAGCTAATGGTGTATATGACTCACGCAGAGAACCATATGAGCCTATTCCTGTAGAAATAGGTCCTAGAGGTAGAGTAATAAAAGGATGGCAAGAAGGCTTAACACTCCTCAATATTGGTGGTAAAGCCAAGTTGATTATACCTCCATATCTTGGATATGGAGAGCGCGGAGCGGGTGGGGTAATTCCACCAAATGCGCCACTTGTATTTGATGTGGAAATTGTAGAATTAGCGAATTAAAGAATATTTCAAATAGTATTATGGAAAACGGTATATATGCCAAGATGTCAACACCAAGGGGTGCAATTGTAATTAAATTAGAACACGAAAAGACTCCTATGACCGTAGCTAATTTTGTTGGACTTGCCGAGGGTAAGCTTGATAATACTGCTAAAGACAGCGGTCTGCCGTATTACGATGGTTTGACCTTTCATAGAGTAATAGCCGATTTTATGATTCAGGGCGGTGATCCAACAGGCACAGGTGCAGGTGGACCCGGGTATAAATTTGAAGACGAAATACACCCTGAGTTAAAGCATGATAAAGCGGGCACATTATCCATGGCTAATTCAGGTCCAGGAACTAATGGTTCGCAATTTTTCATTACTCATGGTCCCACAAACTGGTTAGATGGGAAGCATACGGTATTTGGTTATGTTACGGAAGGGCAGAATGTAGTTGATGCTGTAGTTGAAGGAGATACTATTGAGAAGTTAGAAATTGTGCGTGTTGGAGAGCAGGCTGAGTGTTGGGATGCATCTAAAGTTTTCACTTCCTCCAGAGGTGAGGCTGAAGAGAAAGCTAAGGCGAACTTAGAAGCTGCACAAGCTGCAGAGGCCGACGCGTTGAAGGAGTATACCGAAGGTGCACAAAAAACCGAAAGTGGTTTAATGTATCTCATTGAAGAGGAAGGAAATGGTCCTAAGCCTAGTAAAGGTGAAAGCGTAGAGGTTCATTATGAATTAAAACTTACCAGTGGAGTGGTAGTTGATAGTTCTTTCCAAAGAGGTCAGCCAATCTCAATAAATATTGGTGTTGGTCAGGTTATTCCGGGATGGGATGAAGGAATTATGTTACTGAATGAGGGATCAAAAGCGACTTTGGTAGTTCCATCAAATTTAGGATATGGATCAGCTGGCGCAGGAGGAGTAATTCCCCCTAATGCAACCTTAATCTTTAAAGTGCAACTTGTTAAAATTGGCTCATAACAGTAAAGGTATATCAGGGTCTTCCAGCAAAACGCTGGGAGTTTCTGAGGTCTTTTTTCTAGAGTAATTTGTCAATTATAAATTGAACTATTCGTAATTTTTTCTGAGTATAAGGTGCGCTGAGCACTTTATTTACAGGTAGTCCCCATTGATAATACACTGCTCTTGTATTGCTGAATTCGAGGAAACCAGATTCACCATTAGTTCTTCCCATACCGCTGTGTCCAACACCCCCAAAAGGAAGGTAATTATTAGCAACTTGAATCAGAGACATGTTCACAGCTGTTGCTCCAGCCCGGGTGTTATTTTGTATACGTCTAATATTCTTTTTGTTATGGCTGTATATGTAGACTACAAGAGGATGCTCTCTATTTGAAATTTCATCGAGAGGTTGGTCTAATTCATTAAAAGTGAACACCGGTAATATGGGTCCAAAAATTTCCTCTCTCATTAATGCGCCCTGTTTCGGTGGATCTACAATAACAGTAGGTTCTATTTTTCTCAATTCTCGGGATGCATTACCCCCAATAATCAATTCGCCTTTTTCTTTAATTGATTCACCGAGCATGGACGAAAGCCGTTCCCAGTGATTTGTATTTACAATTTGTACAAAATCATCGCTTTTCATTGGATGCTCCCCATAAAAGCGTTGGATGGTTTCAACTACTCCTTTTTTAAAATCTTCTAGTTTACTATTGTGAACATACACATGATCTGGTGCAATACAAATTTGACCTGCATTGGTAAATTTTGCCCAAGCAATGCGTTGTCCAGCTGCATAGGCATTTGCACTGTTGTCAACAATTGTAGGGCTTTTACCACCCAATTCTAGCGTCACAGATGTTAAGTGTTTACTGGCAGCAGTCATTACAATTTGCCCAACTGCCGTAGATCCCGTGAAGAAAATATGATCGAATCGAATATCTAAAAGTTCTTTTGCTAACTCTACACCTCCTAAGGCGACATATGCTTCCTCTTCACTGAAAATACTTCTGATTAATTCTGCCATCACCCTTGATGTTTCAGGAGTGTGCTCGGAAGGCTTCATTATTACTGTGTTGCCTGCGGCAATAGCATTTGTAAGTGGCTGTAAAGTCAAAAATATGGGGTAATTCCAAGGACTGATTATTAATACATTCCCTTTTGGTTGCACCTCTGTATAGGAAGTAGATCCTAATAACATTATTGGAGTTTTAACTTTTGTAGGGCGTATCCATTTCTTTAAGTTTGACCTAAGTATCTTGATATTATCTAAAGTTGGAAGGATTTCCGTCAGACGAACTTCGACCTCACCCTTATTGAAATCAGCCTTCATTGCTTGTGCTAATTTATGCTGCCATTCTCCCTTCAAAGCTTCTCTCAAATTCTGTAACTTTTGGAGTCTATATTCCAAAGGCTTCTTCGCAAGGACTTTGGAGTATGCCCTTTGCTTTTGAGCAATTTCGATTAAATTATTCATCTTTTGTACAATTGAAGTGACTCAAACCAAGCAATAACATTATTATATGTCTAGTTCTGAACTCTATAGGTAACATAGAAGATAACATCAAATTTGTTCAACTGTTCTTAATGGCAACTGTAAGCCTCTTAGAAACTAACTCATGTGTTGAGCCCAATAAGCTGTTGCGTTATTTCTGACTGTTCAGTGGATGAAATTCAGCGATTTTTTCTCCTAAATGTTTGGCGCTGATGTGTGTATAAATTTCAGTTGTTGTGATGCTTTCGTGCCCAAGTAATTGCTGGACTACCCGCAAGTCTGCCCCTCGTTCAATCAAGTGTGTGGCAAAGCTATGACGCATGGTATGCGGCGAGATTGTTTTTTTTATACCTGCCACGGTAGCAAAGCGTTTCAGCTTCATAAAAATACTTTGACGTGTCAAACTACCACCTCTGTTGCTCAAAAATACGGTATCGCTCTCATTTGTTTTTGGTTTCGTGTTTGGTCGTTCGTGTTGCATGTAAAGTTCTAAAAACTTGACAGCTTCCTTATGAATAGGTACAAGCCTTTGTTTGTTTCCTTTACCAGTAACAATGATGTATCCTTCCGCAATGCGCAAAAGTGATAGTTTTAATTCACAAGCCTCGCTAACTCTTAACCCACATGCATAAAGCAATTCTACAATGGCTCTGTCCCTTGTGCTAAACCTATCGTTCATGGGAATGGCATCTAATATTTTTTGAACTTCTTTTTCACTAAGTACTACGGGAATAGTGCGGTTTTGTCTAGGGTTCTCAAAGAGAAGTATGGGGTTTTGAGTAATATATTTTTCCTCTTGTGCCCAATTGTAAAACCCGCGTAAAGAGCTTAACATTCTACTTTGTGACCTTGAAGATTGTCCCATTTTGTGCATGTGTAAAAGCAAAATAGATATTTCGTCAGCCCCTGATTTTATTGGACTTTTATTACAGACATCATGAAATTTTTGCATATCGCGTTGATACGCATTTATGGTGTTTTTACTTAATCCACGTTCAAATTGTAGGTATTCAAAATAGTCAGTTATAAAATCGTTGTCTTTCACTCCCTAAATTTCGTTCATCAAAAGGTAACTTCGCATGATGCGTATATTAATTCTCAACGGTCCAAATTTAAACTTGCTTGGAAAGCGGGAACCAGATATTTACGGAAATTCTAATTTTCAGGATTTTTATGAGGAACTCACGGCTGTCTATGATGACGTGGCTTCTTTTAGTTACTTACAGAGCAATGTTGAGGGTGAACTAATTGATATTCTTCAAGAAAGTCAGGAAGAGTATACTGCAATCATATTGAATGCAGGCGGATATACCCATACCTCTGTCGCAATAGCCGATTGTATAGCTGCAATTTCTGTTTCCGTAATCGAGGTCCATATTAGTCAGCCTGCGGCCCGTGAAGAATTTCGTCATAAAAGCATTATCGCTGGTAAATGCCTTGGAAGCATAAGTGGTTTTGGTTTAGATTCCTATCGCTTGGCGGTGGAGGCCATTATCCAAACCATGGATTAATATGTTTAGGATTATATTTTTTTCGTTTCAATCACTACTTAAAAAGTATTGGATTGTTGGAATGATATTCCTTGTAGGATTCTTTATAGCCGGAAATATGATTCAAGGTTCACTCCTTGGTGCAGCATTACCGGTTTTGATCGTGTTTCTCATCGTCCTAACAATACTTTTCCTTAATTACCCCAAATTATTGTATTTGACTGCACTACTTGTTGGCTTTCTTATGGCCCATTTGAGTCGTCTATACCCGGGACCAACCTATGGTCTTGCTATTGATGTTTTATTAGCAATGGGTCTAATTGTTCTCATGCCCGGACGATCTGAAATCTCATTTAAGTTTATCAAAAAGCCTGAATTCATTGCAATATTTTTGTGGGTAGTCTACGTATGCTTACTCATAATTAATCCAGACGCTCCAGGACCTATTGCTTGGTTTTATGCGATGCGATCGTTCTGTCTGTATTTGATTTTGGTGCCCATTGTCGTTTGCGGATTTATCTCTTCACCAAATGATATTAAGACTTTTTTCAACATACTAATCGTATTATCCATCTATGCCACTTTAATTGCTATTCGTCAAGAATTTATGGGAATGTGGGATTTTGAGATGGAATGGTTGAATCAAGGTCCGATTAACGAACATTTTGTTAATGGGCGTATGCGTGAATTTAGTGTTTTTACAGATGCTTCTAACTACGGCGGTTATTGCGCGTTCATGTGCGTAGTATCTGCGACCTATGCATGTTTACCAGCAAGATTGCCAGGACGTTTTTTTTATTTTGCTGTAGCACTATTCAACTTTTATGGAATGATGCTCAGTGGTTCACGTGGACCCGTAGCAATTCTGGGTTTAGGCGGCATCGTTTTTCTTATCATGGCTAGAAGATCTCTTTTAACGTTCGTGGGGTCCATAGTTGGATTAGCGATGTATGTTTTCTTGAAGTTTTCAACGATTTTAAATGGCAATTACAATATCTATCGTCTACGCACTGCATTTGACCCGAATGACGCTTCTCTTATGGTGAGAAAGGTGAAATTAGAAGTCTTAACGAAGTATATGGCGGATAAACCGTTCGGAGGAGGTGTGGGTTCAGCTGGAAATTGGGGACAACGATTTGCTCCGGGTAGCTTTTTGGCGGATACTCCTACTGACGGATTATTTCCAAGAATATGGATGGAAACAGGAATAGTAGGGTTGATCCTTTTTATTGTCTTATTGTTATTTTTAGTCTTTTGGATGGGCTACCGCCTTTGGAATCTTCCACAAGGACGGATTAGACAAATTTTAACTGGACTCTATGCAGGATATTGTGGTCTTATTTTGTCCAGCTATGCGAATGAAACTATGACCCAGGTTCCAATGTCCATAGTGAGCTATGCAATTCCTGCATTAATAATTGTAGCTGATTACTGGTATAGAACGGGTATAGATATTGAAGATTCACCAACGCAGCCTAGACCGCCATTATATTAATTCAAGAACTTTTCTTGCCACAAAACCAAGTTCTGAGGCTATCATGATAAGAGTCTTGTCATAAACATCCTTTTGATTTGAACCACCGTCACTATGTTTTGGGTCTGTAAACATTAACGAATGACGCTGTTTTGAACCATGAACCACGGGACAGGATTCATGAGCGCTATTACACACCATAATGGCATGATAATTTTCTTGTGCATTGCTTTCGTCATCATATTTCTTTGAAAACAAAACAGGAGTGGTATCCACTTTTTCAAGGTTTTCTATAAATATTTTATAGGCACGTTGATTGTGAGCCTCAAGTGGTATTACTCTAAAACCATGTCTTTTGAAGCTTTCTGCTACCTCAGGAAATAATGCTGTACGCTCTGTACCTCCGCTGAATGTCTGCACATTTTTAAGACCATAATATTTGGCAGCAGTTCTGAATAGTATCTCACTAAAATGGCTTCGTCTGCTATTATGAGTGCAGATAAAATTCACCTTAAGTTCACTTTCTTTTGAAAATGATTGGGCAATAGCCTCTAATTTAGGCTTTCTCTCTGCATTTGGAATATGATTAAATAGTTGATCTAAGTCCATCAAATTACTGCTTCTAAGATGGACAATACATCCGCTGAACGAATGTCTTTGTGTTCCCCTAATATTATGTTGCGTTGCTTCTCCATAGCATTGACGCAGGATTGAGGAAAACTGCTAAGATTATCCACATTGTATTCACTCAATTTTGTGCTAATACCCAGACTTCTAAAGAAATCTTCAGTTTGGTCAATAGCCAGTTCCGCTACTTTTCGAGAGTCGCCCGATATTCCTAAAACACGCCGACCATATTGGGCTAATTTCGTTTCTTTTTTCTCAATCTTATACCTGTACATGCTGGGTAAAACAATCGCTAGAGTTCGAGCATGATCAATACCGTAAGCGGCAGTAATCTCATGACCAATTGCGTGAATTGACCAATCTGTAGGTACTCCTTTTTGAATTATGCCATTAAGTGCCATATTACAGCACCACATGAAATTTGCTGCGACCTCAAAATTTTCCGGTTCACTCATTACTTTAGGTGCAATGTCAATTAGCGTACTTAAAATCCCTTCCGAAATTCTGTCTTGAAGGGATGCAGATGTAGGGTAGGTCATGTATTGTTCCATGACATGCGTAAAGGCATCTGCAATACCATTCGCCAATTGCCGTTGTGGTAACGAAGCCACAACACAAGGGTCTGCAATGCTAAAAAGAGGAAAAAGACCAGGCCCTCCCATGGTAAGTTTCTGACCGGTTTCTTTCCTTGAAATTACTGCGCCACTATTCATTTCTGATCCGGTTGCTGGGAGCGTAAGTACTGTTCCAAATGGCAAGCCTATTTCTGTCCTTTGACCTTTTTCAAGAATATCCCATGAATTATCACCGCTGTAAAGTGCTGCAGAGGCTAAAAATTTAGTTCCATCAATGACGCTACCTCCACCTACGGCGAGCATGAAATTAATTTGTTGAGTCTTAATTACTTCCAGTGCCTGGAGTAAAGTACTGTATTGCGGATTGGCCTCAATACCTCCAAATTCAATGACATCAAAACTGGTTAATTCGCGAATTACTTTTTCGTAGATCCCGTTGCGCTTAATTGAGCCACCGCCGTATAATAAAAGAACTTTTGAATTCGCGGGGATTAACTTTGAGAGCTCTTTGTGCTGGTCTTTTCCAAAACAGAGCTGGGTTGGTAAATGAAGGTTGAAATTATTCATAAATCTCTAAGTTTAAAGAAAGAACTTACAATCTTATGTAGCGCTCCTTCTTGTCCTCATAAATGGAGTCTATGGGTATAAGGATTCCGGTTTCCTCTACATTTCCAAAGTCATTGTTAATGAATGTTCCAAACGTCATCATACTTGGACTTAGGCCCATGTATTGCTTGATTAGTGGAGGTATACTTTCACCATACTGGCTGCAGATCCTATTTAGGTTACGTTGTCCTGTTTTGAAAGATTTTGCAAAATCACTGTAGTCAATTGGAAACAAATCAGCAGTCATCTTCAATTTAGGCACTTCGGCTGCTGCTGAAGGGCTCATTAAGTTTTCGTGATCAGGAAAATAGTATTTTAAAAAGTTGAGTACGTGGTCGCGAGCAGTTATGTTGTAGGACGGATACATAGTGACCTTACCATAAAAGTATTCCACATGCGCATATTTGAGACAAATTGCGCCAAGTCCATCCCAAATATTATCTAGTGCAAACATCCCTTTTCTGGGGTCATTTGCAGGTTGGTACTTTGGTTGAACCCAACTCCTGCCTAATTCTATACTTTTTGGAAGATATTCAGAGATGAATTTATCGTTGAAATTAAAGTAATGACTCATGCTAAGATCATTTTTCCAATCCCCTTTCGAACTTATTACAGCTCCGTCAATGAATCTATATCCACCAACAATTTCTTCATCTTCTGGATTCCAAACAATTAACTGCTGGTAGCAAAATTCATTCAAATCAAAATGATCTAAATCAACCTCTTTACCCGTGCCACCATTCGCTGAAGCAAATGTTAGCTCTCGCAATCTGCCAACCTCACGTACTGTGTTTGGAGCATTGTGAATGTTGACTATGTAAATTTCGTTATTAAGCTTGCCCGTACTTCGAATGAACCGTTTTTTAGTGAGCTCTTTTTTCAGGAGGTCAATATCAACAGGAGGGGCGATATAACTTAAATCCATCATGGTACAAATATACCACACATCTTTACGATTGCTTTACTCTTTTAATTGGTAAACCTTGGATTTTATCTGGTAAGCCCAATCTTGATCTTTTTTAGTTCGGTCAAATGATTTTGAATCAATGGGTTTGCCGTACTTGATGATAATGGTATTGCCCTCTTGTTTGATAGTTTCCTGGGCTAAAAGTAGCATTTCAATGTTCATTTTGATCCGTAAGAACTTTCTTAGTCGTGATATAAAATAAAAACGTTTGGATAATCTACCTGAGATATGGACAGGTACCACCGGCTTGTTATATTTTTTTGATTTTGTAATGAAGGTCTTCTTCCAATCCAAATCTCGTATAACGCTATGCCTAGTCATTCTACTAACCATTCCTGCAGGAAAAATAAATAAGGCCGTATCTCCAGCAAAGGCCTGGTCAACAGCTTTTATTCCCTCTCTTGCTGTAGTCCCGAATTTATTTACCCCAACAAATATTCCTCGCAATTGCGGGATGTTTAGTAGAATGTCATTAACCAAAAACTTGACATCATTTCTATACATATCTATTGCAGACATAACGGCAATTGCGTCCATTCCGCCTAGAGGGTGATTGGCCGCAAAAATAACCCCGCCTTCTTTTGGGATATTTTCTTCGCCTTCAATTTTTACCGTAATGCCGAATTTTTCACATAGTAATCTGCAGAAGTCAAAGTTTTGCGATTCTTGGTGATTCGACATGATTTCATTGAGCAGAGACTCATAAATTACTCTTTCACTTAAATAACGAATTATCCAACGCGGTATAATCTTATAAAGCGCTGGGTTTTTTTCTTTGACCAAGCCGTCAACGTCAACAAATTTAGTTGCTGTATCTTGCATCTAAAGGAATTTGAGAAGGGCTAATATACTCTATTTCTTGATGCTTGCGTTGTAAACAGTTATCCACTCTTCTGCTGATATTTTTTGGGTTAATCGGGCAATTAATGGGTAAGGAATGTCCTCCATTCTCTTTAGACGAATACAGCTTTTTCCCATGTCTAATTTAAACTTAGAATACTCAGAGTATTCCTTTTTAAACCATTGCTCCAATTCGGGTATTGCGTAAATGCCCATGTGGTAGAGACCAATGAAGTTCTTTTGATTACCCAAAGAAATAAAAGGTAAGGGCTCCTCTGGCTTAACATGATATCCCTGAGGATACAACTCGTGAGGAATACAGAAAGAGGGCATACCATAGCTCAAACAAGTTTTAAACCCTTTGGGAATATTTGTCTCTATGGTCTCATAAAGTTTAATAAATGCCTCTCTGCGCATTTCTGGTAATTTACTTATGTAGTCCGTTATTGATGTTGCAGCAATTCTCACGATTATTTAAATTTTTCAATAAAACTAAAGAAATATATAAGTTCAATCTTGTCAAATTTGATGCACATTGTATGGCGCATCTTCTCATGAACATGGAATTATAGTTTTAGTCAAACTTAATTAGCAAATCATATGTTACTTCTACAAATGAAGATTTATGTTCGGACTATTTAGAAAAAAGACTGCGAAGGAGAAAATGGAGGCACGCTATTACGAACTCATTAAAAAAAGTTATGACTTAAGTCATACGAATAGAGCAGATAGCGATAGAGCCGCGGCTGAAGCCGCAGATTTACTTAAGCAGATTGACTCTCTTTAGAAATCAGCGGTCTCAACCAATGCTTGTCGGCATAGAATGTTCCAAAAGGAATAAGAGATGCCATAAAAAAACTCAATACTCTGGTTAACTTCAGTTTGTGTTTAAGGCTAAAGTCAATCAAGGTGAAAACGTATACTACCGTTAGTATGCCATGGAACATCCCCATTATTTTGTTGGGCCAGTATATGTCCAGACCGTATTTTAAGGGCATGCAAATAAAGAGCAGCACAATAAAGGAGCCACCTTCTAACAAGGCAGTCCACTTGAATCGTGCAAGAGAATTTTGCATGGTCTTATTAGTTCTCAATCTGTTTTAAAAATTTGATAGCCTCTTGATTAAACGCCTCTGGTTGCTCAACGTTGACCACATGACCGCAATTTTCAATAACTTTCAATAAGGCACTTTGATGTGTGGAGACAATCTTCTTTATAGAAGGAAGGAACATGTGATCTTCACTTCCCATGATATAGAGCGTAGGTACATTTGAATCTTTAAATCGGAAGTATTTTAATAAGGGATTCACCTCGGCTACAAGAGTAAACCATCGTTTGAATTCTTTTTGGTAAAGTTTTCTAGCCTCTCGGACAAAAAGATTACGTGCTTCAATATGCTTTTTCTTGGGCATTATAACCCAAGCAAAGAATCGGTACAGAATCATATAGGGCAATACGCTCTTCAGGAGCACGCCAGTTCTCATCAAAATCTGCCCTCGCTTGTTAAGCTTCATTACCGCTCCTCCCATAATCATGCTTAACGTGCGCTCAGGGAATCTTTCTGTAATTTCTCGAATGATAATAGTCCCTAGAGAAATACCTATCCAATGCGTGCTTTGAATCTTGAGATAGTCTAGCACTTCTAAGACTTCATCCCCAATATTCGAAAAGTTATAATTCTTAATTCGCTCGTAAATAGGTGCTTTACTTCTCCCATGTCCTCTAAGATCAATGAGTAATACGTTGAAGCTAGAAGAGAAAGCTTTGAGTTGCTTGTACCAAATAGTACTGGAACCACCTGCTCCGTGAACGAATGTCACCCAAGGGAGTTCAATAGATTTAATGTGGGTACTATAATTAAGCATGGTGCAAATGAAACACTTTATACCTGAATGGTGTTCATGTAAAGGAGTTTTATTATGTTCATCCTCAAAATTAAAAACAACAAAATTATCATGATAAATCAAAACCCATTCTCGAATTTAAAGCAAGATGCTCCGAGTGCCTTAGTCGTTTTTTTAGTTGCATTACCCCTGTGTTTAGGTATTGCCTTGGCCTCAGGCGCACCATTGTTTTCTGGATTAATAGCAGGAATTGTAGGAGGACTTATTGTAGCTCCACTCAGCGGAAGCCCTTTAGGTGTCAGTGGACCCGCTGCTGGGCTTGCAGTTATCGTGTATGGTGCCATTGAGGAATTGGGAGCATATCCAACTTTTTTGGCGGCAGTGATTGTTGCAGGAATTGTTCAAGTTCTTCTTGGAATGCTGAAAGCAGGAGTTATAGGCTATTACTTTCCTTCATCCGTTATCAAGGGAATGCTGAGCGGGATTGGAATTATTATTTTCTTGAAGCAAATTCCTCATGCATTCGGCTATGATGCAGATCCTGAAGGAGATTTTGCTTTTATCCAACAAGATGGACACAACACGTTTTCAGAGTTAAAATATATGATGGAAGCGGTAAGTCCTTCAGCTATAATGATTGCAGGTTTGGGCCTGATTATTCTCATACTATGGGAGCGCCCTTGGATGAAGAAATTATCTTTTACAAATATTATTCAAGGGCCTTTGGTAGCGGTAGTCACGGGTATTTTATTAAAACTTTATTTTGATGGTAAAGCGGGTTGGGAGCTCAATGGGGAACACTTAGTTTCTATTCCTGTAACTGAAGGATTGAATGGCTTTCTAGGACAATTTACAACACCGGACTTTAGCGCTTTTCTCAATCCAGCGATATACACCATTGGAATAACGATGGCCGTTGTAGCCTCCTTGGAGACATTATTGTGTGTAGAAGCCACAGATAAACTAGACCCATATAAACGAGTGACTCCCACCAATAGAGAGTTGCTTGCTCAGGGAACAGGAAACGTAATTAGTGGATTAATAGGAGGCCTGCCCATTACACAAGTTATAGTCAGGTCGTCTGCCAATATTCAGAGTGGCGGAAGAACTAAGGCTGCAGCAACATTACACGGTGGGCTTCTGCTTATCTCCGCTTTTGCTATTCCAGCAGTATTAAACCTAATACCTCTGGCAGCTCTTGCTGCTATTCTATTGGTTGTGGGCTACAAGCTGGCCAAACCAAGCATGATAATTGGGATGTGGAAAAAAGGTAGAGGCGAATTCATTCCTTTTGCAGTAACTGTAGTGGGAATTGTTTTGACTGATTTATTAATGGGAATTGCACTTGGTTTGGTAGTAGCCATTGTATCTATTTTATGGGATAATTTCAAGGTGCCTTATAAATTTAATATTCGTAAATACAAAACAGGTGAACCAATACGAATCCAATTTTCAGAAGTAGTTAGCTTTCTTAATAAAGCAAGTATTCAGCAGACTTTAAATACCATCCCTCAAAAATCAAAAGTTATTCTGGATGCGTCACAAACGCTACGCATGCATCCTGATGCTCAAGAAATAATTGAAGAATTCCAGATAAATGCCGTAACAAAAGATATCGAGGTAGAGCTAGTTGGTTTTGAGGCAACCATAAGCGAAACCCCATTAGAAGATTTTGAAGAAAAAGTGCTTAAAAAACCAAGAATCAAGACTCGGAAGGTTTCCAAGCTCTTTAAATCCAAATAAGATCCGTTGTGAAAATTAATTTAGAACGAATTGACAGCGGATATGGAATGTTAGCTAAAGCTGGAAGTCATCAAGTATATTTGGATAATTCAGAAGAATTCGGCGGCAAGGATATTGGGTTTCGTCCAATGCAACTGATGCTTATATCGTTAGCAGGCTGCAGTGCTATAGATATCATTTATATTTTGGAAAAAGGTCGTTATACCATTCGAAACTATTCTTCTGAAGTTCGTGCGGCTCGTCGCGAGGAGATGCCCAAAATATTTGAGAAAATAGAATTGATAATTACTGTAGATACGGATGCTTCGGATGAAGTTTTAGCGCGCGCACTGCAATTAACCAAGACTAAATACTGCAGTGCATTTGCAGTTCTTGAAGCTAGCGCTGCAGTCAACCTATCAGTTGTTAGGGGATAAAAGTTAAAAATCAATCAATTCGTGAGGCGACAAAGAGAACAAGTTCCTTTTGCTGTAATTTCAATGGTTTCAATCGAAATTTCAGGTATTGAAAGTCCAATTTCATTTTGTAAATACAAACACTGTACGGAACTACATTCTTTGCATTTAAAGTGCACGTGATTGTGGTTATGCACCTTGGAAGTACAGCTTGAACAAAGAGCATAATAAGTATCTCCATTCTCTTCTAAAGCCTTGTGAATAAACCCTTTATCTATCATCACTAAAAGTGTTCTATAAAGTGTTGTCCTATCAAATATTGATAGTTTTTTTTGGAGTTCACTATAGGGTAATGCCTGACGAGATTCACCCATTGCTTCTAGAATCGCTACACGAATTTTGGTAACCTTTAACCCTCTATTTTTTAATATGTCTGGTGCATCCATATTTAAAAGTTCTGTATCCAACTTAGTGTATAGTTACGTCCTAAGGCGTCCGCAAAGTAGCGTTGACGATTTAAATAATCACGGTAAATCGTATTGGACATATTTTCAATACCTATGCGAAGCTGAGGTTTCAATTTCCATTTATTGAATGTACTGCTTAAATACAAATTGAAAAGATTGTAGTCATCTGGCGGCGCTATAAAATCTAAACTAGTATCCCAATTCCACTGCTTAGCTGTATATGTATGTTCAAATTCGACTTTTAGATTCCGCCAATTCTTCCACTCGGGTATCTCATATTTAATTCTATGTTGACCGTTTAATGGGGGCATGAAATTTAATGGGAGTTGATCGCTAAGATTTGTGCCGTGTACATAGCTCCAATTAGTTTCAAAATCCCAGTATTGTCCCAAAGAATATTTCAGAATAAAATCTGCTCCTAAAAGTTTTGCGTTGCATTGTTCATAGGTATAAACAGGAAAGGCGCCTCGAATAGTTAGTCTATATTCAGTTTGGGGCTGCAGATATATGTATCCATTTAAAAAATGTGTAAAACCACGAATATCGATATGCAAATTTTTCCCTGAACGTCCTCTTATTTGAAGGGTTGACTTAAATCCACTCTCTTGGTTCAAATCTGCATTGCCTTCTTCAATACCACTAACACCTTGGTGTAACCCGAAAGCATAAAGTTCGTTGATTTCCGGCGGACGCTGTTTGAATGAAGTTTCACCGAGGATTTTCCATTTAGGCGTTAGTGTGATGGTGCTGCGACCAATAAAACTAATGTGATGAAAGCGATTATTGAAATTCACCACTTCGCGTGGAATAGAATTGGTTAACATGGAAACGTTTCTGTGGGTATAGTCATAGCGACCGCCAAAGTCAAGCTTGATTTTTGAAAGACGTTTAGAATAATTAATATAAATACCATTGGAATAAGCAACGAAATTGGGGAGCAAAGGCAGTATGCCTGTTTCAGGAATATTCGTGTTATTTTTCCCAAGCAGCTGATATCCCAGTTCAATGCATTTATTACCCTTAAATATCAAGTCACTCTGCAGACTGCTTTGCAATAGGCTTAGGGCAGGTATGTCACTTCGTCCACTGCGCCTTACGTCAAATTCGCGCCGCTGGTTCCGCTGGCCTGCAATATTCCATTCTATCGTGGATGAATTAAATTGTTTTTTTAAAGTAGACTTGATTAAGTGATGCTGAACCGATTGTTTTGGTGCTTGTATGGCATTTGAGTACAATGAATCCGTGTAAAAGGGGATTTGGCGCTGAAACGCAGACACTAAATCTGTTAGGTTTCCAATGTGACTGCCTCTAAGTATTCCGAAGTTCGCGCTAAAAAAGTTGAAGTATCCTTGCCACTCTACTCGATTACCCCATTGCTTTCGTACTTCGGCATTTGCATGCGCCTGCTTAGTTCCAGTATTTTTTAGATAATACTCAGGTGTTTGTCTATCACCCTGTTGTTTAAGGGTAGTTCCCACTTTCCATTGAAGATTTTTTAACCCTTTAAAAAGTTGAACGTTAAAGGTTCCGCCGCGGCCATTGGATTCTATGGTTGAACGTACTTTTCCATGAAGATGAGGGTCATAAGGTATATCAAGAGGTGACAGTAAAACAATTCCTCCCATATGCCCCCCTGGATAACGAATTGCAGCTGCACCGCTTACTACCGTTAAATTTCCAGCACTATTTATGTCAATCTCAGGGCTATGGTCAATGCCCCATTGTTGTCCTGAATGCAATACGCCATTATTTATGATGGTCATTCGATTCCCCGTAAGTCCATGCACCATTGGTATTCCTATATCTGCCCCATTAGAAATTATATTTACTCCTGGAGCACTAGTTAATGTTGCGGCAAGTGATTTTTGAGTGTTATTATCAATCGCGTTGAGACCCAATTTATGCTCATTCATAGCATACTCGTGATGGTCATGTACGTCCACTTCGTGCAGCATGTTTTCGTGATGCTCTATATTTATTTTTACTAGGGTATCCGCAGATAATTCAAGCGCCATGCGCTTGGTGGGACATCCAACATGTTGGATTGTGAGATGGTAAGTACCTGGACAGAGATTCGTAAAAGAAAATTTCCCTTGAGCATTTGTCCAGAGCTCATTTCCAATTTCAGATATAGATATACTTACATCTGCCATAGGCCGATTGTCGTGCGAGTCGCTCACATAACCTTGAAGTTGGATATAACAAATTTGGGCGGTCACGGAAAGAGACCACCCAAAAGTGAAAACTAGTATTTTAAGTAGTTTATTCAATAATTACACTTAATGCGATTTCAATATCTGTTTCTCCTCCTGCATTTGTGATGTCGCCGCTGCTCACATCTGTTGCAGATTTATCGGGTTCGTGACGCAATGTAATCGTAAAAGTTTCATTGGCAGCGTTGCCCGTGGTCAATTCAAAGGATAATCCTATTGGATTCCCGTCATTATCTTGATCAGAATAAGTAAATGATGACGTACCGTTTGAAGTGAAGAAAAATTGATGATCGCTGGCTTCATCAAAGATCTCAGGGGTAATCTCTTCCGCTGGAGTAACACTTTCGTTAAACAAGGTGATTGAACCAGAATAAGTGCTATTCGCGGCCAACGTATCTAAAGTAATAACGGGCGCATTTCCTCCATCGCCATCTAAATCTTGGTAATTAAGACTATAGGTTAGGCCGTTAGATTCTAAGTCAAGATTGACTGTGGTGATTAATTCTTCTTGATTTGGGTCAACTGGGTCGTTGGGCTCACAAGAAAATAAACTGATTGCCAAAAGTGAAATTGGCAGGAGTTTTGTTTTTTTCATTATTTCTTATTTTTTACAAATATAGACGCAAAAACATTAAATGCAACGGTGTTGCATTTAATGTTTTGTATTTGGCGTAATTATTGACGATTAAACAACAAATAAGTTTTACAATGAAAAAAATAGTATCAATATTTAGCTTGATAATTCTTTCCTCTTGTGTAGTGGTTAATCCAGGTTATGTTGGGGTAAAATCAACACTTGGTAAGTTAAAACCTCGTGTGTATCAACCAGGTTTAATAAGTGTGAATCCATTTCTCACTAGGGTTGTTGTATTGCCCACACGCACAGTTAATCTTGAAGTCAGGCTAAATTTACCTTCCAAAGAAGGGTTAAATGTACTTGCAGAAATTTCTATTTTATATCATATTGAATCAAATGAAGCACCAAGTGTCATTCAAACTGTAGGTGAGCGCTATGAGGATGTGATGATTCTTTCTGTATTTCGTTCTGCAGCAGCGGATGTTTGCTCACGTTATATGGCTAAGGATATGCATAGTGGACAAAGATCGGTAATTGAGGATGCGATAAAGAACCACATGGATAGTCTCATTGCCGATCGAGGGTTTGTGATAGAATCCGTACTAATGAAGTCTATTTCGCTGCCATCTGGCCTTTACGAAGCTATAGAGAGTAAACTTGAGGCAGAGCAGATTGCACAACGCATGGAATTTGAATTGGAGCAAGAACGTCTCGAAGCACAACGAAAAAAGATTGAAGCTCAAGGTGTTCGGGATGCACAACAGGTATTGGCAGAAGGGTTATCTGAAGAAATCATTAAATGGCGTTCACTTGAAGTGCTTGAAAAGCTGAGTGCCTCTCCAAACGCCAAGCTGATCATAACGGATGGTAATACGCCAGTTCTTATTTCTGAGGACGGAAAATAAGCCTAGATTTAAATGTGGGTTAAAAGGCCGAATTCATCATTGAATTCGGCCTTTTTATTTGCTATTTTGCACGATTGTTAGTGATTCTTCAATAAAGTGCTTTTTAAATTGTAATAAAAGCTTTGTTGTAATCCTACTGAACGCTTTGAACAAAACTATTTTGATGGTATTAATGGTTTTATCTACTTCATCTTAGGCATTAGTAGATTCCCTATGCCAACTATCGACTAAAATTTATGGCTGAAGAATATAATTTCGGAACGAAAAAAGAAAAAGACACTGAGGTTGGTCTTCGGGACTTCTTGCGAATTGGTTATTTGCTTGTGGCAAGGTGGCCATTCATTTTTGCGAGTATAGTAGTATCGTTGGCTCTAGCATTTGCGGTGAATAAGTATTCTGTCAATACCTACAAGTTGAGTATGACTGCAGCCGTTGAAGAGTCTGTCAATCCATTGGCTTCTTCAGACAATTCTTTAGAATTTGCCTTTTCACTGGGTGGCACGGGAGTTATTGATACAAGAAAGGCCGTACTTACTTCTTTTGCACATAACAATAGAGTGGCCAAGCAGCTTGGTTGGGAACTTCAGGTTTTTGCTCAAGGTACACTGGGCAGGAGAGAGGCTTATGGTCAGAATTATATAGAAATAGATTGGGATAGAAATCACCCACAAATAGGCGGACTTCGATTCGATTTGTTTTTAGCAGAAGATGGGTTAAACATTATAACAGAACAAGAAGGAAAAAACCTAGAGAGTATAGATTACACAACTAATACCCAGACGATACTCCCCAAGGAATTAGATTTAGAGGCCGACCTTGGTTTTGTCTCATGGGGACAATGGGTTGAATCTGAATACTACCGTTTTAGAATATTAAAGGGTTCGGGTTTCAATATTGAGGACGATAGGGCTCGTTCATTCCTCTTTAAATCCTACGATAATGTATCGCAATGGGCTGTCAAAAATCTTACTATGCGCAGTGACGAGAGAGACAAATCCTCTTTACTTACCATAGAAATGGAAGGTAATAATCGTCAGAAATTAGCCGATTACCTCAATGCAAGCATAGCTGAATTACAAGCCTATGAGCTTAGACAGAAAAATCAAATGGCTATCAATACGATTGAATTTATTGATGGGCAATTATTGATTATTGAATCCGCTCTCAAGGATAGTGAAACGGCATTGGAAGATTTCCGTTCACAAAACTTGATTATTGACTTAAATACTAAGTCGGAACAAATGCTCGAATATTTCATAGCATTGGAGCAAGAAAAGTCCGCTCTAACATTGAAGCGATCTTTTTACTTATATGTGATCGACTTTTTACAGAATGAACAAAATTTCTCGGGTCTTTCCATACCATCAATGGGTGCTTTTGATGACCCCATTGTCATGCAGCTTGCCGAGCAATTAGTTTCAAGTAGCATAGCTTTAGAGCGCGTTCAGCTTACTTTGGAAAGAAATAACCCTGCACGAAGAGATTTAGAGAACGAGGTTGCTTATTCTAGGCAAGCTCTGTTAAATGCAACTAATAATGCACTGAGTTCTTCTTACATAGTTTTAAAGGATGTTAACCAGCGTATTGAAGTTGCAGAGGCAAAGATGTCAAAGTTGCCATCAACAGAACAGCAGCTGATCAATATTCAAAGAAAGTATGAAGTGCGTGGCGGACAGTATCAGCTACTATTGGAAAAACGCTCTGAAGCCGGAATATTAAGAGCCTCAAATGTTCCAGATACTAAAGTAATCGACCCTGCTGTCAATAGAGGTCAAAGAGAGATTGCGCCTAATCGGCTTATGAATTACTTAACAGCCCTCTTTTTTGGATTATTTATACCAATTGTAGTTATTCTTTTAATCAATTTATTTGACAATAAAATTAAAAGTAAAAGGGATTTAGAGAAAGCCACGATTGTTCCTATAGCTGGTATGATTCCATTATCGGATTACGGCACCAATCTAGTTGTAATGAACAAATCCAAAAGTTCTATATCTGAGGCTTATCGTTCGCTAAGGACAAAAATAAAATTTATCATGCGCGAGCCTGAAAGTGGAATTGGAATGGTAATAGGAGTTACTTCATCCATAGGTGGCGAAGGAAAGACGTTCACATCCATAAACCTAGCTTCAGTTCTTGCACTTGGAGGAGATAGCGTTCTTTTGATTGGAGGAGATATGAGAAAACCAAAAATATTTGACGATTTCGAATTGAGCAATAGTATTGGCCTGTCTTCTTATTTATCCAATCAGACGTCTTGGGAAGAATGTATTCAACAAACAAAGTTCGACAATCTCTCCATGTTAAGTGCAGGCCCAATTCCACCAAACCCTTCCGAGCTTATTCAAAGTAAAAATTTCGGGTCGCTAATCAATAACATTCGAAATAAGTATGATTACATCATAGTGGATAGCCCTCCTATTGGCCTAGTAACGGATGCCTTGCAAATGGAGCCACATTTAGACGGATTATTTTACGTTACTCGATTCAATTACACGAATATTGAGAGTATTTCCTTTTTGGATGATCAGTATCGTCAGGGGGAACTGAGCAATGTGGGTTTAATATTTAATGGAGTGTCAGCTGGAGGCGGCTACGGTTATGGATATGGCTACGGTTATGGCTACGGCTACGGTTATGGCTACGGTTATTACGATAACTAGATAGTTACCTAAAAGCATGAAGAATCAAATTAAACAAGCAGTCAAAAAGGATTCTTTCGGTTCCGATGCTTTGTTGGTTATGATCGTGAAAATTGCCGGTGCTGCTATGACTATTGCTTTAAGTATCTATGTTACTCGTGTTATTGGCAAGGGGGCATATGGTCTGATTTCATTAGGAAATCAAATTCTAAATTATTCATTGCTTTTTATTCTTGCCGGTTATAACCAAATCACTACCCGAGAAATAAGTAAAATAAGAGAAGATAAATCTAAAGTGGCATTTTATGCCTCTATGCTTCATCGTTATATTTTTTCAAGATCGGCAATGATGATGCTGATATTATTTGCTGCGGCTTACCCTTTGTTTCATGTGTTGTTTGATAGCCCCTCATTTGTGCTGCCTTTCATCATTTTAGCGATTGGATTAATACCACAGACCGTTTCCAGAGTATTTTCTAGTGTTCTATTGGGGATGAAAAAAGTTTGGCAAGCCAACTTAACCGAGCAAGCGCTGACAAGTTCCCTATTGCTTGCTTTTTTGTTTTTCTTGAATATAATGGGATTTACTCTAGGTATATACACTGTTGTATCATGCTTTGTAGTAGCGAGATTTGTGATGTATTTTATTTTTTCAATTTACCTCAAGAAAGGATTAAATCTTAACGTAAGCCTTCGCAATAACAGAAAAGATAAAATCACCGGGCAATCAGGATTTGATTCAAAGTTATCTAGACGAAGTTTCTTGATAATTGCGCTTACCTCTTACGCCTATAATACAATAAACTCCTTGGTGTTAGGGTTTACATGTTCTCCTGTAGATGTGGGTGTTTTTAATATTCTAATGAAAATTGCCACCCCAATAGCATTTATTTTGATTGCATTTCAGCGTTCCTCAATGCCGAGAATAGCAAAGAAATTTGCTGAGGGTGATGTGGAATATTTGAAACAGGCATTCCTTAAAATAGGTTTGTTGGCGGGAGTATTAGGATTTATGTTTTTTCTGCTTGTATTGCTATTTGGAGAAAATATCCTTTTAATATGGAATATCAAGGAGTACGAAGTATATGTGTCGTTGATCATTCTAGCTTTTGGTTTTTTAATCAATGCTGCCACCTCTGTTGCAGGACCCATATTGGCCATGACAGGTCAGGAAAAAATTCACTCGATAATTAATATTGTCTCCGTTGTTTTACAAGTAACGCTGAGCTTCATTCTTACAATAGAATATGGTATAATAGGTGCTTCAATAAGCTTTACCATAATCATGCTATTCTCTAACCTTGCAAAGGTGTTTTTCATGTACAAGAAAGTTTTAATACTACCTAAAATCATGAAGGAATGAAGCAGATAATATTCTTGATTTCAGCACCACGTAGCGGTAGCACCTTATTACAAAAGCTTTTAGTTACCTCTAGTCATATTAACACCGCTGCGGAGCCCTGGTGGTTGTTGCCATTACTTCTTTATAGGTCTAGTGAAGGTGATGAATCCTATAATAAACGTATTGCCTCAAAGGCGATACAAGATTTTGACGCTTACTTTAACCGTAAAACGGGAGGTAGTTTAGATATTGAGATTTCTAAAATGGTGAGTGAAGTATATGCGTCATTAGCTCCAGAAAAGGGCTATTTTCTAGATAAAACGCCCAGATACTATTTGATTCTGGACGAGTTGAGACATTTATTTCCAAGTGCAAAATTTATCCTCTTGACTAGAAATCCACTTGAAATACTAGCTTCAAAGTTACATGGACATAGCGGGACGTTTCACGCTTATTATAAGTATAAAATTGATTTATATCAGGGTGTGAATACAATTACTAAAAGTATTCAACGGCGAGACAACAATGTTTTTAATCTCGACTACAATGAATTAGTCACCTCTGAATCTAAGAGTGTTAAGACGCTTCAGTCTTTTTTAAATCTTGATGATATTGACTCAAATAAGATTAATCAAGTAGAGGTTGAAGGTAAAATGGGTGATCCGGCGGCTATGATTCAAAACGAAGGTATTCGTCTTGAAAAATCGCTATGGCACACAGCTGTTGATAGTCCGATAAAGTATTTAGTGTTTAAAAAATTATTTTCATCAATTTCTGATGATTATTTCCATTTTTCAGGAACATCCAAATTCTCGATAGAAAAAGAGTTTAAGAAAATAAGTTGGTCAGCATATTTTAATTTATGGCAGGGTATAATTGATAGTTTAACCTTGCTGAGGTCTTATCTAACTAAAAATAGAAAATGATTATTTCGGACAAATACAAATATGTATTTATTCAAACGCCCATGACAGGTTGTTCAGCGGTTGCAAAAGAATTAGTAGAGAAATATGCCGGTAGAGCCATATTATCCAAGCATGCTATTTACTCCACGTTTATAGCTAATGCAACTGCAGAACAACGCAAATACTTTGTGTTTTCTGGCGTAAGGAATCCATTGGATAAAATGGTAAGTAATTATCAGAAGATGCTCAACAATCATAATGATCGTTTTACACGAAAATTAAATTCAGATCCTCGAAAAGCTATTTTTCAGCTTCGTGACCGGTTAAAATTTAGGAACGTGAGACGCGGGTGGACTTATGAACGGTTCCTAAAGAACATAAAAGTATATGATGAAGTATCCTCACTTGACCATCATAAAATGGATTATGTCATGAAATTTGAAACGTTAGAGAGTGACTTTGAAAAGGTCTTAACCCAGCTAAGTATTCCTCTTGTTAGAAAGTTGCCTAGATTTAACTCAACCCAAAAAAAGAAGCATTATTTAAAGTTTTATGAATCGGATAAGACTAGAGAATTAGCTGTTAAAAAAATGGGGCCTTTTATGGAGTATTCTGAATATTCTTTCCCAAAGGATTGGGGGGATTCTAACCCATCTTATTGGGATAGATTCCAATTTAAACTTTGGCATACCCTCAGAATATTGAGCTGGAAGTACGTTCGACGAGGAATCCGTGGTCATAAATTATAATTGAATATGAACGCTCCAAATTTTATAATTGCCGGCGCACCCAAGTGTGGAAGTACCACCTTATTCCGTTATTTAAATCCGCACCCTGATGTTTTTTTTCCTAGAATAAAGGAACCGGGCTTTATGATAAAGGAATATTATCAAGGTTTGTCCCAAGATTCACCGAACTACCAAAGACAACTTGAGTATTTAGTGCTGAACGCAGAAAGCTACAGTACTCTTTATGATGATATTAACTGTAAAATCCTTGGAGATAGCTCAATTTCATATCTCTTTCAGTATGAGAAGGCCATAGCTAACATTCTAAGGTATAGCGGTTCAGATACAAAAATACTATTTATCCTTCGTGAACCTATTGGTCGTTTAAAATCGCAGTATCAATATATAGCCGAGCTTGGCTTTGAAAAATTGGATATCAAGGACGCCCTAGAAGCTGAAGCAAATCGTCTATCAAAGAATTGGTCTTCCATATATGCTTATCAAAAACAAGGTTTATATGCTGAGGGTATAAAGGCTTTTAAGAAGGCCTTTGTAAATGTCCATGTAATGTTTTTTGAGGAGTTAATTGCAGAACCTGACGTTCAAATGAACAAGGTATATCACTTTTTAGATATTCCTTCTAACGATTTGGGCGAGGGCTCTACCTTTAACAAAAGCGGTATACCAAGAAACAGAGCTATTCATAATTTTTTAATGACAAAAAACCCAGTGCGTACGGCTTTTGCAAAAGTAATGCGCTCTTTCATAAGTGAAGAACATCTGTTGTTGTTTAGAGATAAATTGCGAGGAATGAATCAAAAAAGGAATTCAGGAATAGAAATTTCAAATGATTTGAAACAAACCCTGAAAGATTTTTATAAAGAAGATCAGAAGGAATTAGAGCGACTTTTGGGAAGAACATTGCCTTGGACAGCGTAGGGAAAAAATGGAGACAAAGTTTAATAAGGATAGTTTATTCGTCATATTGATGATCCTCGGTGGAGGAACCTTCATCAAATTATCGGGTTTACAAACTTATTACACAGTATTTGTCCTGTTAGTAACCTTTCTGTTAACTTTTAAAGAGGAGTTTGAACTTAAAGAATTACTGAGAGTAGCATCCATATTTTTGATTTTAATATCTTTTCAATTAGTGCACTCCGTTACGCAGCCTTATTATAATTTTACAAGCACCCAATTTTTACGTTCATTGCTTGATTTATTGTTGGCGTACCTGTTGTCCAAGCGATTTTTGTCACGTGAATTATCTTTTATTAAGAACGTGAATTATGTATTACTCTTTACAATCATTCATGCTATAGTAAGCGTATTGGTGGTAAGAATTTTTGGTTCTAATAATATAGTATCTGCCTCTGCAGACGGATCTGTACTCTTTCGNGGTCCGAATATTTTATTCGCTGTCCGAAACAGCACAGATATTGACGGCTATCCTATATCTGGAAATGTATTAGGCTTAGGTCTAGAGCGTGCACATGGAATATTTTGGGAACCAAGTGTATTTGTGAATTATGTTGCTGTATTTCTTTATATCAATATTTTCTTGCGTTTTAAGATTCAAAATATCCTCATTGGTTTTTTGGCAATGATTATGGCATGGTCCTCCACGGGTTTACTATTATCTGCGTTAGTTGTATTATTGTTTACATTTTTACCTAATTCGACGGCTTCTAAGGTGTTTAAAAGTAGATTGAATAGGTTACGGTTGGGAATGCTAATACTTGGCATTCCTATCATCACCACGTTCTTGGTTATAAATGTCTCAACATTCTTTGAAGATACCCGTAAACTAGGCTCGGTTTCCCAAAGATTTTATGATACTGCGGGAGCATTAATTGCAATTCGTGAAAATCCAATTTTTGGGTCTGGATCAAATTTAGAATCCTATTCCAGTGCGCTTTCCCAAGATGAAAACCTCTATGAATTGCAGGGAATTGCCGAAGGTATTGATCTAAACAATAAAGACGTTATCAAGTATTCCAATTCATTCCTACGATATTTAGTGAAGTATGGTGTTCCTTTTGGGCTTATTTTATTTTATGGTTTATGGCGTCAGCAAATCATTCGTTCCAGTTCCAAGGGGGTATTATTTCTTATCATCGCAGTAGGCACATCATTTTCTCCAATTCTTGAGCTCATGTTTTTTATGCCGTTCTTGTATTCCGGTCTTATATTTAATAAACAGGATAGTTAGGTATGCTTATTTCGCCATCAAAGAACTTTGTTTTTGTTCATATTTTTAAAACGGCGGGTACCTCTGTCAGTGACCTGTTTCTTCCCTATTCTCGTCTTATTGAAAAAGTAACGTACAAGTATTTTTTATCTAAAAAACTTATAGCGGTTTATGCCAGGTTGTTCCATCTTGAAAATGAAGGTCAAAAGTTCATCACAGGTTATCATAAACACGCTACAGCAAAAGAGATAAGTGACAGCATGGGAATAGAAAATTTCGAGCAAAAATTCTCGTTCTGTTTCGTACGCAATCCATATGACCATATGGTTAGCTTATATTATTACATAAGACAATCTCGTGGTCATTATCTGCATTCCGAGGCGAATAGTATGAGTTTTGATGTATTTATCAAGCATTATTTGACAACACATCCACAGAAGCAAGCGGATTTCGTGTATTTCGGCAATAAAAAGATGGTCACATATGTTGGAAAATTTGAACGATTAGAAGATGATTTGATTGAAATATGTCAAAAAGTAGGTGTGACGTATAAAAAGATTCCACATTCAAATGCGTCCAAGCGAAGTAAGAATAGTAGAGTGTATTTTACATCTCAAGAAGTGCTAAATCAATTTAACGCTTATTTTAAAGATGATTTTGAACATTTCGATTATCAAAAAATGGTATTAAATGAATCTTGATGATACCTAAGTTCTCCATTATTACGGTCACTTATAATGCTGAAGCTTCAATTGAAGCTACTGTTGATAGTGTTGTAGGTCAGAACTACAATGATTTTGAGTATATCATTGTAGATGGTGCTTCTACTGACCGTACTATGGCGTTGTTGAATCCCTATAAAAAGCAAATAAATGCTCTTGTAAGCGAAAAGGATGATGGTCTTTACCATGCGATGAACAAGGGAATTCAAATGGCAAAAGGTGAGTTTCTTCTTTTTTTAAATGCTGGAGATCGTTTCCTTGATAATTCAGTGCTAAAAGAAGTTTACACTGCTATATCATCTAAAACGCGAATAATCTCAGCAGATTTTATCAATGTGAAACAAGAAGGGGCCATGAATGGTCGCCACATTTATACTAAGGCTTGTACGCTACAAAATCTTAAAAAAGATTTTGTAGCATGTCATCAAACCGTTTTTATTCATCGTGATGTGGTTTCTACGTATGACTTAAGTTATAAGATTTTAGCAGATTATAAGTGGGTGGTGCAGGCATCACTAAGGTGTATGCCTGATTCAATAGAGCATCTCAAGAAGCCCATAGTGTATTACCTAGATGGGGGTATAAGTGCTCAGCATGTTAGACAGAATCTTATTGAACGCATCCGTCTGCATCAAGAACTTTTCGGACGAATGCAGGTATTGATCAATACTCCTAACTATTTGCGTCGAGTTTTACGCGAGTTAAAGCGCATTCTATTATGAAAAAAATACTGTTTCTAACGTATGTAAATCCATTCACTTTGCTCGCTGGCGACCGAATATATACTGTGAATATTATCAATAGCCTTCTTGATCTTGGTCACAGTATTGATTTTTTATATTATAATTCTGAACCAGTACAACCGTTAATCCCGGATCAAAAAGGAGAATTATTTGAGCGTCATTTAGCTCTTGATTTCAAAAGAAAGTCAAATTTACGACTCGTTTTTTCCAACCTACCAGGAATGGTAGCAAGTCGCCGCACTACCGAATATTTGCAGCAAATTCGAACTTGGACAAACAATAAAAAATACGATGTTGCCATTATTAATCATTTAAGAATGGGTTTTTGTATGGAAGCATTACCGGATACAGTGAAGACTATCTACGCTTCTCATAATGCGGAATATTTGCTTTCATTGAACAATTATCGCAACGAAAGAAATGCGCTAAAGAAGTTGGTTTATGCATGGGATGCTTTTCGAACCAGGAGATTTGAAAAAAAGTTACTAGAAGGAATCGATGCATGTACTGCTATTTGCGAATTCGACCTTGAATATCTTAGAGGAATCAATGGGGTTTCCNCTTCGCTGCTGCGACCTGTGCTGTCTGGTGGTGAGNCAGGGGTGANTTCAAAGCAAGAGTTTTTGAAAAACTTGAGAAAGTTGATAGTAGTGGGCTCTTTTACCTGGGGACCCAAAGCTGAAAATATCAGGTCATTGGTGAGGGCCTATGATGAAAATAACATGGATTCAAAAGGCTTTGAATTGCATGTGGTAGGCAGAATAGAGGATGAGTTAGCTAAACAATTAAAAAACATGTGTCCGGCTGTGCATATTAGTGGTCAAGTAGTAGACTTGGAGAAGTACTATTCAAAATGTTCTGTAGCATTGATTCCAGAGGTTATGGGAGGCGGTTTTAAGCTTAAAGTAGCTGAAGCGGGTATGTATAAAAAAGCTATTTTTTCTGTTAAAGGAGCAATTACCAAATCAAATCTAAAGCCGAATATTCACTTTACTGAAAGTAAAAACTTAGATGAGTTAATGAATAATTTGATAGACAAAGAAAAAAAACCAAACGAATTGTGGAAAATGGCAGAGTTAGCGCATGAAAAAGTGAATGAAGAATATACTCAAGAAGCCATATCCAAAGAACTAAAACCCCTTTTACAGTGAAATTAATCATGTATTCCAACCCCAAAACGGGTACATCAACGGTTGAATTCAATGCGAAACAATCTTTAGGTGAATCTAAAGTTATAATCGTTAATAAGCCTAATATGGNTGACTTTGATGCTCTTTCTGATGAGCAAATCAGCCAATTAGATTTTGTAAGTGGACATAGATTAACGAAAAATCGGGTTGAGAGGTTAAAAAGATTGAATAAAGCTGCGGAAGTAATTACACTATTTAGAAGTCCTAGCGAGCAAATAGTCAGTGCGTATAACTATGATATTAACTACAAGTATGGTCGTAAAATTCCATTNTGGTTTTGGTATCGATTNCTAATTCCTANAAACCCNCAAGCNTCNCATTTTGTGNGAAGNTTTCANGNAAAATGGAGNNCNTCNTTTGTTTTNAGCTCTAGAGATTTTAATCGTTTAATCGCGGGTTATCAGCAATTTAGTAGGGTGGTTTTAACCGAAAATATCAATGACGAAATTCCAATGTTGTATGATAGGGTTGGAATCGAGCTATCAAATGGAGAACTAATTCGTAGAAAGGCTACTGGAAAAGATTATATCAAATATTTATCTCTTGACGAAAAATTGAAACGTCGACTTGAAAAAGACAACGCATTGGATCATCGGCTTTACGAACATTTCAAACGGCAATCTAACCTTTAAGGCCTAAAAGATTGGCCTTTACGTTCTTTATCCTTGAGGTACCAAAAACCACATAGTCTAAATTAAGAAGTTTAAGGTATTCTATAGACTTAGGAATATTGCCTGCACCGCTTGCGAAAACACTCATCCCCATTTTCTTGAATGGATGT
>PAND01000012.1 GCA_002707525.1 Flavobacteriales bacterium
GTAGCGCGACTTCACTCAGTGAAATGTTTTACGGCGCATCCTCGTTTAATATAAATATCGGAGGATGGGATGTAGGTAATGTGGTCAATATGGGGGCAATGTTTAGGGAAGCTCAATCCTTTAATCAAGACATAGGAAACTGGGATGTTGGATACGTAACCAGCTTTAATCAAATGTTCTTGGGTACCGCGTTCAATGAAGATATAAGCGGTTGGGATGTGAGTAGCGCGACCTCACTAGGTGAAATGTTCATGAGAACAGATTCTTTCAATCAAGATATAAGCGGTTGGGATGTGAGTAGTGTGGTCAATATGGGGGCAATGTTTAGGGAAGCTCAATCCTTTAATCAAGACATAAGAAATTGGGATGTGAGCAATGTTTATAGTATGTCAACTATGTTCTTAGGAGCGGCTTCTTTTAATCAAGACCTTTCAGACTGGTGTGTCCTAAAGATACCGTCGGTTCCATCTTTATTCGCTGGTTCGAGTAGTTTAGACTCATCTCACTTCCCGCTTTGGGGAACTTGTGGCGGTGCTTTTGTGAATGATAGAAGCTGTATAGAATGTGATAGCCTGTCTATTGGCGACTTCTTCGTTTATTATGGTGATTCCATTGAGGTGGTAGATAGAGCGCGTCTTGATCAAATCATTGCCGCACAAGGAGATCTCACCAAGGTTTGTGTGTCACACGTCACCAATATGAAAAACCTGTTACGTGGTCAAAGTTGGTTCAACCAAGACATCGGTAATTGGGACGTGAGCAACGTGAGCAATATGAACAGAATGTTTAAAAAGGCAAGCACTTTTGACCAAGATATTAGTAATTGGGAGGTTGGTAATGTGAACCGAATGACTCAAATGTTTGAATCGGCCACTTTGTTTAACCAAGATTTAAGCAACTGGTGTGTAAAAGCTTTCCAATATAATCCTCCTTCAAACTTTGCTTTAAACGCAGCCTTAATTACTGCACATTATCCTAGGTGGGGGAATTGCCCGCAAGAATTCACCGGCATTACCAATTTAGCCAGTGGCGCTTTCATCAACTCAAATGGATGTATAGACTGTTCCGCCCTAAACATAGGCGATTACTTTGAATTGAACGGAGACACCCTATTGGTGGTTGATCGTGCAATGCTTGACTCGTTGGTGCTATTGCATGATGATTTGAGTAAAATATGTGTTTCTAATATCACGGATATGANGGACGCCTTGCGCGGTTTGATTTGGTTTAATACCAACATAAGCAACTGGGATGTGAGCAATGTAACAGACATGAGCAACATGTTCTGGAAAGCAAGAACCTTTAACCAAGATATTGGTAATTGGGATGTANGNAATGTAACTCGAATGAATCGCATGTTCAAGGTTGCAAAAAGCTTCAACCAAGATATTGGGGGATGGGACGTAAGCAACGTCCAGCGTTTCCAAGAGATGTTTAGAAACGCTGACGCATTCAATCAAGACATTGGAGGTTGGGACGTAAGTAGCGCCTTAGACGACGTTCAAATGCAAAGCATGTTCAGAGGGGCAGATTACTTTAGTCAAGACTTAAGCATGTGGTGTGTGAGCAATGTGACCAGCAGGCCTTCTGGCTTTGACGCGAACTCACCCCTTACAGCTAGTCAATTGCCGCAATGGGGAACNTGNCCATCGCCTGGAAGTATGGTAGGTAACNANNACCCNATAGCTTCACAAGACGCTAAGGGAGATGATGCGGTCAACCCGGCTAAAATGCCTCAAGTTGCTGTGTTCCCGAACCCAACGACTGGTAGAGTGAAAATTAGCCCGGTAGTAGAAGGTACATANCGCATCTACAATGAAGTTGGTAGAACTATCGGCGAAGGTCAAATCAAAGAAGCTTACGACTTCAGCACTCAACCAAGCGGCATCTATATGCTCATGCTGCAGACTAAAAACGGTACGCAATACTTGAAAGTGGTTAAACAATAATCACGATAAGAAAACATTTCTTAACGGCCGCCCAATGGGCGGCCGTTTTTTTTACCACACATACTTTTGGGTATAACTATTGATTACATTTAAACTAGATATACGGGCGCTTCAATAACAGCGNATTAGTTCATGACTTTAGACGATAGCGATAAAATACACCTGTTGAACCGATTTGGTTTTGGAGCTGATGCTGATAGTGTCATAAACTATAGTGCGGTACGGTTCCAAGAACAGCTATTTCCGGAAAAAACAGCAGAAATTAAATGGNCCCACGACATGGGCGCGCTTAAAGCACAATCCATCCAAAATATGGTATTGTCAGAAAATGCGCCTTATGAAAAACTTGTGCTGTTCTGGCATCACTATTTCGCTTGTATCATAGATAAGTCAAAGCACGCCATTTTATTCTCTGAGGTTATTCGCAAGCATGCTTTTGGAAACTTTAGAGATTTATTGCTTGGCGTAAGCAAATCCGCAGCCATGCTTCATTTTCTCAACGGAAAGAAGAATAAAGCCGGTTTACCCAATGAAAATTTCGCTAGAGAGCTCTGTGAGATATATACGCTAGGTGAAGGAAACGGATACTCGGAACGGGATGTAAAAGAAATTGCGCGCTGTTTTACCGGCTGGAAATATGACGACACTGGAACGTTTTACCTGCGTGAAAAACAATTTGATTCGGGCATGAAAACCGTATTCGGTAAGTCAGGAAGATACACGGGAGAAGACGTGGTTGAATTGATTCTAAGCAAACCCCAATGCGCAAACTATTTGGCTGAAAAAATATATACCTTCTTTGTAAATAATCGTCTTTCCGAAAAGCACGTTTTTGAAATAAGGGATTGTTTAATGCGTACCAATTATGACTTACAAGAAACCTTCGCATATATAATATCCGTTCCGTGGTTTTATTCCGACCAAAACAAGATGGCCTTGATTAAATCTCCCATTGAATTGATCGTAGGTCTCGGGCGCACCTTTCGTCTTAAAGCAGCAAAAGAAAACAANTGGTTTTTNGTTCAAAAGCTGCTCAACCATGAGTTTTATAAACCCAAAAATGTGAAGGGCTGGCCAATGGGAAGAGAGTGGATNGACAGCANTTCGCTNACCCTTNGNATGCANCTGCCACAGCTCATNTTTGGANCCAANGANNTNGATTTTGAAGTAGANCCNGATTTAGANCAANNNCCNGGNAGCAATAANTTTGTNTACCTNAAGGACCGTTTAAAGTTTAAAGCNGATTGGAACTACTTCTTAGACAGCTCAAAGAAGGTTTCACCTGAGAAGCTNTGGTTTAATAATAAAGCTTCTGATGTNGCCAANAGCATAATNAAAGGACATAAAGGTGCCATATCAAAAGANTATGTTTTGGATCTACTAAGTCTTCCGGAATACCAAATGCACTAAGAAATGGACAGGAGAAAATTCTTAAAATATTCAGCCCTTAGCTCAGTTGGATCTGCTTTTGTTCCAAATTTCCTGTTTGGACTTAACGAAAAGCTTGAGGGCTCCAATTTACGTAAGCCTAAGCTCGTGGTAATTCAGCTTACGGGAGGTAACGACGGCCTAAACACGGTTATTCCATTTAGAAACGATCAGTATTATCGTTCTAGACCAACCGTAGCCATTCCTTCCAATGAAATTATACGTCTAGACAACGAATTAGGTTTGAATCCAAAAATGGAAAAATTCAGTCGTCTTTTTAAAGAGGGTTACGTTTCCATTATCAACTCTGTAGGCTATCCCAATCAGAGTAGGTCTCACTTTGCCTCCATGGATATCTGGCACTCTGGTGCAGATGTAAATAAGCAAAGTAAAACAGGGTGGATAGGCAATTATCTTGATGTTTTAGACAAAAAGAGCCATCATGCTTTAGAGATAAATAAGCAGTTGAGTGGAAGTCTAAAGGGTGAAAGCATAAGCGGCATGGCTGTTCAAAATGTGGGGCGTATTCAGCGTATACTTCATGAGCATGGAGACCTTCTTGCTCAAGACGAAAAATTTCCAGTAGGCGAAGACAACAATTCCTTTCTCTATCAAAGCTTGATTGACATTAATCAAAGTGCCGATTACATAAAAGAAGCGCACACCATTAAAACCGATAATGTAGATTTCCCAAAAACCAAAATTGGAGAAAAGCTGAGCACTGTGTCTCAACTTATCCGCTCAGGAATAGATACCGAAATCTATTACTTATCTCTAAGGGGATTTGACTCCCATGTGAATCAGCGAAAGTCGCACGATCAGCTATTAGATAGATATTCATCCGCTATATATCATTTTGTAGAAAGCCTTAAAAAGTCCGGGCACTTCAAGGATACGCTCATTCTTACCTTTAGTGAATTTGGGCGGCGTGTTTCAGAAAACGGGTCAAAGGGCACGGACCACGGAAAGGGAAATTCTGTATTCATAATAGGCGAACACCTGAAACAACCCGGAATCTTTAACGACTATGACGATTTAAATAGCTTGGAGAACGGTGACATTCCTTTTAAAGTCGATTTCAAAAACATCTATAGCGATATCATCAGCGAGTGGTTTGAAGAAAGTACCAAAGGAATTATTTCTTCACGCTATAAAAGCTTAGAAATCATTTAGCGCATTTATTTGCGTGTGATCCATCACAATACCCGTTTGGATTAGACGTTTGGCCGCATTGACACATTGGACGATTTTTCATAATTTTCATCATTTAGTTGTTTAAACAAATATATTGACGTTGATTGCCAAAAGAAATAAGTTACCTAAGGGTAACAGAGAAATACTAGTTACTATATGGTAACCTACAAATCAGAAAAGAACGTCTGTCACGTAAAGGATTTCACCAGGATGTTAGGTGGTAAATGGAAGCTGCCCATCATCAATACGTTGAGGAAGAACGGTAACAATAGGTTCGGTAAACCTCATCTTCTTACAGAAGGNATTTCGCGTAAAGTGTTAACACAGCAGCTGAGAGAACTTGAAGCAGACGGTTTACTAGTTAGAACTGAATATAACGAGGTTCCGCGAAGAGTTGAATATGCTCTATCTCCTTCTTCGGAAAAACTGTGCCCAGTGTTTCATGCNATTGAACAGTGGAATACCNTTTCGTAAATAAACGCGTTAGTATTNCATGGAAGANTTTATAACAGACCTGTTTATGAGGTGCGTCTACATCCTTCAAGTAATTGGAGGGTCACCGGGTGAATTCGGCTACGGCTACTACGTAGCGAATATTCTTGTTTTTGTGGTATTACAGCCCGGCTTAATACTTCTTTTCTTTATTCTGTGGAGAAGAGAACGAAGACTCAGAAGGTGACGATCTATTTAATCGTATAGGCAAGACCTACACCCAAAACAGACCTACGCTGCCATGCGTCTATCTGATCTAAATCACGATTAAATTGCACATGGGCGTTGATTGAAAAGGCTTCTTTTATCTTATAAAGAGCTATTACATCTACCGCAACATCTGTCTCCAAGATGGAAGCGGCATAGTTGTAAAAGATGTCTGATTTAGCCGTTATGCTCAAGTGATCTGTAACGGACTGTGTATAGTTTAGTGTGATTTTTGCACCGGCTTCCAATCGCCAAACAGCACCCGAATCCACACCAAAAGCGCCTTTATTGCGTAGGTCTTCATCCCAGACTGCTGTGCTTTTTCCTGCCAATGGAGACACATATACCTGCCAATAATCATAAGAAGTATTTCCAAGTCCTAGAGAAAACTGACCATAAACCGGCGCACCAAAAGAGGAAATCGGAGTAAATGATGTGTCGCCGGCGGCATAACCTAGAGAAAACTGTGAACGCAAATTCATCTGACTTGAAAAGTTCCATTCAGAAGTTTTTGGCGACCCTGTTACAGTAGCGGTAAACTCTACCTTGTCTGCGTTTTTAGTTAATAGACCGGCTTGTCGGCTCACCCCGTAATTCCCCTCCAGCAGATGAACCGTAGTCCAATTTGAGCCTTTTCTTGCCCAATTCTCTCTGATCAATAAGCTCATGTTGGAACTGTTTTCCCCTCCAGCATTCCAATTGTTAAGTTCCGTAAACGCTCCTGAGGCACTATAAATAGCTGTCCGAACAAAGGCGTAAGTAGTGTCCGATTTTTGAGCTAAAACAGCGGTATTTGAAAAGAGTATAAACGCAAGGAAGTGGATGCGCACATTTTTCATGAAAGACGTTCTTTTTTACTTCTTCTTAAATGCATTGATGGCATCCTTGGCTTCTTTACTTAAAATCAACGCTCCGCTAATGGCTGCACGCTTAGCAAGTAACTCATCCCAATGTTCTGTTCCTTCCCAAAACACCTTCTTTAAGCCTTGCATGGCCGGAACAGACTTGGTGGACAACCTATTAACTAATTCATCAATGGCGGTATCCATTTCCTCTACAGTGGCAAAAATATCATTGTATAAGCCTCGCTGACAAGCCCAATCCGCACTGCGCCACTCGGTTGCATTGATTGCCAAATCGGACATTCCAGCTAATCCAAGTTTTCGTTCCACAGCCGGGCCTACAACAAAAGGACCAATCCCTACAGCTAATTCACTCAGCTTCACTGCCGCGTGTGTGGTTGCATAACAATAGTCCACAGAAGACGCAAGGCCCACGCCACCGCCTACTGCTTTTCCTTGAACGCGTCCAATAATTAACTTAGGGCATTTGCGCATGGCGTTTATCACATTAGCAAATCCGCCAAAGAACACGTTTCCTGTTTCCAAGTCCTCTATAGAAATGAGCTCATCAAAACTAGCTCCGGCACAAAAGGCGCGATCACCCGCGCTCTTTAAAACAATGATTTTGACAGCGCCGTTTTCACCCAATTCTGTGATTGTATTCGCCAATTGTGCCAGGACCTTGCCCGGCAAAGAATTGGACAGTGGGTGAAAAAATTCAACTGTTGCTAAACCGCGGTTATCAATATTGACGTTGACGCCGCCTTGGTGTACTGCTTCATTCATAGGTTACAGTATTTGGGTGTTGTATTCTCTGGAATATTCAATTTTTACAAGCATGCTGTGGTAAGTTGAATACCATTGCCTTCCGCTGTTTATAGCGACTTTGTGGCGGGGGTTAGCGCGCCATTCATTTACTGCCTCCATACTCTTCTGCCAATAGCTGAATATATTGGCGTACTGTGCGCCTGGGAACCGCTCAAAATTCATTAGCTCTGGTCTAACTTCTTTACCATGGTCAAAATGGTCGTGACTGCAACAACCTCGTCCTCGTTGTCATAAACCTCAACATAATATTTCACTATCCCTTTGGCCACATCATCTTCACTCCGTTTTTCTTGGTCAATCTTTTCCTTAACGGTCAATTTTACGCCAATGGTTGTGCCTGGGTAAACAGGTTTGGTGAATCGGCATTCGTCAATTCCATAGTTCAATAATACCGGGCCTTTTTTTGCTTCCACAAACAATCCAGCCGCCTTACTCAAGATGAAATATCCGTGTGCGACCCGGCCTTCAAAGATGGTGCCTTCAAGACTGGTTGCGTCCATATGAGCGTAGAAATTGTCGCCGCTAACATTCGCGAAATTTGTAATGTCCGTCTCTGTCACCGTGTGTTTCGCTGTATACACTGTGGCCCCCACTTCCAATTCTTCAAAATGCTGACGGAAAACATGCGGCATAGCCTCTGAGCGAGACGCCCCAGGCTGGTATTGTTGAGTTATAGCTGTGATATCATCTGGATGACCCTGTATAGCTGTTCGGTGTAAATAGTGCAAAATGCCGCGCTTACCTCCCATCTCTTCACCGCCACCGGCACGTCCAGGACCACCGTGCTTCATCAATGGCATCGGCGAACCGTGACCGGTACTTTCTTTGGCCATCTTTTCGTTGATGATATGGATACGTCCATTGTAGGCGGCGGCTTCCGAAGTAAATGCTACAATATCAGAGGTGTTCTTGCTCACAAAAGAGGTGACCAGAGAACCACGACCCATTGCTGTCAATTGAACGGCTTCATCTATTGTTTTATAGGGCATCAATGTGCTCACAGGACCAAAAGGCTCTATTTCGTGCACCTTGGTGTTGCTAAACGGGTCCGAATTCACGAAAAGCTTTGGGCTGTAAAAGGCACCGGACCCAGTGGCTCCAACAAGGTTTAGTTCTGGGTTGAATACCAACTCCTGTTCCGCCATCAACTTATTCATTTCAGCCTCAACGCGTCCAACCTGATCATGTGTCGCCAATGCGCCCATCCGTACACCTTCGGCCTGCGGGTCACCTATAACTGTTTTTTGTAATCGAGAAATAACAGCTTGCTGTACAGACGAAAGAAGGTGTTCAGGAACCATTGCACGCCGGATAGCTGTACATTTTTGACCCGACTTCACCGTCATTTCATTGGCTAGTTCGCGCACAAAAAGCGCAAATTCAGGGTCCTCTGGCTTCACATCTGGTCCCATCACCGCTGCATTGAGGCTGTCTGCCTCCAAATTAAACGGCACCGAGCGCTCATTCAAGTGGGGAAGGCCCCTTAGACTTTGACCTGTAGCTGCAGAACCAGTGAACGTAATTATATCTTGAAAATCAACGTGTTCTAGAATTCCCCGACCTTTGCCGCTCACTAATTGCAAGGAGCCTTCTGGTAATATCTTGCTCTCTATTATGGCTTTTACCATAACTTCCGTTAGATAGGAAGTGTATTCTGATGGTTTGACTACAGCAGGAACGCCTGCCATGAGATTCACTGCTATTTTCTCTAGCATTCCCCAAATGGGGAAATTAAAAGCGTTTATGTGTACTGCAACTCCGTGCCTTGGCACCATAATGTGGTGCCCAACAAAGGTACCTTCCTTGGATAAACGTGCTAATTCACCATCAACATAATAGGGAAGATCTGGAAATTGCCGCCTAAGAGACGCGTTTGCAAAAAGATTGCCTATACCTCCTTCTATGTCAATCCAACTATCAACCTTAGTAGCACCTGTGGCCCAACTCACATCATAAAACTGACGCTTAATAGAGGTTAATTGTAGCGCCAACGCTTTTAGCATTCGTCCACGCTCTTGAAAGGTCATTGCACGTAAGGCAGGACCGCCAACACTACGCGCATAATCTAAAATAGACTTGTAGTCTAATCCTTCTGAGCTCACCGTGGCAAATTCCGCCCCCGTAATGGCATGACGGGCAGTGTATTCGCTACCGCTTCCCGTCTCCCAATTACCAAGGATGTAATTTTTAACTGTGTTCATCTATTTATGTGTTTGATAGGTTCCTGTATGTTCTGGTCTGTTGGGTTCCAATTCGGTGAGTGGCTTCACCTCTCTGAGGGTATCTTGGCATTGCTTAGGAAGCTCCATATATAACTTTGTTCCCTCTGTTTTCCATGCTAACATTTCATCACTAACCTGCTTGACCACTTTTCCTGGGTTGCCCACAAAAACGCTTCGCGGAGGTATCACCGTGTTCTGAGGCACAAAAGACAATGCGCCAACTATAGAACCTTCGCCAATAACAACATTGTCCATGACTACAGCGTTCATTCCTATAAGCACGTTCTCGCCCAAGGTTCCACCGTGAATAATAGCTCCGTGACCCACGTGCGCCATTTTCTTTAGTCGAGTCTCCGTTTTTGGAAACATATGTACCGTGCAATTCTCTTGTACGTTCACGCCTTCCTCTAAAACAATTCTTCCCCAATCTCCACGCAACACCGCTCCAGGACCAACATAACAATCAGCACCAACAATTACGTCTCCAGTTATATTGGCTTGGGGATGGACAAACGCCGACGAGTGAACGACCGGAATAAATTCAAGGAATTGGTAAATAGCCATCTTAAACGCGTTCTAAAATAGTAGCGTAGCCTTGTCCTACACCTATACACATGCTGACCAAGGCATATTTCTTTCCTGAGGCCCGTAGCTCCAACGCTGCAGAGTGTAATATTCGTCCGCCTGTTACTCCAAGAGGGTGCCCTAAAGCGATCGCACCTCCGTTTGGGTTAATACGGCTGTCATTATCAGCCAAGCCCAGCTCTCGTGTACAAGCCAACACTTGTGCAGCAAAAGCCTCATTGAGTTCAATAATATCCATATCATCCAAGGTGAGGCCGACTTTGTATAGCGCCTTCTTTGAGGCTTCCACAGGACCAATACCCATTATACGCGGCTCAACACCAGCAACCGCAGAGCCAACAACTCGCGCTAAAGGCTTTAGTTGATGTTTCTTAACAGCGTCGCCGCTAGCAATCAATAAAGCTACCGATCCGTCATTAAGACCTGAACTGTTTCCAGCTGTTACAGAACCGTCTTTTTTAAATGCAGCACGCAAACCTGCCAATCCTTCCTTTGTGGTGTTAGGCTTCACAAATTCATCTTCCGCAAAAATTATTGGGTCCTTCTTGCGTTGAGGTATTTCAACCTCCATTCTTTCAAGGTCAAGTCTTCCCGTTTCATTGGCGCGTGTGGCTTTCTGCTGTGACCATAATGCAAAAGCATCTTGATCTTCGCGGCTAATACCAAATTGCTCGACCAGGTTTTCTGCTGTTTCACCCATGGCGTGTGTACCGTAAAGTGCTTTCATTTTTGGATTGACAAAACGCCACCCGAATGAGCTATCGTACATTTTACTATCTGTTCCATACGCACTTTGTGACTTGGAAATCACATAGGGCCCTCTACTCATGTTTTCTACGCCTCCGGCGATGAAAAGATCTCCGTCCCCTGCCTTTATTGCGCGATGAGCATGAATAACCGCACTCATTCCTGATGCGCATAGGCGATTTACCGTTTCACCCGGCACACTCCAAGGGAGCCCTGCAAGAAGCGCCGCCATGCGAGCAACATTACGATTGTCCTCACCTGCTTGATTCGCACAGCCCAGAATAACATCGTCAATAGCAGAGCCATCCAAATCTGGGTTCTTATCCATGAGTTTGGCAATTGTCATAGCCGCCAAATCATCCGTGCGAATCGCCGCGAGGGTGCCTTTAAATTTTCCAATAGGTGTTCTCACACCGTCTACAATATAGGTTTCTTTCATAGGTTCCATTCTTTGGACGTACGATATACCGTTCCCTTAAACCACGCCACTCGTTCACCTGAAGTATTGGTAATGTCTATTTGATAAATAGCTGTTTTATGTGTTTCGCTTATAAGCGATGCACTCGCCCTTATGACATCACCGGCCAGCACTTTTTCAATGTGATGAATACTCGTCTCAATAGATAAACTCTGTTTGCCGCCTCCGTTGGAAGCAAAGGCAAGAGCAGAGTCTGCCAAGGAATACGTAATTCCGCCGTGGGCAATATTAAACCCGTTAATCATTTCATTGCGTACAGTCATCTCAAGCACTGCCGAACCTGCCTTATTTGACACCACCTGAATGCCTAACCACTGACTGAACGCGTCATTTTTCATCATGTGGTTTACGATTTGTCTTGATTTTTCCATTAAGCGTCGCTTTCTGTCTTGTCTTGAAGCACAGCCATTTCCATGGCCTCTACTGCACAGTCTAAAAGAAATAAAATATTCCCGGCCGCCTCATTGCTCATGGCATTGTTTTCAGCAACATATAGATAGAGTTCGCTAAGCGTGTTGGGAGAGCTGCTTATTTTAATAAGAGATTCAAGGTCCAGCCCGTTTTCTTCCTGGAAACTTTCATAAACCTCCATTCTTGATTCAATGATTCCGGCCCACTTTTCCTCACTTAACATGGTAGCGCGCCACCCCATCTTCTGAAAAGACCACTTTAAAACAAGGATGGCCTTGAGCATCCAGGAGTGAGCGCCTTCATCCATGCCCCCGTCTGCTTCCATTAATGTTCCTAAGACGAACGGCTGACTGTCAAGAAAATCGTTAAAGTTATGCTGATAAAGTTCAGAGGCCCATCCTTCAACCTCAAGCATGCTCTCTTTCAAAGAGATTGCTCCGTCTGCTTTAGCTGTATTCATGCTAACGAATTTAAGGAATAAAAATGCCCCAAGCACGAGGCTCAGGGCATTCCAACTAACACATCAAAATATGATAACTCATATTTTATAATAATCGCTTATACAGAATCTTCTTGGCGGTTTAATAACATCTACGAATTGATAAACAAACGCTTCGTTACACGTGATAGGTTCTGCAAATTGATTACCAACCTAAGATAAACTAGATATTGTAAAATATAGACTCTTTTGCAAAAAGATTCGCTAATCTCTTATAGACATTTGTCCAACTTGGGATTTAAGACTCTTTTATCATGATGCGGTGAGGAATGCCGTCTTCAAGAAAATCTTCTCCCTGGCTCTCGTAACCCTGAGATTTATACCAATTTAAAAGGTAAGACTGAGCCATTATTTTAATCGTCCCAGTATGATCCAAAGCATACAACGCTTCTTCAGAACGACGCATTAGCTCTTTGCCTAACACACCTCCGCGCATTGATTTTGCCACAATAACCCTTCCTATAGAAGCTTCGTTGTAATATATTCCAGGAGGAATGATTCGTGTACATGCCACAAATTCACCGTTTTGCTCTGCCCACAAATGAAGGCATTTGTCATCATAACCGTCTGCATCTAAGTATACGCAGTCTTGCTCTACAACAAACACTTCCGAACGTAACCGAAGTATACCGTATAGCTCTAGATTAGTTAGATCTTCGAACAGCTTAAGTTTCCAGTGCATGAACAGACTTTTTATTATTCGTAATTGTTTGAAGTGACAACGAGATTAAAAATAGCGCCCCCAAAACCGTTGTAATAGACCCGGCTATACTTGTTTGAAGGAGCCTGCTGAGTCCATATCCACCAAAGGCACCAATTAATCCAAAAACCGCACTTAAAACTAGCAACAACTTCAATTTTCTTACAAACAAATACGCGCTTGCAGCAGGAGCTACCAATAACGCTACAACCAGAATAGCTCCTACGCTTTCAAAGCTAACTACCGTTGCAAGGCTTACCATAGACATTAAACTTAAATTCCAGAGCCCCGCTGAAATCCCAAGAACCATAGCAAAGTCTTCATTAAAACTAGTCATCTTAAGCCCCTTATATCCAATTATAACATAGAGCAGAACGGCAAAAAAAAGGATGCCTGAAGACCAAAGCGCAATAGGCCCATAGGAGACTCCGTCCAATATCCATAGGTTAAAAGGTACAAATGCTATTTCTCCATAAAGAACACACTCTTGGTCCAAATCTACGCTGTCACTCCAAAAAGTAATAAGGACTACACCTAAGGCAAAAAGGGTGGTAAAAGTCATCCCAATACTCGCATCACTCTGCACGCGAAGTTTTTTTCTTAGCATCTCGATAATTACTGTCGCACCAACACCCACTATAGCTGCTCCGAGAAACATCCATAGGCTCGCTCTGCTTTGGCTAAGCCAATACGCAATTGCTATTCCCGGTAAAACCGCATGCGATATAGCATCACCAACCATAGTCATCTTGCGCAGAACTAGAAATACTCCAAGCAACGCGCATGAAACAGCGATCAAAGACGCTACAAGTACTATGGATAATGATGGGCTCACCTACTTAAACGCTCGGCCAAAGGGAGTCGATAACTAATGCCTGCCCCGGCAATGAAGCCCGTAGTTGCGTTGCGTGTGCCTGTTATTTCTGATATATCATACCCTGCATAAATATCAAGCTGCAAATCATTGGATAGAAGTTTGGTGATGCCGCCGTCTATGAATGGAGTATGAAAAAGTTGCATTTGTACCAACTCCCAGTTGGTAAAATATTCCAAGTATACTCCCCAATCGTTTCCAAGATCATAGCCTGCAGCTAATGAAAACATTCCCTCGTTGATATAGCCACTAGTTCCGTTTAAAGCGCCAGAAACACCAATATTGGTTGCAAGGCCGAACTTAGAGGTGATGCCTTTTTCTAGCATTAATCGCTGTTCGTGAAATACAGTATTCGCTTGAGTGACTGCGCGATAATCGCCAAAGGCCACCTGAGGTAAACTCACGTGACTAAGCCACGTTGTCTGTGGCGTTCTATCGCTTTCTTCCAACAAATTATACTTAAAGCCAATGGTCAGTGGACTAACTCCTGTGTTTCGATATGTATCAACACAAGGTGATGGATTATAAACTCTTTCCGTATTCGAATTAATTACACTACGAACCTCAAATCGTCTGTTTATACCAAACCGCAACACCTGCTCAACCTGATGAATGTCTATAATTTTACCCCCAGTCAAGAGGCTTTCGCTATGTGAATACTGATACCCTCCTTCATACTGAAACCAGCCTACAGGGGTGATAAATGCGCTCTCTGTAATGTCTGGGCGGTCGGTCGCTATTGGAGACATTTTCATCACTGGGGTATGCGGCCCTGTGGGGTCCGCAATTTCATTCGTCTCAGGGCGCTCCTGAGCCATGCCCCAAAAAGATGATGCCGTTAAAATCAAAATGCTAATCTTCTTCATACGGTATTGGACTTTGATGGGGATCCACTTCGGGATTCCCCAATTCTTTAACTAATAATTCTTCTATTTCCGGGGTAATCACGTGCTCCATGGTTTCTGCTTGGGGATGAATGTGATCCGCAGCCATTCCAAGACGTTCTGTAAGGTACAATTCCCATAGTCTATGAAGACGTACAACTCTTCTTCCTTCGCTTCGACCGAGCTCTGTCAGGGCGTAACGATCCCCATAATCAACAATTAACATGCGTTTTTTTAACCCCTTTATTGTTGTTGTCAAGCTATCTGATGGCATTGCTCTTATTCTTAATATTTCCACAACGGATAACACGCTCGGCATTCCGTTCTGTTCTTCTTGCTGAAATAGCAACTTAAGAACGTTTTCACGAATCGTTTTTCGTTGGTTTATCCTAGCCCTTCTGCGTTTAGAAAACCACCCTTTTTTGGGCGCAAAAAGTAATGATGAAAAGCCAAAAAAAGACAATATTAAAACAACCCAAGGCCCTGTAGGCATCTTAGGAATTAGACTAGAGATATAGGTGCCAAAAACAGCAGAAATCCCTGCAAAAAAAGCGGCAAGAGCTAGCATGGTCGGAAGACTATTTGTCCAAACTCTTGCGGCAGCCGAAGGTGTTATAAGCAGGGCCGCCATCAAAACTACTCCTACCGTCTGAATTCCGATTGTAATTGCCAGGACTGTAAGAACGGTAAACGTAAAACGAATTAACGGCATAGGCAATCCTATAGCATGAGCAAAATCTTCGTTAAATGTCATAAGCTGGAAACCTTTGTAAAACAGGCTTACACCAATAATTAGCACAATTGCAAGTGTAGAAAAAACGTAAACATCTTGCATGGTTATTGCGGCGGCTTTGCCCAATAGAAAACGCTCAAGCCCCGCCTGCTGACCTTGGCCCGTGCGCTGAATGTAGGACATCAGCATTATGCCAAAACCAAAAAAAGTAGAAAGCACCAAACTCACCGCAGTGTCGCTTTTAAGCTTGGTTTTATTTGCTATGTATCCTATTCCATAATGCGCTAGTAATCCGCTAATGAGTGCTCCGAAAATCAGCAAACTAGGACTCCTAACCCCGCCAAGTATAAAAGCAAGGACGACTCCAGGCAACAAAGCGTGAGCTATTGCGTCTCCAACCAAGCTTTGTCCCTTGAGATAACTGAATGCTCCAACAACAGAAGAAGAAGCTGCCAGAAGGGTGGTCCCCACTAAAACCTTTAGGAAAACTGGATCCATTTATTCCTTCTCTGGTTTGTTTTCCTTGAATTCTGGTTCACGTAAAGGGAACTCTTCATTGCTAATCAAATCTCCAAGTTTAGATAGCACGGTGAGACGCCCGCCATATGCTTCTTGTAACAGCTCTTTTGTAAAGACTTCATCCTTGGGACCTGCGGCGACAAGCCTTGTGTTCAATAGGACTATATGGTCAAAATATTCGTTTGCTGTTTGTAAGTCGTGATGGACAATCACAACTGTCTTGCCCTGATTCTTCATCTCTTGTAATAATTGCAAGATTGCATCTTCAGTGGCGGCATCAACACCCACAAAGGGTTCGTCCATTAAATATACATCTGCCTTTTGCGCTAGTGACCTAGCTATAAAAACACGCTGTTGCTGTCCTCCTGAAAGCTGAGAGATTTGTCTGTGTGCAAACTCTAAGAGATTTACTTTTTCCAGTGCTTCGGTAGCTATTCTCCTGTCTTCCTTTGATATCCTTCTAAAAAGGTTATTCTTTCTATACCTTCCCATCAACACCACGTCCATGACGTCTGCAGGAAAATCCCAATCCACACTCTCGCGTTGAGGAACATAACTCACACGGGATCGCACTTTATCCAATGGCTGTCCAAAGATCTCTGTGTAGCCGCTGTCGGGCTTCATGAGCCCCATTATGGTCTTTAGCATGGTGGTTTTGCCCGATCCATTTGGACCAACAATTCCTATTATTTTACCTGTAGGCAGCGAAAAATCAACATCCCACAAAACAGGTTTACTTTGATAGCTAACCGTAAGGTTATGTACTTCAATGCTCTTTTCCATTATTTCCAAGAGTTTAAAATTTGAGTAGTGTTAAATTCAAAGGCACCTATTAATGATGCTTCCGGCGTACCCTTCTCGCCAAGAGCGTCTGAATAAAGAGGCTTACCTAGTCTAACCGCTCCTCCTTTCTGTTCTACAGCTTCCTTCAATGCTTCAATACTTTTTGAGTTCACTGATGTTTCAGTGAATACTGTATTTAGGCCCGTCTCAAGAATAAAGTTGGCGGCACTGCTCATGTCCTTAACGCCAAATTCTGCCGCGGTACTAATACCTTGAAGGCCCTTAACTTCAATGCCATAGGCCTTCCCAAAATAGGAGAACGCGTCATGTGCGGTAATCATAGCCCTTAAAGAATCCGGCACCTCATTCGTTTTTTGATAAAAACTATTATGGGTGTTTAGCAGCTTGGCGCTGTACGCATTACTTCTTTTTTGAATTTCTGCCCTGTGCTCTGGAAATTGTTCCATTAAAAAAATTGCCAACCCCTTTGCACAACTCTCCCAAAGTTTAAGGTCGAACCAAATGTGTGGATCAAAAACATTAGGGCCCACGCGTATTAATTCTGAACTCTTCAGCGGATCACTCATGGCATATACGGGTTTATCCAAAGACACTTTCTCCAAAATTTCAGTCATTTTTCCCTCAAGATGAAGGCCGTTGTGCAAGACTATTTTTGCACTATGAATTTTATGCACATCCCTTTCTACAGGCTTATAAGAATGGGGATCTATATTGCTCTGCATTAAAGCGGTCACTTCCACTTCTGGAGGGAGCAACTGGCGAGCTGCATCCGCAACCACTGAGGTAGTGGCCAAAACCTGTACAGCCTTTTGCTCTTCGCAAGAAACAAACAGGGCTATTGGTAAAAGAAGTTTGATTAGGGTTTTCATAGGGCTATTGCGTATATGTTTGAGGACATGCTGTGACTTAGCCAAAAAGATTCGCCACTTTCTGTGTTAAGCTGAATACTTGAATCAAAGCTAGAGATAGAGATTAGGGTATATTCTTTACCCAGGCTGATTTCTAAATGGTCCAACTGGGTGAAAAAGTCTGTTCCTGCATCTTCCACACGAACCACTTTCAAGGTGCTTCCCTCTGAAAATTGCTGCAGTGGTTTTCCTATGGCAGGCGGTATTTTACCGTCCGCTTGAGGAATGGGGTCTCCATGGGGATCGTGAACAGGTGAGTCCAAATACTCTGCTAACTTTTCAACCAATTCATGACTTTGAATATGTTCAAGCTGTTCAGCAAGCGGATGAACTTCTTCCCAACCAAAACCAAGCTTTTCAACCAAAAACGTCTCCCATAATCTATGCTTGCGCAATATATGTTTGGCCAAGGTTAGGCCGTCTAGAGTTAGCTTGACCCCTTTGTAAGGAATTACCTCAACAAGACCTTTAGAGGCAAGTCGCCTTACCGCTTGTGTTGCAGAAGGGCCTTTTGCGCCCACTCGATTTGCTAGAGCGCCGCTGGCAACAACATCATCGCCGCCAAGGTGGTAAAGGGCTTTAATATAGTTTTCCTCACTTTCTGTATGATTATTCACCTGGCCTATAAATAAATTTAGGCAAAGCTAAACCTTTGTCTTCATATACGCAACGTACTTATGAATATCTTCTAAGAAGAATGTAACTTGCAACGCATGAAGGAAAACACATACTTCATTTCAGACATTCATCTTGGCGCGCCAACAATTGCGGAAAGCCAGAGTCGTGAACGTAAAGTGATTCGCTTTTTAGATACCATTGAATCCGATTGTAAGACGCTATACATCGTAGGAGATCTCTTTGATTTTTGGTTTGAATACAAGCACGTTGTGCCTCGGGGTCACAGTAGATTGTTAGGAAGGCTTGCGCAACTTGTAGATAACGGACTTGATTTGCATGTTTTTACCGGCAATCACGATTTGTGGATTAGTGATTATCTGGTGGAAGAGCTTGGAGCAACTATTCACCATCAACCTATTGAAGTTACTCTAGGGTCTAAGCGATTTTACATAGCACATGGAGACGGTCTTGGGCCTGGCGACGTCAAGTACAAGTTCCTTAAACGCGTATTTACAAACAAGGTTTGTCAATGGCTTTATCAACGACTTCATCCCAATTTCGGTGTTGGTTTTGCTGCTAAAATGTCTCGCGCTTCTCGCGATTCGCAAACGGAAGATGACCATAAGTTTCTAGGAACGAAGGAACGGCTCCTTAAACACAGTTTGGCTATTCTAGAAAACGTGAATATAGATTACTTTATCTATGGACATCGCCATCACCTTAAAGATATACCGCTACAACATACTCGAAAAAACAGTACTAATATTGAATCAAGATACGTTGTATTAGGGGACTGGATTAGCATAGATTCTTTTGCAAAGTGGAACGGATCAGATTTAAAAACAGACACCTTTAACTCAAGCAAATGAAACAACTCATTTTTTTATTGGCTCTTTTCACTGCCCTATCAACGAGCGCACAGGATTTCAAAGGGTTATATGGCGTTGGACTTGCGGTAGGTGAACCAAGCGGCTTTAGCATAAAAAAGTTCAATAGCGCTACTCACGCTTTTCAATACACATTAGGCTATAGCACCACAGGAAATTCAGGAATCAACTTGGGGGTGGACTTTCTTCTTCACGACTACGAGTTTATAAGTGCAAACAAAGGCTCCATCCCGCTTTATTATGGTCTTGGTGCGCATGTTAAAAGTTATGAGAACGAAAGCCAGATTTATGTGAGAGTTCCACTAGGAGTGTCCTATCAATTCAAAGATTTCCCCGCAGATGTCTTTTTCGAATTCTCACCAGGTATTGCAGTTATTCCGTCGCCTAACCTTGTGGTAAACTTTGGTGTTGGTGGTCGATTTTATTTCGATATCAAACGTGCAGTTAAAAAGGTAGAAGGCACCATATAATAGCAACCTCATCATTAAAAAAGCCCGAGCTCACGCTCGGGCTTTTTATTTCAAAATCAGCTTTGAAATTTATTTTCCTGCAGCATATTTATCAGCAACTGCGCCCCAGTTTACAACATTCCAAAATGCTGCTATATAATCTGGACGTCGGTTCTGATAGTTCAAGTAGTATGCGTGCTCCCAAACGTCCAGTCCCATGATTGGGTGACCGCCGCAGCCAACGCCTGGCATCAATGTGTTGTCCTGGTTTGCAGAAGAACATACTTCCAACTTACCGTCTTTAACACACAACCAAGCCCAACCTGACCCAAAGCGCGTTGCAGCAGCAGCATTGAATTTTTCTTTCAAGCCTTCCAACGAACCGAATGCTTCTTCAATAGCAGCTGCTAAATCTCCTGATGGAGCGCCGCCGCCATTTGGAGAAAGTACTTCCCAGAACAAGCAGTGGTTGTAGTAGCCGCCGCCGTTATTGCGAATGGCGGCATTGTCCGAATGATCTGCGAGCAACTCTTCAATAGACTTGCCTTCCATATCTGTTCCTTCAACAGCCGCATTGAGCTTAGAAGTATATCCTGCGTGGTGTTTCCCGTGGTGGATTTCCATGGTACGAGCATCAAAATGCGGCTCTAGCGCATCATGTGCGTACCCCAATTGTGGTAATTCAAATGCCATAATGAATAGGGTTTTTAATTTTTGGTAAATCTAAACTATTCAGCGCACTTAGGTAAGTTTTATACAATGGACTAATTTGTCCAATTAAGAGTCTTTGGATAAACGCGCCAACATATACCGCTATTTTATGAAATGAATTTTGGTTCTTGCCGTTATAACATTTCAACCGCAAAATTTAATGAAATTTAAATTTCCATTTTTCATTGTATTGTTTGTCTTCTGTCTTATAAATACTTTCTCTTGTAAGAGAGATACTTCAAGCAATAGAACCGCCCTTGATCACGCCTATGCTTGTCAAGATGTCTTGGGGCCTCTGCCCAATTTTAGTTGTGCTGATGCCATTGAAGTGCCGACCACCAAAAACGGAACCGCGGTAACTTTTGGGCCAACCGCAGAGGGCGGCAATGGAAGCACCAATCCGGACGATTGTGATTGTCCCTGGGCATTCGGCTTGGCTTGTCAAACAGGNAATAAAGTNGGNCGTTATTCTGGGCTNAATNCNGANGGATCNGAAAANAGCGATGTTGTTTTTATCACCTTTTGTAGAGACGGGGGCTTAGGGGTTATTGGGCACAAATATTCCACCGGNGAAACCTGCTTCTTCTCCATACTTGATGGACAAGACAACAACAACCCTCCTGGCGTTAATGACGCCAACTATAATGATGGCTGGATGTCTCCCTCTATAGTAGCACAGGATAATTGTCAGAACTGTCACATGGCAAGTCCATTCTTGCATACTCCAGCAGTTGATCAACTAAAAAATCCAAACGACACCTCTGAACTGTTGGTTCCAATGACCGGTAACGGTCCGTACTCTATAATCGGCCAAGAGTTTTCACAACCACACACTACATCTATACAAAACTCGTGTACATCGTGCCATAGGCCTCAGTGTACGCAACACTTCGAAAACTACCCGCTCGATGAATTGGTGATGCCCCCGCCGTTTGAAAACGCTACCGACTTTGACCATAGCTCAATTTCTAATGCCGATCGTCAAGCACTCAGAGATTGGTGTCAAACCTTGAATTTATAATTAAATCAAGTTATTTTTCTGTGAACGAGCTGCTCGAGACTTTCATCGTTAATTCCGCCATTACAACCATTTGTTTTGTTTTGTTTTCAAGAAGCCAAAACAGAGTTCCCTCGTTAATTATTGTTGCATATCTGCTGTGTGTGTTGGGAACGGTTAGTTTAGGCGATGTTAACCTAGATCTTTCACTGCAGCTGCCTCTAATAACTGTTTTTGTAGCTTATTGGAACTTGAATAGAATTCAAAATAAATACTGGGCCCTATTGATTGCCGGTATTTTGCACTCTGTGCTCCCATATCTATTCGATTTGTGGGAGGGGTTCGGAGTAATTTACCTAGTATGCTATTTTAGCTCCTTAGTGCTAATTTTTCATATTTCAAGATCAATATGGGTTTATCAAGAACTTGTTTTAGAAAATTTTTCATTCACAAAAAATAAATCTTTGAGATGGGTGCTATTGCTCATTGGCTTGCTAATGGCTCAGCATATTTCAATACTGGCAGGGATTTTCTTCGAATTTCAAAGTGCTCCTATATTGAGTAATATTTCTTTATTAGGACAGATCATTTTGATTGGGATAAAAACCATTAACTCAACAACAGAAATATTTATTAAACATCGTCCGCCTGGTGATAAACTGAAACCTCCATGTACAGATTTGATAGATTTTGAAACCTACCACAAAACAATTATAGATCAGGAGCTTTTTACGATTCGTGATTTAACATTAACAGAATTGTCTCGAATCTTAGGCACATCTAACAGGTGCTTATCTAATAAAATCAAAGTGTCCACTGCAAAGAACTTTAATGGATACATTAACTCTTTAAGAGTAGATAGGGTCAAGGAATTGATTACTGAAGAAGGCGATAAATACACCTTATTCGCTTTAGCAGAAAGGTCAGGTTTCAATTCTAATTCGAGCTTTCACACCATATTTAAAGACTTGACCGGCATGACACCAAATGAATTTAAACGCTTACATTAATCCTATGGTTTCTCGTGTTCGTTCTAAGTCCGTCTCACCGCTTGCTGCAAAAGCACCGTTTCTGGTGCTCGATGCGTCCGCAGGGTCGGGAAAAACCTACAGCCTCGTTCAACACATATTGATGAATGCGCTGCGCCCCGCAAACATGCCAGGCGCCTACCAAAAAATCCTTGCCATTACCTTCACCAACAATGCCGCTGCCGAAATGAAGGCACGCCTTTTGGACCAATTATTAACCTTCAAAGGCCTAGAACATCCTTCCCAAAGTGAATTTTTCAAGCCCATATGGGAGGAAATAGGCGTTTCACCGGAGGAATTGCAGCAACGCGCCGCTGGAGCCGCAAGCCACATGTTGCACAACTACAGCACATTAAATGTTGGTACTATTGATCAGTTCACGCATCGATTAGTGCGCACCTTCACAAGAGATCTTGACCTCGACGANAATTTTGAGGTACGACTGGACCTCGATGGCATGATTGAAGAGGCAATGGACCTCCTCTATAGCAGCCTCGGGGATGCGCCAGCGTTACGGGAGTCCTTAGCTGCATGGATGCAGGAACGTATGAACCGNGNAAAGAGTCANAACCCTGATCGTGATTTAAAGCGNGAAGGAAAAGAGAGCTTTAATGAGGATACGTGGAAGGAATTGGCCCATTTACCNGGACCGGAACGCATGCTTGAGCTGGAAGNAGAACTGAATGGTGAACTTTCTGTCATTGTAGCCGAAGGTAAAAAACTGGCACANCGAGCTTTTACCCATTTGCAAAGCCANGGATATACAAAAGATAANTTCACTTATTACCCTCAAGCGAAAAANCACTTCGTTGATCTNTGGTCTAACCTNCGCAGCAANAATCTCGAAGCAGGTGTTCAGGCGTTTAAGACTAAGCCAAAGAAGGGTTCAGATNCGGATTGGGAGGNCTTTTTAGAATTGGCACGTGCNTTTCAAGATAGTAACCANCGCAAATTATTGTTGCTAAAGCAGGCCACCGAAAAACTGCAGCAACTCTCGGCGACNCGGGCACTGATGGATAAGTTTAATGCCCTTCAGGACGAGCAGAANACCATGCCATTAAGCGCCTTCAATAAATTAATTTCCGAAGAGCTTCAAAAAGAGCCTACTGCNTTTATTTATGCGCGTTTGGGNGAAAANTTTTGGCATTTNTATATCGATGAGTTTCAGGATACCTCTGAAATGCAATTCGATAATTTACACCCGCTCATTGAGCATACGCTGACTAAAGATGAAAATCCAAACAGTGCNCTCATAGTTGGAGATGCAAAACAAAGCATCTACCGCTGGAGGGGCGGACGCGCTGAACAATTTATGGCATTGGTAGATAACGTCCATCCGTCCAATCGCTTTCAACAACACCCGGAGGGACACGAATTATACTCGCGTGAGACCGTTCAACTNCCTAAAAACTTTCGCACCTACGGGAACATTGTACACTTTAACAATGACTTTTTCGAACACCTCGGGAAACGACTTACTGTTCCAGCACACCAGAGTGCTTATACCGGTGCGCAGCTNCAACAAATACCTCATAAAGACCCCTTAAAAGGTGAAGTNAANGTAGCGTTCATCTCNGTGCCCGAAGGAGAAACAAAAACTGCTCAACGTTATGCTGAGGCGGTATGCGCTAACGTAAAATCAAGTATAGAAACCCTATTAGAGCGAGGGCATTCGTACAATGACATCGCCCTTTTGGTCCGTGGAAATGCCCAGGGCAAATTATTGGCCAATTTTTTGACGGGAGAAGGCATTCCCGTCTTATCAGCAGATAGTCTTGTAGTAGGAAACTCTTTCGAAAGCACCGTTCTCTTGTCATGCGCCAAACTGTTCCTCAACGCTGACGATCGTGAAAGCAGATTCACGTTAGCCTACGCACTAACTAAGCTTGGTAAAATCCCCGGGCAATTAGAGCCTTTTGTTTTCCAACAGGAAGCCACGTCGAAAGGCATACCTTACCTCAGCGGCCTATATCAGGGCCTCCAAGAATTATTTAGCCAACAAGAGTCGTTATATACTTTCGGGGCACGCGTTTTTGAAACCTTTGGCCTCTTATTGGAGCCCAATGCCATGGTGGACAGCTGTCTGGATCTGCTCTATGGGTTTCAAACCAGAGAAGGTTCCTTCGCCACCTTACCTTCATGGTGGGAGGCTGAAGCTAAAAAACGCAATGTTCCTGCTCCTCAAGATGAACCTGCCGTTCAGGTTATGACCATACATAAAAGTAAAGGGTTAGAGTTTGAACACGTCATTCTTCCTTTTGGGATTAACTACAAATCGGGCGGCGATGCACACTGGATAGATGTCGATGTTCATCCGGAATTGGCC